>CABMIH010000042.1 GCA_902386205.1 uncultured archaeon | reverse complement strand
GAGTATTTCATGTCAAGATCGGAGATAATTGGATAGTTTCTGAGATTCCTAAAAAGACACGATTACTTAATGAAAATATGGGGATTGATCTGAGTATTACGTAAAAGAGGAAGAGTTACGGTTTAAAATATACATCTATCCATTTAGTTACATTTGAACGATGTCTTAAAGATTTGATATCATGTCCGCCACTGTTTTTAATCTTAACAAAAAACGAATCGAGCATTATAGAGTTATTTTGAATCTCTGGTAAAGGTGTCTCAATTACTATCATTTCAGGATCAATGCTTTCTTCGGAAACGAAAGAAATACGCAATAAGAGCGGATTTACTTTATTTATATTTTTTATCTTTATTGTATCATTGGGCGCATCAGCCCAGATATCTATTTTTCTGCCCATCGCTTCACTAACGTCTTTGTACCCATCAACCTTTATAGGTAGAGAAATTGAAATATCATACTCTGGTGGAAGAATTGAAATATTAACCTGATGCAGGAATTGGCTCCATTTTCGATACTTTACTATATAATCAATTTCATAACTCAGGTAATTTCCATAGTCAGTATCAATATAGCTATACGTTTTTGTAGGGATTTCTTCAGTGAACCAAAGAGGATAATTTGGAATGTCAGAAATAACCAGGAAAACTCCAAATAATGTTAGAATAATAGAAATATTCAGCTTAGTTTTGTTAGCCCTGATCCATTTCAATATCCCTCCAGTTATCTCTAACACTACTTTGATTGTATTTTGCAGGAAACTGAAAATTCTTGATAGCTTTTTCCTATATCCCATACATCAATCCACTTCTTTAATGATAAAGGCATATAAATATTCATCTTAAAAATGCATTTGAAGTTATTTTCCTTCTTGCCTGGTCATCTCAACAAGATCCAGCGCTATCTTGAAAACTCGATCGGTTATATAAAGAGAACTATCCTTATGCAGCCTTTCCAGCGCTTTTCTAACTTCCTCGTAACTCAAAATTTTACTCCGATATGCCCTTGCTATAATTCCAGCACTCCCGTGTACTTCCAATCCATAATACTCTGCGATTTCCCTCGCGCTTTTATCATCTGTAAAAAGAAGTTTAATATTATTAGTTTTGGCAAGCATAATAGCTTCAGCATCGGCCAGTTCTATCCCAAAGTCTTTTGAGATCTTATCTGCTTTTTCTTTTTGAATCCCATCAAGTTCTTTGGTGGTTATCCAGCCAGCATTTCGTAATTCGTTTTTCCCCGGAGCGTTCTTGCTTCTTATCTCTGATTCTACTGAACTTGGTATGAGTAAATTATCAACAATTCTGAGACAGTGGAAACAATCTACTTCAGAAAGGTGAATTATGGGACCTGTATTAGAAACAGCCGTCCTAATCCCCATATAATCCCCATTTTACATCCTCTATTATTGCTTTCTCTTCCTTCGTGAGGTGCCTTATGCGCTCTATTACCTGTCTTATACCGTCCATAATAACTTCATCTTTGTTCCGGTAGATACCCAATTTAACGAGTTTATTTAATTCTTTTGATAACTCGGCTGTTATCTCAGCTTCAACTTTTACCGTTTCTGGCATTCAAATCACACAGGATATAATTTGATTATAAACTATATTAAGTTTCTTGAAATAATGGCGTCTGCATGACCAAAATCAGGAATCAATCTGCATAGATAAGATTTATGGTGCAATAGTTTACGATTTTTAAGTAAACAATACTCTGATTTGCATTTCATAAACCACAACCCGCATAAAAAAGGAATGCCTAATTAGCAATTGGTGACCGGAAAAAGATTAAATAAACCACTCCTACTTTTTTTCCCACCATCGGTCACCTCCTACCTATATCATACACATCGATATCCTCAGATATATATGCTAACTCCACCCAATTTAGGGAATATCGAGTATATATTGCGCGGCGCAAGTCGAAATTGTTACTCCCGACGAATTTTAAAACTCAGGGGAGGTTTTAAATAGGAAAGTTTCTTAACTGACACAAAACGGGTTCTATCCCATTAATGCGCACAAAAAACGATGAAAGCCAATGAAATCAACTTATCTATTTCAGTAGCGGGATAAGAATATGTGTTCCTACTTTCCTATGCGTGAACAAATAATCGCCCGAGCCTCCAATCCTGAGCATGGGGGTGGAAGAAACGACCGCAACCGCTCGGAATGAGTCGTCCGCCGGACAGAAGCGTGACAACGGCGACCGGGTTCAGGTATTTGCAAAAGCGTTTCAGGTGGTGCTGTGGACGGCGACATTTGTGGTGGCGCTGGCGTGGTTGTTGCGCTGGAAACTCCCGTTTGAAGCTGAGCCTATCACGGCGTTGCTGGGACTGGTCTCGGTGGCAACGACGACATTGGTGACGCACTTTAACAATGTTCTTCGCGCCCGCGAAGATGATCTGGAAGAGGAAAAATTCTCCGCGCCGCTGGCGCTCGCACATGGCTATGTCCACAACTTCGTCGAACCGCTCGTCACCCGCCTGATGCAGCAAGCTGGGAAAAGCGCCGAGGACGTACGCCTTTACATCCTCATCCCCGACGAACTTGCAGACCTCGAACCCGCCGCTGTGGAACGCACCATTGCCCGGATACGTGCAAAGCAATTCGCAACGAAGACTGTGAACCTCCAATTCGACCAGGGCCGTCCGCGCGATGTATTGACCGTGATGAAGGGCGGCGACAAGACGGTGTATTTCGATTTTCCAAACACGCTGCTCACGTTGAAGCCGGTCGTGGACTATAAAGTGCACGCGCCAGCAGACACCTCCCTTGAACAAGCGAAGCGCGAACTGGGAACGAAATTCATCCAGCGGTTCAAAAAGTCCGTCGAGGAAATGCTCACCCGGAAACGCCTCACCGATTACGTCAAGCTGACGGACAAGAATCTCGGGTTCCTGGAATAACAGAACACTCACCTGAGATGGTTTTATGTCTCCGCTTCCACATCATATTCATCAAATATCTCCCCGACCAGTTCCTCCAGAATATCCTCGATCGAAACAAGGCCGATGACCTTCATGTTATTGTCCACTACAATTGAAATATTCATCTTCTTTTGCTGGAGTTCTTTCAGTATCGAAGAGATCTCCCTTCCGGCTTTCACGGTCAAAAGAGGACGCAAGATCTGGTAGACTTTTATCCTTGGGAGTTCATAATCCCTGAACTTCAGGAAGTCTTTGGCATAGATCATCCCTACGATATTATCAAAATCTTTTTGATAAACAGGGATCCTGGAATGGCCGGACTTGTTAATTAATGCAAGCGCGTTGTCAAGTGTTTCGGATTCTTCAATACAAACGATGTTCTCCCTGGGGGTCATCACCCCGTGCGCTTTTTCATCCGTGAATTCAAAGACATTGCCGATTATTTCCCTTTCGTGTTTTTCAATAGTCCCCTCCTTTTCCCCTACCTTAAGCATCATATTAATCATTTCTTCTGTAACGAAGGGATGTTTTACACGTTCTTTTCCCCCGAAAAGCACTATCAGGAAATTTACGATTGTTGTTATGAACCAGACGATAGGGCTTAAGATCTTTATGACTATTACAATAGGATTCGCAATTCGCATTACGATATATTCAGCGTTCCTTGAAGCAAGCGTTTTCGGGAAAACCTCACCGAAAACAAGGATGAAAAGTGTCATTATACCGGTAGCTATTGCGATCCCTGAATCCCCAAAATATTTTATAGCCGCATCTGTGGCCAGTACTGACGCGCTGATGTTTACTATATTATTCCCTATCAGGATCGCTGCAAGGAAAAGTTCAGGGTTCTCAAGTAATCTAATTACTGTTTTTGCTTTCTTATTCCCTGTTTCTGCAAAGTGCCTTATCCGTATCTTATTAACTGAAAGAAGCGCTGTCTCCGAAAGGGAAAAAAAAGCAGAAAATACAATCAGTATAGATATCGTTATTATTTCAAATGTTATCCATGAATCCATTGGGATGTTTGATCATTTCCTATAATATCGATTTGGCTTAAAAACTTATCTGCAAACTTAAATATAAGGGTAATGTTTATCAAATGTTTATGCAAATCCTCGCAGAGTTTGAATTCGATTTCGGAAGCATTGCCCGTATAATTTATGATTCATTACTACCAGAACTTGGGGAGGATTACCAGCGTACTAAAACAACCCTTGGACTTACGGGCAATTTGCTCATATTAAATGTTGAGGCAAATGATATCGTTTCGATGAGGGCAGCGTTGAACGGCTGGCTGCGGATGATCAAGATCACATATGAGATGTGTTCGATAACTTTGAATGCACAAGTTATAAATTAGGGTCTGGCAATACTACACCAGATTCACAGGTGAATTAGATGAGTTCAGAATTACCCCCTCAAATTAAAAACCAGCTTGCGCAATTGCAGCAGATCCAGCAGCAGGCGCAGGCAATAATAGCCCAGAAGAACCAAGTCGAAATAACATTGAAAGAGACTGAACTGGCCCTTGAAGAACTTGAAAAACTTGATACTGACGCTGTAGTCTACAGGGCGATAGGAGACCTGCTTATAAAAACAGAACGCGATAAAACAAAAGAAGTCCTCAAAGAGAAAAAAGATACACTTGATCTGAGGTTGCAGACCCTTGCGCGCCAGGAAGAACGCGCACAGACGCGATTCCAGCAGTTGCAGGAGCAACTCAAACAGGCTATCGGGACTCCTTCAGCACAGTGATTATGGAGTTAGACGAATCGGAATTCTATAATCATCTGCTGGATTATCACAATATCCTTTATTTATGCCACAGGAACGCAGATCCTGATGCCCTCGGAAGTGCTTTTGCCCTGAAAGAAGCCGTAGGGGGCATTATTGGCGTCATGGACGGATGCGACAGGGTGGCATCAGTACTGGCAAAACAGTTGAATATTGATTATGTCATAAATCCAGCAGACAATTATGACCTTGTGGTAGTAGTTGATACATCAACGCTTTCCCAGTTAAATGGATTCCAGCTAAAGAAATACGCTGTGATTGATCATCATGCCACGACATCACTGAACGAAAATGCGGCATTTTGCCTTCACAGGAATAAAAGCTCCACTGCCGAGATAGTCCTTGTGGTCTTAAACAAAATGGGTGCCCCGATAATGAGGCGCGCTGCTTTTGCCCTGATTGCCGGCATCATAACGGACACCGGCAATTTTAAGCATGCTTCAGCGGACTCTTTCAAAGCTGTTGCCGAACTTATGGAATTGAGCGGCATCGAGTACAGCGAGGTAATGGATGCCCTTTCTTCCCTGCCGCAGGATATTTCCATGAGGATAGCTTTCTTAAAAGCTGCCCAGCGTGCATCGATAGAAAGAGTGGATGAATGGATAATAGTCACATCCCAGGTAAGTTCCTTCGGCGGCGCCGCAGCATCAAGTTTGATCTCGACGGGTGCAGATATCGCTTTTGTGGCCTCAAAGAGCGACGATGTGGTCAAGGTGAGCGCCCGTGCAAGGAAATGTACATTGAACGCCGGTGTCAATCTTGCAAGGCTCATGGAGGAATTAAGTGCTAAATACAATGGGACAGGCGGGGGGCATGAAGGTGCCTCGGGGATGGACGTTCATGGGGATATCGATGGCATTCTTGCAAGCTGCACCGAGTATATCAAAAAATCCCTGGTGAAAACCAACCCGCCGCCAGTTTAATTTTGTTCTTTCTAAGGTTTATCCCGGATACTTAAAAGCTGGTTTATTGCAGCTATGAGGGCTTCCACGGATGCCATTACTATATCCTCGTTAGTGGCCCGTGCAGATACCGCCCTACCATTTTCATCCTCGACACCGATAATTACTTCTGCAAGGGCATCCGAGCCTCCGGAAATAGCTTCGATCCTGAAATCCCGCAGTTTAACCTTGTAATCGCCAAGGATACCTGTCACAGTGTTGAGTGCCGCATCCACAGGCCCGACGCCGACATTTGCACCAAGACGCTCTTTGCCGTTAACAATGGCTTTCACGGTCGCTGTGGGAGTGATGATATTCCCTGTCATGACCGATACTTCCTTGATAACGATCGCCTGTTCGCCCTTTGATGTTGTGCCTATGATGGATTCCGCAATTGCATAGAGGTCAGCATCTGTAACACGTTTGCCTTTGTCGCCAATGTCCTTTATCCTCTTCAGTATATCATTCAACTGCGAATCTGTCGGATTCAGGCCTGCGCATTCAAGCGACTGTTTTACGGCATGTTTGCCGGCATGTTTCCCGAGTACGATGCGCCTCCTGTGACCCACCATTTCGGGTGTCATAACGCCGGGTTCGAAGGTGTCTGATCTTACAAGAACACCATGTGTGTGTATGCCAGACTCATGCGCGAAAGCATTCTCTCCCACGATCGGCATTGTAGCGGGCATCCGTACCTTCGTCAATCTTTCAACAAGATGCGATGTCTCAACTATATACCGGGTGTTTATGTTGGTTTTGGCTCCATAAAGAGAGTGCAGTCCCATTACGGTTTCTGCAAGGTCGGCATTTCCTGCCCTCTCGCCAAGGCCGTTAATTGTTACCTGCACCTGGCTTGCCCCTGCTTCTACAGCAGCAAGGCTATTGGCAACCGCAAGCCCGAAATCATTGTGGCAATGGACATCTATTGGGATTTCTACATTCGCTGCGATCTCATTGATCAATTTATACATTGCTGAAGGCACGATCACTCCAACCGTGTCAGGCACGTTTATTATATCACAATGCGCAGCTTCGACCCCTTTATAAATATCTATAAGGTAATCCGCATCCGTCCTTGTGGCGTCCATTGCAGAGAACATGCATTTTGCCCCGTGGTCTTTTATATACTCCACAGCATCTATCGCCATTTTATATACTTCATCCCTGCTCTTTTTAATGGTCGATATCCGCTGGACATCCGAAGTGGAGACAAAGGTATGAACCATATCTACGCCGCACGCAAGGCATGAATCTATGTCCGATTTAATGACCCTTGCCAGCCCGCATACTTTTAAGCTGAGCCCTGCATCAGCTATCCTTTTCACTGATGCTTTTTCCCCTTCCGAAGACATGGGAAAACCAGCCTCGATGATATCCACGCCAAGTTTATCAAGCTGCTGTGCAATCAGTAGCTTTTCATCCTGTGTCAGCGAGACGCCAGGGGTCTGCTCTCCATCACGGAGCGTAGTATCGAAAATGCTGACTTTTTTGTTCCGAAGCGATTCAATTACGTAAAAGACGATCCCTCATATTATTCATAGTTATCGCACCTGAATAGCGTTCTATGGTATAAAGGCTTTTTCTTATATCAACCCGTCATCGGTCGAAATTAATGATTTTCCGGACTTTTTTTCTTTGTAACTTCTGAGCCCGCATTTTTTAAGGCATGGATGAGGGGGGCTATTGCCGGTTCTCCTATCATTGCAAGTGCCTCGGCAGCCTTTTCTCTCATCTCCTCGTTCCTGTCCTTCAAAGCCACGATCAGCGGTCCCACGGAAGGAGCGCCGATCTTTACGATAATATCACTGACATATTCATTTCTATCCTTTAAAGCCGGAATAAGATATCTTACTGCCGGTTCTCCGATTCTTACAAGAGCCTGGGATGCTCTCTTTCTGACATCCCAGTCTTCTTCCTTTAAAGCCTGGATGAGAGGCTCTACCGACGGTTCTCCTAATTTCACAAGAGCTTCTGATGTTTCCTCACGCGTTTCTGAAATTATATCCTTCATAGACAGAATAAGGGGGTCAACTGCCCTTTGATCTCCTACATTTCCGAGAGCCTCAGCTGCCGTCTTTCTAACATCTTTGTTTCCATCTTTTAAAGCCTTAATAAGAGGTTCTATGGCACTTTGATTTCCTATCTCACCGAGAGCCTCTGCTGCTGTCTTTCTGACGTATTCATTTTCATCATTCAATGCCTGGATGAGAGTTCCTTCTGTCCTTCTATCTGCAATTTTTACAAGGGCTTCTCCCGCTTCTTCCCGAATATACTTATTACTGTCCTTCAATGCCAGAAAGAGAGGTTCAATTGCCCTCTGATCTCCTATCTTCCCAAGAGCTTTGGCAGCTTTTTCCCGTACATACTCGTTTCCGTTATTCAAAGTCTGGATAAGAGGCTCAACCGCCCTTTTATCCCTTATCTTACCGAGAGCCCCTGCTGCTTCCTCCTGCACATATTCACTATTATCCCTTAAGGCCGCAATGAGAGGGTCAACTGCTCTCTTATCTCCGATCTTCCCAAGAGTCTTGGCAGCTTCTCCCCTTACATACTCGTTCCCGGTTTTTAAAATTGTGATGAGAGGTTCAACCGCCCTTTTATCCCCTATTTCTTCAAGAGCTTCCACCGCTCTCATTTGCACTTCCTGGTCTTTGTCCTTCAAAGCGCCATAAAGAGGTTCAACAACCCTTTTATCCCCGATCTTCCCAAGAGCCATAACTGCCCTCATCCGAAAATGTTTATTTTTATTTTTCAATACATGGCTCAGGCCTTCAACATCTCTATTTTCCTCCATTTTTTCTATATCGGTCTTGAAAATATCAATTAATCCCATTTTCTACTTATCCTACCATTATAATTAACTTAAATCACATAAATCCATCATTTAGATTAAAATAGACTTTCTGCTATATAAATTAATCAGTTTTAAAAAATAATAATCAAAATGATGATTATTATCATAAAGATATTTTGTAATTAAACAACAAATAGATATATTTTGAATGATTAAATCAAATTGTTCAATAGAATCCTGAACTTATCAGTAGAAATCTATATTACTCATTAAAGAATTTATTATGACATGAGGACTATGGACCAGAAAAATAAAACTTTGATCCCATTAATTATCATATTCTTTATTTTTGGGGCGGTCGTTGGGTATTTAGCCCATCAGCCGGGAACGATAGAGAAGATTGTTGAGAAACCGGTATACATTAACAGGACAATCGAAGTGATCAAAGAAGTTACGCCCACTCCGGCATTAACGTCCCCGACTCCAGCAGCAACACTTGAAATTCAGGGTTTTACTGTAAAGAGTTATGATCCATCAATAGATACTCCATCCAGAACCATTGAACTTACAAACTGGCGCGCCAATCCGGATACCTTAACAATTCATCCAGGGGACAGCGTTTTATTTAAGATAACTGATACCTCATTACAATCCCCGATGACGTTTATTTTGAATCAGTCATATACAAAAGATCTCGGTACAACAGGATTTGCCTATGCCGTCTTTAATAATAAAGGAACATATAATTTTGAATCTATTATCCCGTCATCCGACCCGACCATTGACCCGAGGATTTATGCCAAAGGTACAATAACCGTGTATTAAGAAAAATATTTCAACGCACCCAGTGCGTTTATTGCCTGCGGCTCCCCGGGTATCAGGATTTTTTTCTTCAGGATATCCTTCAGTGCCATTACCATTCCTTCATTTTTTGCTGCCCCGCCTATCAAAACGATCGTTTCCGCTTCAGGGATCATGAAAGATATACGCCTTGCAAACGCGTAATGCATCCCTGCTACTACCTCTTCTTTCGAATAACCTGCCACGAGTTGCGAGATCATCTCAGAAATAGCAAATACGCCGCATGTATTGTTGATATCGGGTATGCGTTCTGCTCTTCTGTGGAACAAACCCAGTTCATCCAGCCCAATACTAAAATAATTTGCCGCGAACTCAAGGAACGCACCTGTACCTGAACTGCATTTGTCGTTTATCAAGAAATTATTTTTCCTGACATCTATTACCTTTGTATCCTGCCCGCCAATATCGACAATCACATCCACCTCCGGAAAATAATGCCTGACCCCGTATATAGCTGCTGTTATTTCTGTCACCGACGCTTTATGCGGGACCGAGTTCCTGAAATACCCTGTTGAAATTATATCCGCCTTGATCCCGTTCACAAGCTCTTTCCAGTTGTGCGTCCCTGTTATCCTGGATTTTACCTCCCCGTCCTCGATCCTGACCATTTTTGCAGTTGTGCTTCCCACGTCAAGCCCGATACCCCCGGATATTCGCTTTTGTCTGGCAATCATAATCTCTCAAGCATCTCCCTGAAAGCCTCAAGGCGTAATTTTATCTGCTGCGGTGTATTGCCCGGAAGGTCGCCCTGGATGGTCAATACGGGATAATCCAGCCTGGACCTTATGATCTCATCCTCAAGCATATGGTGGCAGGCGAACTGGGTATAATGGATGATCCCGTCAACTTTTCTTTTTTCAAGTTCCTTTTGGAGGAAGGATATCCTGAAATCAAGCGGTCTGGCAAAAGTATATTCGCAGTAATCGCGGGCTATTTCCCTGATATCGGCTCCCTGGTGCCTAATAAATTCATACGGGAGTTCATCAAACACTATATGCAGGCCAAGTGACCGGGCAACATCATGAAAATCATAAAATATCGGAGGCACTCCGATCAATGCTACCCTGTTAGTCGTTTCGATATTGTGCTCTTTTATCGAAGCTGCAATTTTCTGGAATTCGTTCAGGTCTCCCCGGAGGTCGCTAAAAGATATCAATATACTGAAAGCTTCGCCTGATGTTATTCTTCCTCTGCTCCTTTTAATGTCGATCTGTTGTCCCAGTTTTTTAAGATCATTGATTTGCTTTATTTTTTCCGGAAACTCCAACCCGCCAAGAAACTCTGAAAGCCTATGCAACTGGGATTCCATATATTCGGGATCGCCGTCAAAAGGGTAAAAGAAAAAGTGAGTCGGGATTCCGCTCATCGCTACTTTCTGTCCATCAACGAGAGCATTATGACAGTCCCCGCCGGCTACCACGATGAGTGAATCAACAGATAATTCTCTTTCAACAAGCATCTCCTTCCAGATGGCGGTCCATGCGCACAACTTGTTCCTGGGATATTTTTTTGATAACGGTATGACATTATTGACATCAACAGGTTCCCCCCCGCAGGCAAATATCAGTTCAGGCGGGACGAGAGCGGTTATTCCTATTTTAGACACATGCATTCCTTGTAATTGCTGCGATTTATTCTTTTGTATGGAAATGTATTATAATACGAAAGTCTTAACATAGTAGGATATAATATATTTAGCATGATGTGAAAAGAAGACCCGTCGATTGTTAAGCAATTATGGTACAGAATATTTATTCAGGACCCGTCCACAATCTTGGTTGTTCCTTCCGTTTTACCTGCGGGGCCACCGAGTGCCCTGAAGTGGTTCCTGATACAAGGCCGCCTTCCTGCCATATAGATAAGTTCAAGCGTTACCAGCCTGATATTGAAATCTGGTACAGGAAGGACTGGGAAGAGGTCAACAGGATTACATGGAGAGAAGTGTTCAGTCTTCAGGCATCGTGGATCTATATACTTTTGACTATTATTATATTGGTTTTTATATTCATGTCGATGATACTGATTAAGCTCCTGTTAAATGTCAACCGATATTATTAATTTCCTGCCTCAATTCCCCCAGTGTTGACTTGCGCTCAGCAAATGCATTATGGCGGTGGATACTCTCTTCATTGATCTGTTTGATCGTGATTATCGAATCGTCAGGCAATTCCGGGAATTCCCTCACGATTTTCTGTGCCATGGTCCGGACGCAATCCTCCACAAATTTAGGATGTTTATGAGCCAGTTCCACGATCGCAGCTTCATCAGACCTTTTTAGCAATTCGAACATCTGTGAACTCATGGAATTCTCAATGATGTTGATGATCCTCTCAAGTGAGACAAAATGACTGTCATGGACTTCTATAGAAATGATCCCGCGCCCTCTCTGGTTATGCGTTGGCATGGGCACCACGCCTAAGAATTTCTTGATCACTTCTTTTTCCACACCGAGCGCTATTAATTCCTTTTTTGCCTTATCACGCATGATTTCCTGGGCGCACGGGCATGCCGTGATCCCAAGGACCTCGGCCCCCACCATTTTTCTTAGTTCCAGTTGTTCCCCCCGGATCGCCCTGGCTTCAGCGAAAATGTTCACTACCACCTGGCATTTGATTTTTGTTGCAGGGGTTTCCCTTTTGATGATATATTCGCTTTTCATCCTGACCTCGGCGTTCAAAGCATACTCATGCCTGTGAATGAGCCTTTTGGCGACTTCCCCGCACAGGTCCTCGATTTCAAAGATAGGCGCTTTAATCATTTCTTCAAGCACCTCATCAATTGCCTCAAAATTCCTCGAAAGGTTGGCACCTTTCCTGTCGGATGGCAGGTCAACGAAAATATCAAATGTGGATACAAGCACTATAGGGCGTTTATCTTTTCTTGCAACCTCAACAAGTTTCTTAACATCCGTCACCCCGACTCTTGTCAGCGTGAGAGGGATCTCTGGCTGGTTTGCCTGGTTATCGGGAAGGTGTACAACAGGAAGCTTCATTAGTTTCTCCCAAAATATTTTCACCTGCAATTTATGCAGGCTTAAAGGTAACGTTATTACTCTTGGTATTAGCCGTCATAGTTAAAATACAATTCAGGCATTTTATCTATTGGCTGGTATGGTAACCAATGAGATAATGGAAGATAAAGTTTTTCAAATAAGCTGTTCGCCCGATAAAACGGACCTGATCAGAAATAAACCCTAAAAATAAAAATCAGGGACAAATCTATGATGTCCCTGTTTCTCAGTAACCTTTTTTGTCTGTACTTTTCTTATTTTTACGATCCCACTGTCGGCATAGGTGGCATCAGAGCCGAGATCGGGTTTACCTTGAAATCGTTCATGGAGTTCTGACCTTGTGCAAGCATTATGTTCATTACAGGCGGGGTGACCAGCATAAAGCCAGCCGGCAGTTCCTCTGTTATGATATATCTGCCTGCCGGGAGATTATCGAACTCCCACATGCCCGTAGAATCGGTCGTTATCTCCATTCTGATCGACTTAGTATCTACGCCCTTGCCTACAATGCCCACCAGCATGATATTCACGTTCGGAATACCCATGTTTGTGGCGACGTTGATCATGTTACCTGAGATGCTGCCGGTTTCAGATGGTACGATTGGTGTCAGGGCAAAGTTCTGGGTAGTTACAGTGTTGGCTGTCACAGCCACACCTGTTACTGTGCTGCTCTGGTAATTAGTTGCACTCGCTGTCACACTATATGTGCCTGGGGCAATGATTATGCTGTAGTTGCCGCTGGCATCAGTAGTTGCTGTCATGCCGCCTGCTGTTACAGTCGCTCCGGATATTGCCAGGGTTGATGAGGCATTGGTCACTGTGCCTGCAATCGTGCCGTTAGGAGCAACCACTACTGTCGGATCGACAAACCCGTTGCGTGGCCCGGTCTTGCCGTAGTGGCACTTGAAGCACCAGCCATTGCTAGCTGTTATATCTGAAAAGTTAGCTGCCTTTGTGTCAAGGTTGCCGTGGCATCCACTGCAGTTGCTGTCGGTGTTGTTGTAAACACGGCCGTGGTTAGTCTGAGTGCCAGGGAAGTCAAGAATCCATGTCTGGAATGGATCAGACAAACCGTCATGGTTGGTGTTCGTAGTCGAAAAGTGGCTCAATTCTGCCGATGTACTGAGCACGCGCACTTCGATCCTGCTGGTGCTGCCGGGAACTATAACGAAGCTATATATTGTTTCATTCAAGCCTGTGGCATAATTCACAACCGGATGACTATTCAGCCCTGATGGATACACTTTGATCCTGTATATCGGATTTGAAAAGCTGCCGATGATACTATTTCGCAGCCTCAGTCCCGCGGCTTGGTTGATATCAGATGCGTTGCTATCGATGCGTGTGGGCAAGAGATCGCCTGCCAGACCATTGACTTCGATGAAGTAGTCGCCCGGACTTATACCGCTCAGAATGAACTGCGCTGTCATGTTGTCTGGTAATGTTGCTGTTGCGACAGTACTGCCCGATGTGTCAAGCAGCACTGCAGTTGTGATGTTGTTCACTATCGGAGTACTCATGCCATCCATGGTAGTGTTCAGGCTGAGTGTCAGTTTTGGTGCCGTTACAGTCGGTGTCAGCGCAAAGTTCTGGGTAGTTACAGTGCCTGAGGTCACAACCACACCAGTTACTGTGTTGCTCTGGTAGTTAGTTGCGCTCGCTGTCACACTATATGTGCCTGGGGCAATGATTATGCTGTAGTTGCCGCTGGCATCAGTAGTTGCCGTAATGCCGTTTGCTGTTACAGCCGCTCCAGATATTGCTGAGCCTGAGGCATTGGTCACTGTGCCTGCGATACTGCCGGGCTGGATTTGCTGGTTCGTGAAGTTTACGTTATTAATATCCTGGCCTGCAACCGTGACCGGCTGGGATGCTGCACTGGTGTTCTTCCATCCCGGTTTTATTTCTTCGATAACGATATAGCTGCCGTTTGAAACGTTCGTGAACTGGTAGAAGCCGTTAGCATCGGTTGTGGTTGTGTCTATGACTGTGCCACAGACGATACAATTAAGCGCTATACTCCAGCCAGGGAGTCCCGCCTCACCCGAATCCCACACACCGTTGCCGTTGGTATCGTTTATCTTGAAACCTGAAATATTGAAATTTTTCGCTGCTGGCGCTATTACAGTCCAGTCCCATTTCTGCATTGCAGAACCGTCACCGGTTCTCTGTGCAACTGCGGTCACATTATGCAGGATGGGCACACTTGTTGTCACTGCGAAATTAGATGCGCTCACGGAATTCTCGGTTTTCTGTAAATTTCCATCAAGGAACCAGGTTACAGTATCTACGACCTGATTCACAACGATGCTGAAAGTCTCTGTGGCCGGAGCATCATCGCTCAAGGGCGTAGCCGGTGAGAAACTTGTTATTTTGGGCGGGAAGTCTGTTGCATTCCCGGGGAATGTCAGGTTGTGGATTTCGTCGACGTTGATAAATCCATCGTTATCGGAGTCCAAAGGCTCTATCGTTGCAAGGGCAGCAGCATTTTCACCATTGTTTTGGAAGTCCAAACCATATGGGTTCCTGGGCCCATTACCAGAAGTAGGATTAGGAATCGTATGGCACAGAAGGCAGCTATCTATCCTTGAGCCTACAGCGCCAGGATACTTAGTATCGAAAGTGTTCAAAAAGCTACCGAAAGCCGAAGCCTGCGGCACTCCCATCATAGCCACTACTGTTAACAGCAGCAGCATATACGTTAATTTTTTATTCATTTATTTACCTCCTAAATTTTATTTATTAATCTATTCCCCTATGCTGTACGAATAACAGCATTTGATATAAACATAGCGAGATTTTTCTGGATTTTTTTAATTTTTCAGAGTTTCTTATGGTTTACTTCAGTTTTTTGCTATTTTTAATTGGTTTTTTTGAGTTTTTAGCATCTATTGTTTAGTTATTACAGCATTTCCAGCTATGTGTTATCGCTTGACGCACTTGCCTATCACATGAAGACTACCCCCGTGCATCTCGAATTTTTTAAAGTTGCATATAAATGTTAGAGCCCATCCTTTAAGAAGGTTTAAGGATTAGAGGCATGTGGTAAAAACATATGCCAGTATCATATGGTAGAAATGATTATTTAATCAGAGATGGGTGCTAAATTAGAAGTAAGTGCTCAATTAAAGATAGGTGCTAAAAATATATAAAAAAAACCTATTCCTGTTTGCACCTATCTCGATTGATCATATCCTCATAACTACTTCATTTTATTTTTTATGTTTTATTTTGATATAATATATTGACCCTATTAGCACAATTGTAGTAATTAATCCCATAATAAGGTTTAGAGTCACCGGTGGTCCGACCTCCCCTGTTGTCCGGGAACTATTATTTTCTGATTCGGTTGAATTCGGGGAAGGGTCTGGTATGGTTATTGCCTGTTTTTTGACCGCTGTTACGGCGAAACTGCTGAAGTTCCCTACCAGACTGGCGTAATATGTTTGATTTGGCTTACTTTCAACAATTTCAACATTCTTTTCAACCCAGCCATCTCCCTGCCATTTATACAATTTTATATCTTTTGGATTCTGACCGTTCTCTTCAAGCCAGCTATTATTGACCTTGAAAATCACAACTCCTTTGCCGACCTTCTTGCTGAAACCGCTTACGCCAACGAAGATATTGAAATTTTTATAGACAAGCCCCGGGGCATCAACTCCGATGTGCTTCGATCTGTTCTTCAGCACCTCCACAGCTACAGGCACTCCGTTATCGCTAACATTGCTCTCAAAGCTCACTGCCATGACGGGGTCTGCGGCTTTGAAGGTATAAGCTACAGCCATTTTAGCGAGTACATCCATTTCCCGGACTTCTCTCCTTTCGATGTTATTGAAATCCTCGCTTGGCGGCAATCCACCACCCCCACCGCCGCCACCACCGCTGCCGCCTGAGTTGCCACCTCCACTGCTTCCGGTTTTAATAGCATCTATTAGAATTTCAGAATATTCTGTATCCATAATGTTTTCACCGGACGATTCGATCTTACCCGTAAAGTTTGCCATATTTATTACACAGGGTATTCCCTCATCGCATCCAAATTTGGATAAATCATTAATGTTTACAGGATAAGAATAATTTCTACTGCAGGATGTCAGATTATTTGCCTCATCGTAACATAGAGGAACACCCCCATTGAATTTAAGTTTCGAGAGATTAAAATATTTACCTGGATAAAGAGCATCATAAATAGAAACATCAGTTAAATCGACAGTACTATTGGCTTCAAGGCTATACGAGATAGGTTCGTTGCTTTTCCCTGCATTTGCCCGTTTAATTTTGAGAATTTGGTTTACCGGTAGAGAAATAGTAGTCGTGTTCTTGTAGAAGAATGTATAATTATTACCATTGAAACCCTTTGACTCAATTTCAAAAGTGTATTTGAATAAATTGTCTTTGACTCCGGAAGAATTCATTTCAAATTCCTTTCTATAAGAAAAGGATGCACCTTTTTGCAGCATGAATTCCGGGAGTTGAGTTTTTGTATTATTGTAAATCTCTGTAATATTAAGAAACTGTAACTCTTCGCCTTTGTTATTAAAAGAAACCTCTGCTCCGATGTATTTACCAATATGGCCGAAATTTGCATCAACCCATTGCTCTCTATTATCTATTATAGTAGGCTCAATAAATTTAATTCTGACCCTCGGGGGAATTATTACTTTAAATTCTTTAGTAGATGCCTCATCGCCATATCCATCAGTGACGCTGATTCTCCAATTATATACTCCCCCATCCCCCGATGTTGTATCCCATGAAAGGACACCGGTGGAGTTATCAAATGTACCTTTTGCCGCATTTGTGGAGAAGATTCCTTTATCATTATCTAGATCAAAATAATTAGCATCTATGTAAAGCCTGTCACCTTCATTCAAAAAGTAACTGCCATCTACATTTCTCAGCTCGATAGGATTATTCGGGATCTGGGTAGACCTGGATACAAAATCTGATAATTGCCTTGATATTGCATTATAGCCTGCTATTGAAATATTTACCCAGCCATGCGGTTCCACTTCTGTCGTATTGGAATAAGTATTGCTTGAACCATTATTCCAATTTCCATTTACGCTGACATTAAAGGAATCCGTGCCGCCGCCGGGTAACCATGTATAATTGACCCAAAAATTATCCAGTGTATAAGATAGACCTGTTGGTTTGTTTGGTATATTGGTATATACAGTTACTACAATCCTTTTCCCTACCGGAGGATCGTATTTATCCGTGACATTTATTGACCAATCATAAACTCTGCCATCCGTGCTCCCATCTCCTGTTGTGGTTGTCCATGAGAGAATCCCGGTAGATGAGTCAAAAGTGCCTTTCGCAGCAGACGATGCAAAAATCCCTGTATCATTATCAGTGTCACTATAATCAGCATCAATGTAAAGTGTTTGGCCTTCATACAAAGAGTAGCTACCGCTTACATTTGTCAGTACAATTCGATTATTCGGGACTTGCTTGACCATATAATCAGATTTCGACAACTGTTGCGAAGCAGAGTTATATCCAGCGACTGAAATATTTGCCCATCCATGTGGCTCCACCGTCGTATTGGAATAAGTATTACTTGAACCATTATTCCATGTTCCATTTACACTGACATTAAAGGAGTCCGTATTCTCGCCAGGTGACCATGTATAATTCACCCAGAAGTTCCCTGTACCTGGATTACTATTTATTATTGGCGTTCCAGGAGCAGCGGCATTAGCGGTCCATGATAAAAACAGGATCGTCAAAACTACAAATACGATGTGTGTTTCATTTTTAAAGTGCATTTTATCCCCTCTGTAGACTATTATATTTCCCTGTGGATAATAAGTGCAGACCAGTGAATATCAAAGTTACAACATTTCTTTAATTATCCCACTTTGTTATATCACCAGGAACCCTCAATATCCAACTCAATCCACCGAATACTTATATTGTATTATATATTAAGATTTCGCTCGCTATGACTTTTGCGGGCTTCAGGATGAAGTATGTCTTGATTTTACATTATCTAATTTCCAGATACAGCAACGGAACTCGACTGCGACACCACAACCGAACTTGAGGATGAATCATTCCGGGAGGATCTGACAATTACCTGTTGCCTGGAATTATTGGTTTCAGAAATAACAGTCACATTGCTTCCATCTCTTGTGACTACCGGGTTTCCGCCATCAGTTTCAACAGAAACATTCCCATCAACGACACTGACTTTGATCTTGCTTTCCCCTGAGGAACTGCTTGCTTCAACGATGCTCTGCTGGATTACAGTGACCCTTCCGGTGTTTTTAAGCAAATTCGTTCTTTTTTTGTGGTCTTCAATTTTTTCCGTTATATTGACCCGGATATCTTTTGTTTCATTTTGCGTATCATTTTTAATAATATTATTAATTTCTTCAAGCTGGCTTGCATACTCATCCATGGCACTATTAAATGCTTCAGAGTTATTTTGCACACTCTCGGCATCCCGCAGCCTTTCTTCAGCAAGGCCAAGCATTGTCTGGGTTTTTTCAGTCTGGTTGAAAACAAAATTGAGTCTGAATTTTTCCATCCATATCTTTAAAGGATAAAAAGAACTTCCAGGTCCGACCCAACTGGAATCTTCTCTGGCAGCCCCGACCTGAGCCAGTAAAAGTACCACGATTATTACTGCAGCAATTTTCATGATTTTCCTCATTTTATTACTTTTTTTTGGCTTTTTATTTTAAGATAATAAATCATCCCTATTATCCCGATTATTGGTATTATCCCAATAATAAGGTTAAAAGTTACAGGGGATTTAATGATCCCTGAATCTGAAGCATGTAATGTCTTGTTAGTGTTATTCCCCGATTCACCTTGAGGCATGGAAATACCAGGCACCTGTCCGGTAGAAACCTGCTGTTTTTTACTCCCTGCAATAGCAAAATTGCTGAAGTTCCCGACAAGACTGGCATAATAGGTCTGATTCGGCTTGCTTTCGACGATTTCAGTGCTCTTTTCGACCCAGGCGTCTCCCTGCCATTTGAACAGGCTCATATCCCTGGGGTCAAGACCGTTTTCTTCAAGCCATGTGTTGTTCACACGGAATACAATAACTCCATTTCGTACTTTTTTGCTAAATCCGCTTGTTCCAGCAAAAACATTAAAATTTTTAAAGACCATGCCGGGGGCATCTATCCCTGCTTGCTTTGACCTGTTCTTCAGGACCTCCACCGCCACAGGCACTCCGTTCTCACTGATCCCGCTTTCAAATGCTACAGCCATGACCGGGTCAGCGGCTTTGAACGTATAAGTTATGGCAGAGTTGGCGAGTATATCCTTTTCCCTCACTTCCCTCCCTTCAATATTCTTAAAGTCTTCACTGGGTGGGATGCCGCCGCCTCCCCCGCCGCCACCGCCAGAACTGCTAATGCCACCGCCTCCTCCAGGATTGTTTTTAACTGGAATAACGCCTAAGGGGATTTCCACGTAATCCGTGTCATTAATTAGCTCCCCCGATTCCATCTTACCTGTAAAAGTTGCCAGGTTTATAATACAGGGGTATCCCTCTTCGCACTTGAATTTATTTGATGTCAGATCCTTCGTGCCGGCTCCATAGGTATAGGTTACATTCTGAGGATTATTGGCTTCAAGCTCTCCCTGGTTTGTTTTTCCCCTGTTTGGAATAAAAGTTCCATTATTTTCAGTGTAAAATGTGTCGTAGATTGAAACATCTGTCAATCTGACACTGCTGTTGGCTTCAAGGGTATAAGTCACTATTGTAGTACCGCCTGCAATAACTGCGGCTATATCCCCGTCTGCCCATTTCATTTTGAAAATTGGGCGTATCGGAAGAGAAATGTTGGTGGTTTTCTGGTAGGTAAAGGTTGAACCGCCGGAGCCCGTAATGTTCATCTTGAAGGAATAATTAAAAAATCCATGAGCTTTGTCCATCCATTTGATTTCACTGGAATTTATCTCGAAATCCCGCCTTCCCGAGAAAGCTTCCATAAAAGACAGGTTCTGGCCCTGTGAAAGAGTTACAGTGCAAAGTTCCTTACAGTATATGCCGGGATTATCGGTTATTGTTATGACCAGCGAGTCTTCCCCCGCGTTTCTGAATGTGCCATCGATCCCGATGAATTTTCCCTGGTGCCCTACAGATGCGGGGCGCCGGGTTTCAATCCACGTCCCGTTATTATTTATCATATCGGGTTCAATGAATTTCACGTCCAGACCAAGAGGATAAAAAATGTTCATAATACTGGAATTGCTGCGCGCCGAGGCGTTTCCTGCATTGTAGCTGAAAACCTGATAATATATTGATTGGCCCGTAAGTCCTTCTATAATAACACCTGGATTATTGGTAGTATTCCTCCAGTTGCTCCAAATACCATCTTCCAGGTTCTTCTTATAGCCATACTTCACTCTGTTAAGACTATCGCTCTGATTTGTCGTCCACTCTATTTTTATGGAGTTCGCGGTTAATATTGAAGCTTTGACATTTGAGATACTCGGAGCCGATACTATCTGGAAATCAGGTGTTGCTAATGACTGGCTCCAGCCAGAAAAAAGGCCAAGGCTATCGGTTGCACTTACCCTCCAGTAATATGTATCCGGCGGTAGGGATAAATCTGAAAAAAGATTTGCAGTATTGCCATTCTTAAGAATAGCAGAGAAATCTGGTCGATTGCTCAACTGCCAATCGTAGGTAATAGAATCCCCGTCAGGGTCGGTACTTTCCTTCCATACAAGTCTGACATTTCCATCAGATAATTTCTGCCAAGTAATCGGAGCAATCTTTATCGGGGCCGGAGGAGCGCGGTTCACGTTATTTACAGAGATGGTTATTTCTTCACTATCATTCATCCCATAACTATCTTGCACTTCAAAATGGATGCTGGGATAGTTTCCTTCCTGGTTATAATCAGGTATCCAGGAGAACGTTCGGTTAGCCGGATTAAAACTTGCTCCATTTGGCAAATTTTTAGCGGAATAAGTCAGGGGATCGCCATCAGGATCTGTAGCATTGACAGTGAATTGCAGAAGATCCCCCTCATTTACAGTCTTATCTCCTATGTGATCAAGTACGGGTGCACGGTTTGCATTAGTTACTGTGATTGTGATATCCTGGCCATCTTTTAGACCTGCACTATCTTGCACCTCAAAATGGACTCCTGGATAGCTTCCTTCCTGATTGTAGTCCGGTGTCCAGGAGAATGTTCGAGTGGCGGGATCAAAACTTGCTCCTTTTGGTAATTTATTTGCAGAATAAGTCAGGGGATCG
>CABMIH010000041.1 GCA_902386205.1 uncultured archaeon | reverse complement strand
ATGTAGGAATAACGTAACTAAACTTACGAAATCTAGTAAATTTTTAACAACTGTCAAATGGATTTTCCTGCTAAAATAGTAGACCCTTTCCCGACAACTAAGATTTTTAAACTGTCAAACTAAGGATAATAGCCTATCTTGAAACCGAGATGAAAAACGCTGATTCTGAGGCTCAGAAAGAAATTGAGCGGTTGAAGAAATTGGAAAAATAAATAGATATTTTCAGACTTTAACATTATTTTAAATACGTAAGGTCTATGCATCACGATTATTGGGTAAGATATTGTATCTTTACATAATTACCAACACGAATTGAAACGGTCTCCATACTTCAAAAAATCAACCTTATCTTCTCCCGGCAGATGCTTAAAAAGAAGTATATAGAAGCCCAGCTTATGCTCCGGCTTCACCATATACCTCCGATCTCAACTCGCAGTTATTATCCCGTTTCAGTGTCCTCCCTCACCCATTTTGACTTCCACGCCTTCAACTTTTCCTGTCTTGATATGTTTTTCAATTGTCTTTTTCAATTTATTGGCGATATCTTTTCCAAGCCTTTTACATTCTTCAATATCTTTCTCGGCAGGCTGGTACTGGATGCGTAATACCGGGTCTATTACATCCATGCCAAGCCCACGCATTTTTTCAGCGATCATTACAGGCGCCTCACCGCTCCACCCGTAAGAGCCAAAAGCTGCCCCGACTTTGTCTGCTACGTTTGCTTTTTCAAGGCTATCGAGGAATTTTTCCATAGGAGGCAGCATCTTATAATAGAACGTCGAAGAGCCGATCGCAATGGCATCAGCAGCTTTTATGTCCTCTATTCTTGCCTCATGGAAATTCACGGCCTTGGCATCCACATTTCTTGATTTTGCACCTTCTACGATAGCGTCTGCCATCGTTTTTGTATTACCTGACGTACTGAGATATACAACTACTATTTTTGGCATATTTTTCTCTCCATATCGAATGTGTGATTTCATTTAGCCCACTCACACACATTAATGTTATATGTTATCCTGATAAAAGCTTTCGGTCAGGAAAATATGATCAAAAAAGATGTTATTATCATCGGGGCAGGCGCATCGGGTTTGATGTGCGCTATCGAATCAGGGAAAAGAGGCCGCTCGGTCGTTGTTCTTGACCACGCCGATAAACCCGGGAAAAAAATCCGTATTTCAGGGGGCGGAAGCTGCAATTTTACCAATATGAACATGAGCCACAGGAATTTCATCTCAAATAACCCGCACTTCTGCAAATCCGCCCTTTCGCGTTTTACACCCCGCGATATTACTGCCATGCTTGAAAAGCACGGCGTGGAATATGAGGAAAGGGAACAGGGTCAGCTATTCTGCGCAAAAAGCGCAGAGGATTTGACCAGAATGCTGGAAAACGAATGCAATGATGCAGGTGTAAATATTGTCCTGGATTGCCGGGTACTGGATGTAAAAAAAGCGGATTTTTTCATAGTATCGACAGACCGGGGCATTTTTCAATCAGAGTCGCTTGTGATCGCTTCCGGCGGGTTATCCTATCCACGATCAGGAGCTTCAGGCATAGGGCATAGAATTGCAAAGCAGTTCGGTCTTAAACTTACGGACATCCGGCCCGCTCTTGTTCCTTTCATTTTTCACCCTGAAGACCGGAAAATATTCAGTGAATTAAGCGGCATCTCAATTGAAGCCGCCGTCAAATGCAACAAGATGGTGTTTCGCGGAAGCATCCTTTTTACTCACAGGGGGCTTAGCGGCCCTGCAATGCTTCAGATATCCTCATACTGGAAAGATGGCGATGCCATTGTAATTGACCTCCTGCCTGACACTGATATTTACAGTGTTTTCATGGAGAGGCAACTTGTCAAAAGCAAGATCGATATGCATAATGTGCTTTCTGGTTTTTTGCCTGCGCACCTGGCCAGGGTCTGGTGCGGTTTGAATATCCAGTCAAAACCAGTCAATCAATATAATGAAAAGGAACTCAGGGATATCGCCAAGCAGGTCCATAATTGGAAGATCACGCCGGAATCCACGGAAGGTTTCAACACTGCTGAGGTCACACTTGGCGGAATAGATACTGATGAACTCTCCTCCAAGACAATGGAATCAAGAAGGGTCAAAGGCCTTTATTTTACGGGCGAGGTCATAGATGTAACAGGGCAGCTTGGGGGATACAATTTACACTGGGCGTGGGCTTCAGGTTTTGTGGCAGGGCAGTATGCGTGAGACTGGTCGATCCGTTAAATCTTCTGGAATTCAATCGCGCAAATACCGGTTTTCAGTCAATAGTTCAAATTCACAGGTAACAAACCTTGAAGTGATCTGACCAAGCCATGCATAGAAAGGTATACCTGCCGAATTTTGAAGTTTACGGCAAAATTCAGGCACCCATAGTATCAGATGGCGCTCCAGAAAATCCTTCTGCGCCAGTTGATACCCTTTGCTTGTTTCCCCGTTCCCAATGGCATGAGCCTCTTTAAAGGTAAGGAAATGCAGAAACTCAAGCTCCGCAGAGATATGGTCAGGAAATTCCCTTTTACCTTCTTCCTGGCTCATACGCAGACCGAAACAATTGTAGAATTCGCTAACTTCCAGCATGACGGCAGTCCTTGGTTTTCCGTAATAAATCCCTTCATAAGGAGGGCAGGAAGGAGCAGGGACGTCGAACGTCCGGGTAAATTCCGTCTCGAATTCAGCTAAAGTCATTACTTTCATAGCATATTTCGCCTGCTCTACCAGGAAAGAATTTCCTGTCGCAAAAGCATTTAATTTCGGAATTGAGGATGTGTTATACATTATTTCATCCAGGAATTCACCATTCTGGAAAATCTTGAATCGTTCCTGAGTTGGATAACGGAAGCCGATAGAGAGTAGTTTGTAAATGTTGCTGCAAGCGATAGGATCTCTGCGGGTTCGCATTGTTTTTTGGGACATATTGATTACATCACCGGATAGAAATATTTTGCCACTCCGAGACTATTTTGTGCCCGCCTCTTTCTGCATATGTGCCGCCCTTCCAGTTAGCAAAAGCTATCCTGTACCTTTTCCCGCGCACAAATGAGACCTGGTTCTCGGAGACAGCCTCCATCGGTCTTGTTATAATGACGGTCCATGTCCCATTATCCCATTTCTGGTAATGCCTGATGTTCCGGGATGCAGCATCCGGGCTTACCTGAGGAGTACCCATGCCGCCGGCGACAATATTCTCAGGCGCAGGCAAATCGGCTCTCCAAAAAATTATGTTCACAGGTTTGTCCATTGCACCCATCCAGAGAGGACTGTCTTCTGTGAATAAAGGGATCTCCATGGCAAAAGCATCCGCAAATAAAGGATAATCGTCTGCCGACTTATTTTCTGATATGGCATCCCACCGGAATAAGAAAAAAATCAGAAATCCATTGTGCACAGCTTTGACCTTAACGATCCTGTTCTCATCAGGTGCGAAGGTTGTCCTGGCACCCGCCTCATTAAGTCTTCTGCTGAATATGATAATGGTTTCCGGGGCATTATACCAGGCAGGGTCTTGCGGGTCAGGCGCTATTGTCCCGGGATTATATACCGCCATAATTTCTGCCGGAGGATCATTATCGACCACAGTCAAAACCTCTCTGCAATTATTTTCATATTTACACCTGGATCCTGTCTCTCTCTGAATGGGGAATCAGTATATCGATCAATTCCGAATGCCCGCCTGATCTGACTTTATTCCTCTCGGCCTGGATGATCCCGAAGATTTCCTCTATGCGTGCTATGCGCTGATCCGGAGTCTGGTCCTGCGTATCACCGAATAACTTTGCCAGCAGTTCAATTGGAATTCGCATTTTTTCCGTAAGCCTACCCTCAGCCGTGTACGCCGGGGGGGAAAGGGGCGGAATGTAAAACACATTGGGTTCGGTTTTGAATTCGGGATGCAGCCGCAATGCCACTTTCCATTTGTTCACGAGTTTATACGCGGCGCTTTCGGGGTCTTCTGCAAAACCCACATAATGTATGCGCCCGACGCACTGGGTGGCGCAGAAGTTGCCTTTATGCTGCTCGATCCTGGGATAACAGAATATGCATTTCTGGGCTATTTTTTCTTCCGGGTTATAGTATATTTTTTTATAGGGGCATCCTTTAACACAGTATCTGTAACCCCTGCATCTTTTCTGGTCGACAAGGACGATCCCATCCTCTTCGCGTTTGTAAACTGCCTGGCGCGGGCATGCGTCCACGCACGGAGGATCTGTACAGTGGTTGCAGATACGGGGCAGGTAAAAGTAATAGGAATTCGGGAAGGTTCCCCCGCCCACATCTTCATCCCAGTTGCTGGCATATGCATTTCCCGAAGGCCTGGGGCGTGGGACAAGTATCGATGCCCGGGAATCCCCTCCGTTGCTCTTCATTACCTCTTCATAGTTGTATTCCCAGGGCGCACCGTAGCTTTCACTGATGCCCGGAAGCGGTATGCTTCTTTTATCAGTCACATTGAACCAGCCCCCCTGGAGTTCCCAGTCCTGGGGATAACCTTTGCCTGGCCGGGTTTCCACGTTATTCCAGTACATATGCATCTGGCCTTTGTTACGGTCGGTCCACATGGTCTTACATGCCATGGTACAGGTATGGCACCCGAGACACTTGTTAAGGTCGGCCACCATCCTTATCTGTTTCTTTACAGGCATACTATTCAGCCTCCATAAATTTTCGAATCTCTACCCGCGTATCCTTCTGGTTCCCGGTCGGGCCCCAGTAATTGACCTTGAATTTTAGCTGCCCGTAATTCCCGGCAAGCTGGGTGGGCTTGATGCGGATAGTTGTGGGGCTCTGGAAGCCGCCCTTTTTAAAGTTATAGCGCTCCCAGCCCTGGTACATCATTGCCAAACCCTGCGGCATCCGCGGCGAAATGCAGAGATTGGCAATTATTGTCCCGTTATCGTTGTATATCTCAACAGGATCGTTATCCGAAAGTCCGCGTGCTGCGGCATCATCCGGATTTAAGTACACTATTGGGTATCCCCTCTGCAACCGCAACTGGTACTTCGCATCCCGCCACAGGGAATGTATGCTCCAGCGCCCGTGAGGGGTGAGAAAACGAAGCGGGTATTTAGTCCCATCCACAGGCGGTTTGTACACAGGCAGCTCCTCGTGGAACTCTCGCAGGAACCAGTCATGATCGATGTAGAACTGCTGCCGCCCTGTAAGTGTATTAAGAGGCAGTTTCAATTCGTACATCCTCTGGAAAGCATGGTAGGCTTCTTCCTTTTTTATGTCGCTCGTCCATCCTTCACCTGTCGCCGCATAGCGCCCGGGCTGATGGTCGAGCATGTCCATTGTCATACCTTTTGTTTCCACCGAATTATCCAGTATGAACTGCCCCGCACTCTTGTCCTGTGCAAGCGTGCCATTTGAAGTGAAGTCATTTTCCAGTGTTGAAAAATCACGGCTGATCTTTGAGCCATCCGGGAGTGTATCGGTATAAGAGAATTTAGTGTCCGAAAGCGCACGGGCAAGATGCAAAAATATCTGCCAGTCTGTCCTGCTGTCAAGCTGCGGGGGTATTATCGGAGTTAACGGGGTGATGTAGGAATGAAGGTCGGTCGTACTTAAATCCCATTTCTCGAACATACTTGATGAAGGCAATATCACATCCGAGTATAGACCCGTGGTGTTCATGCGAAAATCAATATCCACGATAAGGTCAAGTTTGGGCCAGAGATTGGCCAGGATATGTTCTGCTCCTTTTGCCTGGTTGAGGTAGTTTGCGCCCCATACGATAAGGACGCGGGGTGTTTTGCCGCTATCAAGCGTCCCTCCGGGATACAGGGGCATCCAGCCTTTTTCTACACTTTCACGTATGTATTCGCCGATGGGGCGCGGCCAGAGGTCCCTGCCTTCCTGGTCTCCTTCAATGTTTGAGTGCACGTATGTCCACAGAGTGGTGGGCTGGAACCTCTGCTTTGTATTACCGAGTGGATATGCAAGTTTGAAAAATCCCTCCTCGCACCAGAACTTTTCCTGGCCCACATAATGGTCAAAGCCCCCGCCGGGGATGCCTACGTTACCTGTCAGGGCAGCAAGCAGGATCATGCTCCTGTTTATAAGATCATTGTGATAATAGTGGTTTACGCCTGCTCCCGCGATGATCCTGGCTGGTTTTGTGCTTGCGAATTCGCGGGCTATCAGGGTGATCAGGCCAGCGTCTACGCCTGTAATGCCCGAAACGCTTGCAGGATCGTAATCCTCAAGTTTCTTTTTGAGCAGGGAGAAAACCGTTGTCACTTCCACTTTTCCTGTAAGCGTATCTGCCATGAAAGTCCCTTCAAGGGAAGGATTTATCGCGCCGAGTTCCAGGGTCCTGTCCTGGCAGCCGATCGTACCTGGGGCCAGTTGGGGCTTTCCTGTACTCTCATCCCGGAAATAAAAATTTCTCGTTTCGCCGCCAGATACGACATCGCTCTCCCTGAGGAATTTCCCGTTATCAATACGCACAAGCACCGGCAGGTCGGTGAACTGTTTTAAATAGTTCTCGTCATACAATTTCTCGTTCACGATCACATTTGCCATTCCAAGAGCCAGCGCGCCGTCGGTTCCGGGTTTCACGGGAATGAAGATGTCTGCGTGGATCGATACCGGGTTATATTCGGGAAATATGGCGACTATCTTTGTCCCGTGCATCCGGGCCGCAGTCACAAAATGAGCATCGGGAATGCGGGTTTCAAGCAGGTTAGAACCCCATATCAGGATATATTTTGAGTTGAACCAGTCGGCCGCCTCGCATGAATCTGTCTGCACGCCCCATGTCATCGGCTCACCGGGCGGCAGGTCGGAAACCCACTCGTAAAAACTGCATACCACGCCGCCAATAAGGTTTGCAAGGCGCGCGCCTGCGGCATAGGAAACCAGGAACTTTGCGGGGTTGGCCGAGTAGAAGGTCACTGTATCGGGGCCGTAGTCGGATATGGCAGAAACGATCCTGTCCGCGATATAACTCATGGCTTCATCCCAGGAGGCCCTGCGCCATTTTCCTTCACCCCTTTTGCCGGTCCGTATCAGGGGATATTTAACACGCTGCGGGCCATAAACATATTCTTTGTAATTTGCGCCCTTCTGGCATCCTCTGGGATTGTACGTGGGAAGAGCGGGATTTATATCGGGATAATCGGCATACTGCTCCTCCTTGAATGCGATATTGTTCCTGACATAGACCTTCCATGTACAGGAACCCGTGCAGTTGATCGAGTGAGTAGTCCTGCCGAAAGAATCGTACTTCCACTGCTCACGGTACAGTGTTTCCCATCCCCTGTAGGGATATTCGCCAACAGGCTCATGTACCTTTTCCAGGAGGTCAAGAGCCAGCGCATGCTTTGCCGCCCGTGCCCCGCGCTCAAGGAGAGAGCGTGCAATATCATGCCTTGCAGCCAGGGTTTCTGTTGATGGCGCTGCAGGTGCATTTTTCTTGGGTTCTGGCTCGATTGGTTTATCCTTATCCGGTTCTTTTGCTATCGCTTTATTTGACAAATCCAAATTTCCCCCGCTGTAATTCCTGTTTGTCGGTGGTTTAATATAAGGGTTATGGAGAGTGAAGAGATGAAATCTTTCGAAAAGTTTATTTTTTGAGGTCACTGTTATTTTTAGTGGTGTTGTTATTATGCGTAGTTACCCCCTGGATTTTCATTTTTTGCTCATATCGTGGCTATTGGTACTTTTATTATTATGGAGTTGTTTGCTAGGAGCTGCACGTGTTAGGATTATAAAACTGGATGAAGAGACAAAAGATACATTGAAAAAGATAATTTATATAAAGATAAAAATATTAGTTATAGTGCTCGGGAATTATATAAAATCACTGCCATCAGATGTCAAGCTGGACGCTGACGATAACGGGCGTCTAATAGAACTCCACAAGGTCATATATGCAGGCGAATGGGAATTTGATGACTTGAGGGGCGATTTCCTTGTCATAACTCTGGAGGCCGATCCGACATCTGGTTACACCTGGGAGGTAGCAGAACTTGACACTCAAATACTGCGTCAAGTAGAAACTTCATTCAAACCAGAATCCAATGCATCCGGCGCTAAGGGCGTGCAGACCCTGCGTTTCAAGTCAGTGATGAGGGGCAAGACTCCCCTGAAATTGATATATCACCATCCTGGGATAAATGAACCATTAAATATCTTTTCTCTTCAAGTGGTCATACGCTAATCCGAAGATAATATTATTCATGTCACATAATATAAAGTACGTTCGTTTTTCAGAAACCATTTGGGACTAGTTACAGCAATTGAACTTATGCGATGTTTGCTTGGGAGTCTATCATCGATCTATTCCACATGTTAGATTTCCCCTACGATTTGCCTTTAGCATTGCCGGCACACGTCTTAAACAGGCAGATGCCGGCATTCCTAAGTCTTGTTTTAATTAACCTCGGCATCAGGTTTTATTTGGACTTAGCTGCTTTCGGTTGCGGTGCTGAGCGTTTTCTCAACTGTTCATAGAACTTTTTCTGCCTCTCTTTCTCAGCGGCATCAATTGTCGGTTGTTTCGTTTTTTTGGCTGCCTCAGCCTGATCCATTGAACTTTCTAAACCAACCATTTTTTCACCTCCCGGCGAGAGCCTGCTAATTTCTATTATTTACTACACGTTAAATCTTTCGCCACATTTTGTATCAGGATTTTCTATTTGAAATCAATATTGGTAGACCATTTTTTATTTGTTCTAACTACTTAATAAAAATTTTTCCCTTTGCAAAGGTGCAGCTCAAAAACGATTAAGACCTATATCACTATAATGAGGAACTCTTATACATATGTGGATAATAAAGATTTAATCATAATAAAATGTCCTTTAGAATAACATAATGTGGGGTGTAATTAAGGGAATCGGCGTCAGGCAAAAGGAAGTATAATGAAAAACTATAAAGAAGATTCAAGGAAAACATTTGATGAGATGGCTGTCGAATATGAAAACAGTAGTTTCGGAAGAATGTCAGGGAAACTATATGATAAAGTGGCATTAAAAGTAGAACACTTTAGGCATGAGTTTATTCTCGATTTAGGATGCGGAAAGGGCAATTTACTTGAAATTCTTAAAAAATATAAATCCAGATTGTATGGTGCTGATATTTCTTCAGAAATGATCAAATACGCCCGGGAAAGATTAGGGAATTATGCAGAGCTTAAAGTAGCTGATTCTGAAAGCTTACCCTGGGAAGATAATTCTTTTGACATCATTGTATGTACCCTTTCATTTCATCACTATCCCGATCCGGGAAAATCACTGAATGAAATGAAAAGAGTGTTAAGAAAAAATGGTCATATTATTATAGCTGAGGGTTGGCTTCCTGCTCTCATCAGAGACATTGCTAATTTGTTCCTGAAATCTAAATTTAATAAAACAGGTGATGTTAGAGTTTACTCAAAATATGAATGGCTGAACATGCTCAAGAGTGCCGGGTTTAATAACATTGATTTTGAAAAAGTGAGTGGTTTTTTTCTTATTATTACTGCCCGGATTAGCAAATAATTCCATGCCACTATGCTCAATAGCGGGTAAGCACTGCGTTCCCCGGTGGTCGCCTGGTCTGTATGGCAATGTGAGGTCAGTGACTGCGATGTTCTCCTGCTTCACACCATGCAGGTAACAAGATGCATGGGTATAAACCTCTCCTGCACTGGTGACTCTCCTCATTCAGTTGCCTTCAATCCCTCAAAACTATTTAGGCAAAGAAAGGCTACTAAGAATGAAGGAGGTATTAACATTCTAAAAGGCGGTGATTGTAACTTTGGTTATGTTTGTTTGGGTGATTCAGACCAAACCTGTGAACTTTATGAGAACCCTCTATCATGTCGGGAATATAAGAAGGTACGAAGTCAAAATCGCATGAGGGCACTTGATCATAAAGGGCAGAAACGGCTTTTGTGAGGAACTGATACTTACAGGTGGTTGCAGGGAACAAAAGACGCTTTCAGCCTCTATATTTCCAAAAGTTCTAATTCAGCCTTTGCGGACGAGTCGCTCTTCGCCGCAATGAAGCTCTCAAATGACTCTTGACTCCCCACATCTTGAGCAATGTATGCCACCACCTTTGTTCCATCCTCTCCTCAGTTTCCAATTTATTTCTATCTACGACTTAATTGATAAGGGTAACGCTCGACCAAAAAATATTTACATGAGCATGGTCAAATAACATCCAGTGTATTGGGGGAAGGGAGTAACACTCCAAGGTTTTGAATGGTAAATGAAAAACTGGGATGTGAGATTTTTGAAAAGAAACAACAACGCTAATGAATGCAGGGAATGCACATGGTTTGACCCTGCTTATGATCAATGCAGCTTCTATGGAACAGTAAGAGTAGATGACCTGGCTTGCATAGAATTCCAGCCCGAAGATTAAGGAAAGAAACTCTTTTTCGGTAGCGTGCGTCAATACACATTCGTCAGCTTTTTTACTGCGATTTAGCTATCGTCCATCCACTTTCTTCACAATCTTTCCAAGCATCCCGGTAAAAGTAACGATCCACGCAAGCAAAGCCATGTATATGAAGTACCGTGAAATCGTATGAAACAGAACCAGCCCTGTAGCATCAGCAAATACGAAAGTGCTCGTTGTATACATACCCAGGGGAAATACAAGACTCCAGTACTGTGCATCGTAACCGAGAGGAAACCGTTTGTACAGGTGGCGCCATGCGGTCAGGATCAACAGGAGGGGGATCCACCATGTCGCTGTTGCCCAGAATAACAGGGTAAATCCTTTAAGGAAAGGAAGTATCTCCTGCAAAAATCCCCACTCTCCGGAGGCAAGGATAAGCCTTCCCCCTGCAAGAGTTGTGATAGCTGCGGCGCCCATGTCCACCCAGTAAAGGGGTATGAACTCTTTTGGAGCAAGGTTAAAGAACATGAGCCTGTAAAAGACAAGAGTTATAATTATCAGGTACAGCATGGAGCCGACCAGGAACAGGACCAGTGAGAGAAAAAGGAAATATTCCTGCCATCCAATAAACCTGGAGGCGACCAGAGCGCCAAGAACAGCGACCGATTGAGTGGCTACGACAGAAATAAACCATCCCCCGTGGATCCCTGTTCCCAAGTCGGGTTTTGATTCCCCTGCAATTACGGCTGTAAAGAATGCGTATATCAGTATGAGCCAGAGAACAGTTCCAGCAAAAAAGAGGTATATCGCAGTTGTGAAATCCTGTGCAATAAGCACGAACTGGTTCCCAAGAATGCACGTGCCAGCTACAAGTGTAAAAAATCCCGGGCCGCGGACGTGGGAAGTTAAATCGGAAATGAATTTGGGAAAGTGCCAGGAAAGGCGAAGTAGAGTGAGAAACCACAAAACCGCGTATCCCAAAATATTGATGAAAAAAAGTGCCCTGGCGAGGGAAAACATCCCCTGTAAATAAGAGGCAATTGAAACTATCCCGGTTGCCATTATAAAGGCAAAATAACCCGGATAAAGGATGCCCACCTCATTTTTTAAGCTTTTCTTTAATTTTATTATCAAGATTTCTCCTCGATGACTTGATTGGAAATATGATACCACGCTCCGATTGCCATTATTGCATATCCTATAAAGCGAAGTATCTCCATCCGCCTTGTCATATATTTTTGCATGTATTTTCCAGAGGATGATTGCTTATACTTCTCAAGATCAGAAAGTTGAGTAATTGCAAATGAAACAATGATCGGAGGTACAAAAACCATAATGAGTGCCATAATAATGTTTTGTACCCATAGCAAATAAAGTGCAATAATTTCTCCTGTCTGTTCATTAGTTTTTTGCATTGCTCTTATTCACGTTCTTCTACAGGCAAATATTTACATCCTTCAAGCCCGCAATATCTTCCGACATATTCAGCTTCAGGCCTGTAGATGACGGCCTTTGGCTGCGCTTCGGCAAATTTCTCCTCGATGATATGCGCGCACCATCCTGAGATCCTTGAAACAGCAAATACCGGTGTAAAGAGGTCAGGATCAATTCCCATGACACAATAAATAGAAGGAGTGTAAAAATCCACATTCGGATAGATTTCTTTCCCTTTGCGCTTTTTAAATTCCGCTCTTGTTACACTTTCAATTTTCCGGGACAGATCGAACCATTTAGTATTTCCTGTCCTTTGTGCAAGTTTTTCTGAAATGCCGGAGAGTATCTTTGCACGAGGATCCCAGGTCTTATACACCGCATGGCCCATGCCCATGATCTTTTCTCCGGCATCCAGTTTTGAATTTATCCATTTCTCAACCCGGTCTAACCTGTCGATTTCAGAAAGCATTCTCATTACCTGGGCATTTGCCCCCCCATGGAGTTCACCTGAAAGCGCAGCAAGTGCCGCCCCTGCACATGCGTACATATGCGCGTGTGTTGAGGCCACCACCCTTGCAGTGAAAGTGGAGGCATTAAAGGAGTGTTCGGCATGGAGCACAAGACAGGTATCAAAATCTTTCGCGGTCTCTACATCAGGTATTTCCCCGTTCAGCATATACAGGAAGTTCGCTGATGTCCCGAGCGTTTCATCCGGCCTTATTATATCAAGATTCTTCCTCGTCCTGTCCCAGTATGCGACAGCAGTTGCCATTTTGGCCACAAGCCGGATCGAGGTTTTTATCCGGGCAGCTTTCGTACTTACCCTCGCGGTCTCATCAAAATCTGCAAGCATCGGGATTATTGATTGGAGGACATCCATTGTATGGGCTGTCTTTTTCCTCTTTTTCATATGCCGGATGATCCCCACCGGAAGTTGTCTTTCAGAGGCAAGCGTTTCCTTAAATATATCCAGTTCCTTCCTTGTGGGAAGGGTCTCGTAGAGCATCAAATAGACGGTTTCTTCATAGGTGGAATTTTTGGCAAGTGTTTCGATATCGTATCCCCTGTAGATCAATTTACCTTTTATCCCATCCACTGCACTTATTTTTGTATCTGCGACCGGGATCCCCCGCAGGCCGATATCTTTTGTTTCCGGCATATCACTAACCCTGCTTTTTAGAAGTACCCGGCAGATAATAAGTTTTATTGTCCCTGAGCAGAAATATATTTAATTAATACGATGAATAACTTATCTTAAGTGGAGGTTAGAATGCATGGCTGGAAAAACCCTTTCTGAGAAGATAATCACAGAGCATTGCGGTAAAGTTGTAAAGTCCGGGGAAGTTGTTATTGTTAATGTGGATCTGAGCTATGTACAAGATGGCACAGGTCCTCTCACGGTGCGAAGGATGAAAGAAATGGGGATAGAAAAGGCGCACAATCCGAAAAAGACCGTATTTTTCCTTGACCATGCGTCTCCCAGCCCCAGGATGGAGTTGAGCAATGACCATGAATTCTTAAGGGATTTTGCCAGGAAAACAGGCATAATCCTGTCCGATGTCGGAAATGGCATATCCCATCATAATTCCCTGGAAAAATACGCATGTCCTGGCGATATAATAGTCGGGGCTGACTCCCACACATGCACGAACGGCGCCTTGGGCGCTTTCGGGACAGGGATGGGAAGTACGGATGTGGCGGCAGCCATCGCCCTCGGTAAGACCTGGATGAAAGTGCCTGAAACGTTTCTGGTCGAGGTGAACGGCAGACTTCCAAAAGGGGTATATTCCAAGGACATAATTCTCCACCTGATTGGTAAAATCAGCAGCAACGGCGCTACTTACAAAGCCCTGGAGTTCACAGGAAGCACTATCGATAGCCTGACCACTGCCGGAAGGAGTACGATAGCCAATATGTCAGTCGAAGCCGGAGCCAAGGCCGGCTTGTTCCGGCCTGACGGGGAAACCCGGAATTTCCTGAAAGCTATGGGCAGGGAGGAAGTATTCAGGGAATTAAAATCCGACGAGGATGCTGTTTTTGAAAAGCGGATAGAGATTAACGCAGGTGAGCTTGAACCCCTGATCGCCTGTCCGCATCTGGTCGATAATGTCAAAAAAATAAGTGAAATCGGGCAGGTTAAAGTTGATGAAGTCTTTATAGGCACATCCTGCAATGGCCGCCTTGAAGACCTCCATATTGCAGCATCCATCATGAAAGGTCACATAATCCACCCCGGTACCAGGGTTATCGTGACTCCCGCCTCCCGTCTCGTTTATCTTGAGGCCTTAAAAGACGGCACCATAGAAACATTAATGGAAGCAGGCGCACTCGTCACAGCATCAGGATGCGGGGCATGCGATGGCGTGCACCTGGGTGTGCTGGGCGATGGCGAAGTCTGTCTTGCCACACAGCCCCGGAATTTTAAGGGAAGGATGGGCAACCCGAACTCTTTTATTTACCTTGGCAATCCTGCCGTTGCTGCAGCCACCGCCCTGGCCGGGGAAATTTCCGACCCGCGGGAGGTGATGTAAAATGGGAAAAGCCTGGAAATTCGGGGACAGTATAAGCACAGACCTCATCGCACCCGGCAGGTATTTCCATTTGCGCTCAAATCTTCCCGAACTTGCAAAACATGTGCTGGAAGGGGCGCGGGCTGATTTTGCCCCTCAAGTGCGAAGCGGTGACTTTGTCGTTGCCGGGGAAAATTTCGGCCTGGGCTCAAGCAGGGAGCATGCCCCCACGATAATAAAAATAGTGGGGGTAAGAGCCGTCCTGGCCAAAAGTTTTGCCAGGATATTCTACAGGAACTGCATAAACATAGGACTACCTGCTATAACCTGCGATACGGATAAAATAGATGAGGGAGATGAACTTGAACTGGACATGGAAAAAGGTGTTGTAAAGAATAAAACAAAAGGAACTGAAACAACTTTCCCTCCCCTGCCTGCCGTCATGAACAGAATACTTCAGGAAGGCGGGCTTGTTGCATATATTAAGGCTCATAAGACTCTTGAAATCTGACCTGCTGTTTCTTAGTGTCTTTTGAAAAAATCAATGTGGTTTTTAACTTTTTAGGGAGGGTCTTAATAAGTCATCAACGCCGGCCCCATCAGATGAGCTATGCCTCAGAGGTATTCCTCAAAAACTGTAACATAATGACTATTGTGACGCCTACTAAAAAATAAGAACATCTTCTGATAACGTATCATCGACAAAATTGACGGATTATATTTATGGGCGTTACGAATTCTCAGGAATACCTGCCTCAGAGTAGATATATATAACCGTTGAGTTTAATATAAGGCTTTATTTATCAATAAATAATTATCTGTTGAAAAGTGAATCCGATTAATAATAATGGAAATTGGGGCAGAAATCACAGAAAAAGGAGTAATCCTATGGTTAAAGCAATAAATAATGTAGAGTCCCCTGAAGAACTTCAAAAATGCCAGACAGGAATCCGGGGACTGGATGAAATAACGGACGGAGGATTGCCGAAAGGACGTCCGACGCTTGTTTGCGGCAGTGCGGGATGCGGAAAAACTCTGTTAGCGATGGAATTTCTTGTTCGGGGTGCCGCCCAGTATAACGAACCCGGCGTCTTTGTGTCATTTGAGGAATCCTCTGAAGAACTTGTCCAGAATGTTGCATCACTGGGTTTTGACCTGAACGGCCTTATAGCACATAAAAAGATGTACCTTGATCAGGTTCGTATCGAGCGAAGCGAAATCGAAGAGACAGGAGAATACGATCTTGAAGGCCTGTTCATCCGCCTCAACCACGCCATCGATTCCATCGGCGCAAACCGTGTGGTGCTGGATACAATAGAATCACTTTACAGCGGATTAGCCAATGAAGGCATACTTCGCGCTGAACTGCGGAGGTTATTCCGCTGGCTGAAGGAAAAAGGCGTTACTGCCATAGTTACGGGAGAACGCGGCGAGAATACGCTTACAAGGCACGGCCTCGAGGAATACGTCTCAGACTGCGTTATCCTTCTTGATAACAGGGTGGAAGGACAGATCTCCACCCGGCGCCTGCGCATTGTCAAATACCGGGGCTCTTCGCATGGCACGAACGAGTACCCGTTCCTGATAGATGAACAGGGCATTTCTGTGTTGCCTATTACATCGCTCGGGTTACAGCACGATGTATCTACTGAACGCATTAGCTCAGGCATCCCCCGTCTTGATATCATGCTTGAAGGTGATGGATACTATCGCGGAAGCAGTATTTTAATCTCAGGCACTGCAGGCACAGGTAAAAGCAGCATTGCTGCCACCTTTGCCAATGCAACATGCTCGCGCGGTGAGCGGTGTTTATATTTTGCATTTGAAGAATCTGCAAGCCAGATTATACGCAATATGCACTCAATAGGCATTGGCCTTCAGCCGTGGCTGGAGCAGGGGCTTCTGAGTATCCATGCTGTACGTCCCACGGTTTACGGCCTTGAGATGCATCTTGTGAAGATGTACAAGCTGATAAACGAATTTAAGCCTGAAGTGGTTATCATGGATCCTGTCACGAATTTAATCAGTATTGGCAGTGAGACCGAGGTAAAATCAATGCTGTCACGCCTCATTGATTTCTTAAAAGCCAGCCATATTACCGCTCTCTTTACGAACCTGTCGCATGCAGGAGGTGCTGTTTCCCTTGAGCAGACAGAGTTTGGCATCTCATCATTGATGGATACCTGGATTCTGTTACGTGATATTGAGCTCGGGGGAGAACGCAACCGCGGACTGTATATATTAAAATCCCGCGGTATGGCGCATTCCAACCAGATACGTGAGTTCCTGCTTACAGATAGAGGAATCGACCTGGTAGATGTGTACGCAGGACCAGGCGGCGTTCTGACAGGCTCTGCCAGGTCTGCACAGGAGGCGCAGGAGAAAGCCGCCGAACTTGTGCGAAGGGATGAGACCGGACGCAAGAAACGTGAACTTGACCGCAAGAAGAAAGCCCTTGAAGTGCAGATAACAGCTTTGCGTTCCGAGTTCGAGGCTGTAGAGGAAGAAACGAATAAGCTCATCCAGCAGGAAGAGATAAAGGAAAAAGTTCTCGCCGCAGACCGTGCGGGGATGATGCGGCTCCGCAAGGCGGATGCTGATTCGTAGAAGGGAAAATGGCACGACCAGCAACAAAAAATACTAAGAAACCGGATACATGGGAACTCAAGCTATATGTTGCAGGACACACTCTGAAATGCAAATCAGCATTTACAAATCTCAAAAAACTATGTAAAAAATGCATACCGGGCAGATGCAGAATCGAAGTGATTGACCTTCTGGAGAACCCACAACTTGCCAAAGATGAACAGATACTTGCCATCCCGACCCTTGTAAGGACATTTCCTCTGCCTTTAAGGAAAACAATCGGGGATCTCTCTAATGAAGAGCGGGTCCTTAAGGGGCTTGATATGCCATGTTAGGATATTTAGTGACTATAATGAAGTTCGAAAATCACCATAATATTCATGAAAAAATGAAACCGCAGATAAACGCCGATGAACGCAGATTTGCAGCGACGCATCCGCGTTTATCTGCGTTCATCCGCGGTTGACATATTACAGAAATTTAGGAATCATGCTATAGATATTAAATGAATGCAATCATAGAGGGAAGCATAGAATGAATAAAATAACAAAAAAAACCGAAAAACCTGATACATGGGAACTCAGGCTTTATGTTGCAGGAGCTACGCCTAAATCCTTATTAGCCTTTGCCAATCTCAAAAAACTCTGTGAAAAACACCTTGCAGGCAAATATACAATTGAGGTAATAGACCTTTTGAAGAATCCCCAGCTTGCCAGGGGAGACCAGATTCTTGCCATTCCCACGCTCGTTCGAAAACTTCCACCACCTTTAAAGAAAATAATCGGAGACCTCTCCAACACCGAGCGTGTCCTTGTGGGTCTTGATCTGCGCCCCGCAAAAGGATAAATAGGAGGGGAGATGCCAGATAATGGGGAAAGAGAGGTTCCATGAAAGAAACAGAAATAGAAAACAGTACGGAAGAATTCGAACATTTGCTTGAAGGAAAAGAGAACGAAATATATGTCCTGCGTTTATACGTTACAGGCATGACACCGAAATCCACAAAGGCCGTCCTGAACATCAAGAAGATTTGTGAAGAGAATCTTAAAGGACGATACGAACTTGAAGTCATTGATATCTACCAGCAGCCTGTTCTTGCCAAAGATGAACAGATAATCGCCGCCCCAACGCTTATAAAGAAGATTCCTCTTCCTTTACGTAAACTTATAGGTGATATGTCAGATAAAGAACGTATTCTTCTCGGGCTCGATTTGAAGCAGAAATAAGGAGGTAGTTTTAGGAAAAGAGAAACAAAGTCAAAAAGGGAACTCCTGCTTGAGATTGAAAAGCTCAGTTCACGGTTAGCTGAGGCTGAGGAAACCCTGCGCGCCATCCGAAGCGGCGAAGTGGATGCACTGGTTGTCTCAACGCCACAGGGCGACCAGGTTTACACTCTTAAAGGTGCCGAGCGGCCCTACCGTGTTCTTATGGAGAAAATGAAAGAGGGGGCCGTAACTCTCTCAGAAGACAACACTATCTTTTACTGCAACCAGGGCTTTGCCGACATGCTTAGGAAACCGCTTGAAAAAATGATCGGGATAGGGATTTCACAATTCGTTTCATCCAGGGACAGGCCGTTTTTTAATGAACTGCTGCAGCGGGGCAGGGCAGGCAGCAGCAAAGGAGAAGTCACATTCCTGGCAGGGGACGGGACAGTCGTACCTGTCCATCTTTCAGTTAACACCATGCTGCTGGATGGCTTATCTGCTGCCTATCTTGTTGCCACGGATATAACGGAACGCAAACGGGCTGAGGAGGCGCTGCAAAAAGCGCATGATGAATTGGAGATAAAAGTTCAGGATAGAACCAGAGAGCTTGTCGAAATTAATGAACAATTAAATGTTGAAATTGGTGAGCGCAAGAGTGTGGAGAGCCGTCTAACAGCGGATCTGGCCGCCCTCAACCGAATGCATGCGCTGAGCGGGCGGATTCTCGAAGTGGGGGGACTCCAGCCGCTGCTACAGGAAATCATAGATGCGGCGGTTGCCATTATGCAGGCCGACCGGGGCACCCTTCAACTGCTTGAAAGCGGTTCGTTGCGGATCGTCGCCCATCACGGGCATCAACAGCCATTTCTCGAGTTCTTTGCGTCTGCTGAAAATCAGGCATCGGCGTGCGGGGATGCGATGATGAGCAAAGAGCGCGTGATTGTCCCCGACGTTGAGAAGAGTCCACTGTTTGTTGGGACACCTTCGCTGGCGACATTGCGCGAGGCCGGGGTACGGGCTGTGCAATCCACACCGATGATAAGTCGCACGGGCGTGCTGCTGGGCATCCTCACGACCCAATGGTGTATTCCGTATTCCCCCGACGAGCATGATCTTTGGAGGATCGACCTGCTGGCGCGACAGGTGGCGGACCTGATAGAGTATTCACAGGCCGAAAAGGCACTGCGGGAAAGTGAACAGCGCCATGCTACCACTCTGTCAAGCATCGGCGATGCGGTAATTGTTGCTGATGTTGATGGCAGGATAACTTTCATGAATGCAGTGGCTGAAGCACTGACCGGATGGACTCTGGTTGAAGCTCTGGCAAAACCTGTGACCGAGGTATTCAATATCATGAACGAGGATACCCGTTCTGAAGTTGAAAATCCAGTCATCAGGGTGCTCAGGGAAGGGATGATTTCCGGTCTTGCCAACCACACAATTCTTGTCAGGAAGGACGGAACTGAAATCCCTATCGATGACAACGGCGCGCCTATAAGAGACCCAGATGGCAGAACCACAGGCGCGGTACTCGTTTTCCGCGACATCACCGAGCGCAAACGGGTTGAGGAGGCATTAGCTCACAGCAACAAAAAGGTATCTCAGATTCTGGAGAGTATCACGGATGGCTTTATGGCAATTGATAATGACTGGCGCTTTACCTATATAAACCAGCGTGCAGCAGCTAACGTGGAACTTGAGCCCGAAGACCTCATCGGACAGAATATATGGGATATGTTTCCAGCAATCAGGGGTACCGAGCACGAAATATATTACCGCAAGGCAATGCAACAATATGAACCGCAATATTTCGAAATGCACGGTAAACTAACGGATAAGTCATATGAAATACGTGTTTATCCTTCGGCAGAAGGAATCTCGGTATTTTGGCAGGATATAACCGAGCGCAAGCGTATTGAGGAGGCACTGCGAAAAGCACATGACGAGTTAGAACTACACGTTCAGGAACGGACAGCAGAGCTGCAAGAGGCCAACAAAGCATTGCGAGAGAGCGAAGCAAGCTACAGGGAGCTTACTGAAAGCATTGACGACCCTTTTTATGCGATGGATAGCGATTTAAGATATACCTACTGGAATAAGGCATCTGAAGCTCTTACAGGGATTTCGGCGAAAGATGCTATCGGAAAGTCTCTCTACGAGCTTTTCTCCGATGTGAAAGGGACAAAAGCTGAAAAATTCTATATTAAATCATTAAAAATGCGGCAACCTGAGCGTTTAGAGAGTGAGTTCAAGCTTGGGGACAAGAAATTCATTTTTGAAATCAATTCTTATCCGACCGGGACTGGTCTCTCAGTTATCGCCAAAGATATTACTGAGAAGAAAATGCTTGAAGCGCAGTTATTACGAGCGCAGCGGATGGAGAGCATAGGCACTCTTGCGGGTGGTATTGCGCATGACCTGAATAATATGCTGACGCCGATGATGCTGTCGCTGCAAATGTTAAGAGAAAAATTCAAAGATGAGTCAAGCCAGAAATTGCTTGCTGTTCTTGAACAGAACACAAGGCGCGGAGCTGATCTGATAAAGCAGGTTCTATCTTTTACACGGGGGGTAGAGGGTGAACGCAATCATGTTGCGGCAGCTCAACTCATATCTGAAATCGAGAAGATTGCAAAAGTGGCATTTCCAAGAAACATCGAAATTATAACCGATATAAAAGAAGACCTCTTTCCCATCTCAGGAGATGCCACGCAACTGCATCAGGTTATTATGAACCTCTGCGTGAATGCGAGAGATGCCATGCCTGAAGGCGGAACCTTAAGTATCTCAGCTGAGAATTCTTTCATCGATGAGAATTATGTACAGACGCATATCGAAGCCAGGGCCGGCTCTTACGTTGTCATTTCAGTCTCGGATACCGGAACAGGCATCCCTCCCAGAATACTGGACAGGATCTTTGATCCGTTTTTTACGACAAAGGAATTTGGCAAAGGCACTGGGCTCGGCCTTCCAACAGCACTTACAATTGTGAAAAGCCACGGCGGATTCATAGATGTGCAAAGCGTGGTTGGAAAAGGAACAACATTCAAGGTATATCTGCCCGCGGCATTAAAAACCGAAAAGCAGGGAGTACAGGCGCAACCCATCGAACTTATCAGGGGAAATGGGGAAACAATTCTTATAGTTGATGACGAAGCGCCAATCCGGGAGACCACCTGTACTATACTGGAAGATTGCGGCTATAAAACAATCGCAGCCTGCGATGGGGTTGAGGCTGTCCTGCAATACACAAAGAACAGAAAAGCGATAAAACTTGTTCTTATCGATATGTCGATGCCAGTTATGGATGGTCCCACCTGTATTCGTGCCCTTTTGAAAATTGACCCCGATATAAAGATCATAGCAGTAAGCGGATTGATAGATGAAGAGATGTTTTCAAAAGTTGAAAGAAGTGTAATTTCTGTATTAAGAAAACCTTATACTGCAGAGAATTTGTTAGAGAACATACATAAAGTATGGCTTGATACCCTGGAAAAATGATATTTGATAGAAGGCATTTGCGCCTAAGGAGTAGGACGCTGCAACACAGTACGAATCTTCGCTTTCAGTTCACTCAGGTCAAATGGCTTTGAAATAAAGTCAGTAGCACCCAGATCCAGACCTGCCATTTTATTTGACGTACCTGTCATTCCGGTCAGCATAATAATCGGGACCGACCTTGTCAACGGATTTTTCCGGAGCTTATTACATATCTCATAACCTGTTATGTCGGGAAGCATAATATCTAACAGTATAAGATCAAGAGATTCACTTTGCGCTTTCCTGATTGCTTTTTCACCGTTATGGGCTTCTACTACATCGTAGTTTTCCAATTCAAGAGCCATTCTCAATGTATCTACCGTGCTCTTTTCATCATCCACGACCAGTATTTTTATCCTGCTATTTGACCGACCTTTTAACGTACTCCCTACCTCTGCTTTTAAATTGTGTTTTGAATAAATTTCAATGTTAATAATATCAGATTTTCTTTAATTAACCTACCCCTTTATCATTAATTAACTTTTGCTATTCAAAATATTTTTACCCGATGATGTCCTCCACCTATCATTTACTTTAATTAAATTATTAGCTCTTCTTTTTCAACGTTCCTATCTCGCATTGAAAGTCTTGAAACCCGAAACCTTGACCCATCAGCAAGAATTGCCTCCTCATGGCCCTGCAACCTTGCGGCCGCAATCCGCCCCACGGCATCGGCTTTCATAATGCCGCTTCCTGAAGTCCCGCCAACCCACATGAGATTGGCCACGGATTCGATTACTGGTGTCATATCAGGCCAGTGATAATCATAGTATCCTGCCCATTTGTGGGATAATATGGAATCCCGGAGCCCCGGAAAATAGTGTTTTATAACAGGTTCTATCGCACTGTGGAAATAGAGAGAATCAGGTTCAGGGTCAGACATGAGGAAAGGCTGTCCCAGGTCGTCTGCGCAACCGGCAATTATGATGTTCCTGTCTATTACGGGTTTTATATAAACTCCCCCGGCCGGCAGAATGATTGCAGGCCTTTTTGCAGAATTGGAAAGGAACCGCTTTGGGTCGTCTATATTTAGAGTGAAAAGCTGGCGCTTTTTAGGAAGGATGCCTGAAGCAATGCCAATGGGAGCAAGCAGGTCATGCGTCCATGCGCCGGTTGCCACGATAAATTCTTTTGCATTATAAGTATTACCTTTCTGGTCCATAATTCCTTTGATATAAACTTCATCCCAGGGCGCATAGCGACTTTCGTGCCCAGTCAGATTGAATTTCACAATCTCTGTATTGAAACTTACCTCTCCCCCCATGGATTTGAATTCAGAAGCATAATATTGCGCAAGTGCCATTGCAGAGAGGGAACCGCAAAGGTGACAGAAAATCCCGGCATGGACATCGGGAAAACGATCTTTTGCCTGGTATTCTATCCTGAGAATTTCACCTATCGCGTCCCTGCCCAGTATCTCGAATTTATTTTCCTGAGGGTCGAGCCGTTCAATGGTTTTTCGGGAGACGGCCCATTGGTCTTTCGAAAACAGCCAGAGATAGCCTATCGGGTCAATCTTGACCTTATCACCGAGTCCGAGATAGTACTTGATAGAACTGCCTGACAGCATCCTGCTTGTATTCGATGAAAAAAAGTTCCTGTAAAGTGCTGCACTTTTAGCTGTATTTCCTGCACCTGCTGTGTGATTCCTGTCAATGAGCAGTATCCTGCTGCCAGGCAGCGCTTTTTTTAAGTAATATGCAGTGGAGCTTCCTATGATGCCGGCACCGATGATTATGTAATCAAAGTTCATGAACCCCTCGATAGCGCTATAATTTTATGGTTTTGCCATTTTTTCATAATATAATAATATGCAGAACCTGCTATAAGAACTATGCAACCTCTTATCCAGGCATCCTGTGTAAGGAAAAGCAGCAAACTTATGCAGGTTATTATCCCAAGCACTGGAATTATGCGGGGATATCTGCGTTTTTCCAGTTTCAGTGCGGCATAATTAGCAATAAGATAATACGAGAGTGAACCGAAATTGGCTAACGCCACAGCCTGCAACAGGTTTGAGAATATGGCTAAAATCGTCATGGTAAAGCCGAAGAACAATACACTGTAATAAGGAGTAGAACGATTATCCAGCCTTGTAAAGAATTGCGGAAGATCACGGTCCCTGGACATTGCAAAAGAAATGCGGGATAATCCCAGAAGCGTTGTCAGAAGGACGCTTAAAGTAGCTACAAGGGCGCCTATTGAGACAAAGTAGGTCAGGTTCTTGCCGACCGATTGGGCGGCATCGGCAAGAGGCGAACCTGAGGACGCAAGTTCCCTATATCCCACAAGACCTATCGCAGTGAAACTGACCAGCATGTAAACAACAGTTGATATTCCCAATGCAAGAAGTATTGCGCGGGGGATATTCTTTTCTGGATCCTTAATTTCCTCACTTATGAGGGTGATCCTTGCAAACCCCGTATATGCAAAGAATATAAGAGTAGCCCCCTGCATGATACCGATTTCTCCATTGGGCACAAATGGCGAAATGTTGCCAAGCTTTACAGAACCCAGGCCAAGAGCAACAAAAAAAGCCAGAATCAGAAGCTTAATTATCACAAGGATATTATTGACGAGACTTGATTCTCGAGCCCCAAGATAATTTATGCCGGTTACACCGAGGCATGCCAGGGCAGCCATCAGATTCACATTCACGGGAAACGGCAAAAAAAGGGCAAGATAGCTTGCAAACCCGAGACTTACCACTACACCTGTCACTACGTTGGATAATATCCAGAGCCATCCGAAAATAAAGCCGGCAAAAGGCGAGATGAGTTCCCGGGCGAACTCGTAGCCACCCCCCTCCTTTGGTATCGACTGCGCAAGTTCTGAAAAACTCAGGGCTGTGAACCCGGAAATAAAAGCGCCGATTATTAAAGATATTAACAGCGCAGGACCTGCAAGACCTGCCGCAATGCCAGTTACCACAAAAATACCTGAGCCGATGATAGCCCCTGTCCCTATGGCGAATGCATCAAATAATCCAAGTGTCCGTTTCAATCCATTAGCCATTTACCTCCAACTTCTCAATACTGTCAATTAACTTTTGCTTCCTATTAAATATATTTAACGTGGATATACGCTCGTTCGCCAGATCATATTGCGGCAGGTGGATATGTGATGTGAATGCCATAATCCAATCGAAATGGCGCCACAGGTTTGAGCCGGAAGGAGATTTGTCTCAAAATATTACACCTGTTTTCATCCATTGGTCAGGAAGTCTATTTTTATTAATAACATGATATCCTCCCAGATAGCTCAAGGATAATCTGCGCCGCTTTTTGCGGTCCGCTCATCTTTTTTGCCAGCTCGGAAAATTGCATCGCCCTTTTCCGGAATCTTATATCGTTAAGCAGGGCAAGGATTTTTTCAAAAATATGTTCAGGCTCAAGGGAATCGTAATCAAGAGTATCGCAGACCCCCAGCTCCCTCATGCGCGCAGCATTGCTCTCCTGTTCGATCTGCCCTTTATCCGGAATAATGAGCGCAGGTTTTCCAAGAGTAAGTATTTCCATCGCCGTACTGTGTCCTGCCTGTGTTATTATGAGTTCCGCAGCCTTCATATACGAAGAGATATCCTCGGCAAACTCAAATACTCTGACATTTCCGGGAATATTATCGCTCTTGAATTTAGTAAAGATAATAAAATTGATCTCAGGAAATTTATCTGCTATCTTTAATATCCCGTTAAAGATCGGAAGCCTGAACGAATGTCCTCCAAGCAGCGTCAGGACAAATGGGGATTTTATATCGGGGGGTTCCTGGTTTTCATGATTTATAGCTGCAACTGGTCCTATAAAACGCTGCTTTTTCATTGTATGGGGGCTTTTGCTTAAAGTGTTAAGACATACGGTATATGGAGGCGGAAAATCCGGAATCAGAACCTCTTCTGTAAGTGCGGTCATGGTCTTCAGGGTAAAATCAACAGATTTTCCTATAAGGCGCAGGAAAAAAGTGCCGTCGTCGAAAAAAGGCATCAAGCTTGTCTGGTTTGAGATTATGATGCACGGGAGTCCCAATTTGAAGGCTGCAAATACTGCTGCGCTCCTGCCGTCCGCCACAACGCACGTGGCGTTAAAATCCTCCATGACTTTTCTTTCATCCGAGATTATTCTTGAAAAAAGGAACGCTTTACTGCTGCTGCGGGTTATCGTTGCCTTGAGGTCAAAAGACCCCTGGTTTCCCATCATCTCGAACTCCCTTTCAACCTCAACAGCATTAAAACTCTTTTTCAGGCGTTCAAGCACATACCCGTAGCTTCCCATAAGGACGTCGGCTCCCGCGCAGGTAAGTTCTCTGGCTATTGCCATATCCCGGCTTGAATGTCCGTAGCCCTCGCCACAGACCGAAAAATAAATCCTGTGAACCATAATCCAGTTAACATTATTCAGGCGCCTTACAATAAAGATTGCTATAATCGTCTCTATGGCCTCAAAAACCGGGGCTTTTGTTTCTTTAACAAGAGTTTGGGAGAATGTTTAAATAGTAATGTCTTTGATATAAAATGAGAGAATCAAAGGGGAGGTTAGACGATATTATGGCAAAATTTAAAGTTGAGATTGAAAGACCATTATGCATATCCTGTGAGAGTTGCGTTAACATCTGCCCTGAATTCTGGGAGATGGCGCCGGATGGTTTCTCCCACTTAAAGGGTTCAAAAAAATCAGGCGAGAACGAGGAAAGGGAAATGGACGATGCGAGTTGCAACATCGAAGCTGCAGAGAGCTGTCCGGCTATATGCATCCACGTGTATGAAAATGGAAAAAAAGTCATTTGAGGAAAAGGAATCAAATTCTATTATAAGCCGCAGAAGGTTTTTGATACTGTTGGGGGCCCTTCTTGGAACAATAATCGCAGGCCTTAGCTATCTTAAGCAGATAGGGATAAAAACAATTAATAAATTCAGGATAAGGAGCATCGAACAAAATCCTGTGTTTGACCCTGATACATGGAAACTCACAATAGACGGGCTTGTAAACATTCCACTCGATATAAGTTATGATGATCTTCTTAAGCTTGAAAGCGAGGAACAAATTTCTGATTTCCACTGCGTTGAGGGCTGGTCAGTGGATGATGTGAAATGGAAAGGAGTGCGGTTAAAAGTTTTATTTGATAAAGCCGGACTTAAACCCGAAGCAGGATTTGCAACATTTTATTCAGCAAGCGACATATACAGCGACAGCCTCTCCATAAAAGAAAGTCTTGAACCTGATGTCATGCTCGCTTATATGATGGACGATGAGCCATTGCCTGAAGAACAGGGCCGCCCATTGCGCCTTGTGATGCCAAGGATGTTCGGATATAAGAACGTGAAATGGGTGAACCGGATAACACTTACAAAAACACAGGAAACGGGTTACTGGGAACGTTTTGGTTATCAGATCGATGGGGTGTCTTATCCTTGAAAATATCAAGATTCGATATTTCATCAAGAATCCTGCACTGGTCTCATGCACTGGTTTTTTTCTGGCTCCTGACAACAGGTGTTGCTTTATTCCTAACACCAAAATCCCTTCTTGGTGATCCCATTATAAAAATGGTTCACCTGTATGCATCCCTGCCTTTTATTATATTACCTCTTATAATATATCTTCGTGGAAGTGTATCAACACGAAATGATATCAAAGAACTGATGGGATGGGCGAGGGATGACATAAATTGGTTCATAGGATTATTGAAAAAGAATAAAGCCGACGTTAGAGGAAAGTTCAATGGAGGGCAGAAAGCAAATTTTCTTTTGGTCTTGCTTCTTATGTCAGGGTTTGTTCTCACGGGTTTTGTGGTCTGGATGAAATCAATGTTCAGTCGTAGTTTCGTTGAATTGAATTTTATCATTCATGATTCCCTTGCGATATTCTCCATATTGCTTCTCTCGGGGCACATCATTTTAGCTCTGTATTATATTGAATCGATGAAAAGCATTATTTACGGAAAAGCTGACGCCGTATGGGCAAAAGAGCATTATCCGGATTGGTTTTTGAAAGAAAAAAGAGACTTGCTAAACAGATGAAAAAGATTCTGCGATTTCAGTTTCTGTGAAGAAGATCTTCTTTGTCTTCTTGAATTCCCTTGCCTTCTTCATTGCGTTTGCGTATGGGAACATCCACACCTCGGTAACAAATATAGTGCCATCTCTTATTATCTCCCTGCTCAAACTTCCACTTGCGAACTCCATTAGTAACTGAATCGCTGCCACGACGGCTGCTTCATATTCATCCATCTGTGTAGTTTCAGTTGCTATGTCATGCAGAAGCATCTTGAACAGGCTTCTGAATTTATTTGAGGGCACGAATTGTTTTTCACCGGTTTTTATAAGTACATTTATCTCAACGAGATCCGAGGTCAATTTGTCTATTTTGTCTTCGCTCCACAGCTCAACAGGATTCTCTGTATTTTCATAGGAGGCTTCAATGTCTGCCAGCAGCCCATCGATGTATTCCTTGTTCTCGACCCTTTTCACGGCATATTGCGATGATTCCATCTCAGGCGTAGTAAATATAAAATACCTGAGAAGGTTCCTCAGCTTATCGCCGTTATCCCCTTCAACTATTTCTAAATTTTTAAGTATCTTGTATTCGATATCACTGAGTTCAGAGCAAACCCTGGGCATATTTTATCCCTGTTTTTTTATAGCTTCCTCGCCAAGTTTCAGTTTCATAGCAAGTTCGGCGACCCTTCTACCCAGTGCCCTGGCGAGTGCTTCTGCTTCTTCCGTGGGCGGCCGGTCCGCCATCATGCCAGTTACTGATGAGGCTCCATAGGGGGAGCCGCCTGCTGTCGTTGTGAATAATTTATCCTCGGAATAAGGAATTCCCGCGATTATCATTCCATGATGGAGCATCGGAAGGAACATTGTCAGGAGCGTGGTTTCCTGCCCGCCGTGGATCGAGGTGCTTGAGGTAAAAGCAGCGCCCACCTTTCCGACAAGGCCGCCTTTTACCCATACCCCGGCAGTCTTGTCTATGAAATCCTTTAATGACGAACTCATATTGCCATAGCGTGTGGGAGTTCCAAATATAACAGCATCGGCATCAAAGAGGTCGCTTGTTTTTGCTTCAGGAATGATCTTTGAGGATCCTCTGGCTTTTTTCCATCGCTCGTCCTTTTTAATGATATCTTCAGGAGCAAGTTCGGCAGTCCTGCGCAATATCGCATCGCAATCTTTAACAGAACGAACGCCTTCTGCGATTATTTCTGCAAGTTTTAATGTGTTGCCGTAGCGGGTATAGAAAATTATGTAAACCTTAAGCATATTCTCTCTCCTTTTCCCTGACATTCAAATTCATTTATGGCTCTCTCATAAGAATTCCTTCATTAATGTCTTCCAGTGTATTGCAGGAAGTCATTATCATTGCAATTTTTATATCTGTTCTTAAATATTCCAGTATCCTCCTGACACCTTCGACCCCGTTTGAAACTGCCTCTCTTGCAAGCGGCCTTCCCAGGAGAACAAAATCCGCCCCCAGAGCCAGCATTTTGACAACATCAAATCCTGTTCTTACTCCCCCGTCTGCCGTGATCACGATATTTTCACCGTTATCGGTATCCCTTACAGCTTTTACGATCTCAGGAAGTACATCCGCAACCCCCAATCCTGAATCCAGCACCCTGCCGCCATGATTGGAAATGCCTATGACATCTGCCCCGGCTTCAGCAGCCGCAAGAGCATCCTCTATACACATAACTCCCTTAATAATGAACGGAAGCCCCGTTGAATTTCTAAGTTCTTTAATTTCATCTATCGTTTTCCTGTAAACAGGCTTTCCGGCAAGCGCAAAGTTCACAGAGCCTGCCCCGTCTATATCAACGCCTGCAGCCACCGCTTTTTCTTTCTCGGATTGTTTTATCAGGTCTATCAGGACATCCTGGGACTGTGGCTTGAAAATGTTCACCCCGTGACCGTTAACTTTCTTGAGTGCCATTATCGCAGGATGTATCATTTCATAGTCCCTTGATGTGTTACCTGTACATCCGATAGTCCCTGCGACTTTACATCCTTCCAGGATATTGTAGGCAAAATCCTCTTCCGTTATATTGCTCACGTAGCTCAGGCCGCTCATGGGAGCGCCTAAAACTGGCATACTTACTTTTGTTCCCAGGAAATCAGTCTCAATAAACGGGTCTTCATGCTTTGAGATAAGCCTTTTTTTCAGCCTGTATCTTGAGAGGGCGGAAAAATTGGCAAGATATGTAAGACCCTGTCCAATGCCGCGCAGTCCCAGGGGCATCCCGTATTCCTGCCTGAATTCAGGCACGGTTAACGGGTTATCAACACCGACCAGGATGCTTCTTTTTTCCTCTTTTTTCTCTGTAAAGTCAGTATAAGCCCTGGCTTTCTGCCAGTATTCTTCTTCCGGGATAATGACAAGTTTATCTTTAGCCGCCCCGCAGACAGGACATTTCCAGGAATCGGGAAACTCCGAAACTTCTGTGTTCGGACTGATACCTGTTTGGGAGTCGCCCCTCTCCTCATCGTAAACATAGATATTGCAGACCGTACACAGCCATTTAGCCATATTTAACGGTTTAAGATTATTTCATCCGGGACTGTTCCATTCCAGAACCTTTGAGGCAGTAACGGTCCCACCTGAGAGCCATTGCCTTCTGGACAGGACAGCCGGGACACAGGCAGCCTTTATCTTTCTTGATTATTGTGCTTTTCCCGATCGCACAAAATGTGAGTTTCTTTTCCCCTGTTCCAATATAGGTAGGGCATTTTCCGCAGATGCAGATCTTATCTAATTCTTTGATCTTGGCCTGCACTTCGGCAGGAGACATTTTGCTCATTGCTTCCATATTCTGTTCAAAAGTATTTTGTGCTTCTTTTGGCATATTTTACCCCCTTAAATCAACATATTAACTATTCTGGTTATGAGTATATAATGGTTTTTGCATAAATTAATATACAATCTTTCAGTTCAAATTTACAAGGTAATTTACAAAATTCATATTAAATAAAGCGCCAGGTCTTTTGTTCCTGATATAATTAACGATTTCCTGACCCCTCATTCCATTAGGAAGATATACCGAAACTATTCCAGAAGTTCGAACAGCTTGATTCGGGACTCACAAGAAAATATGATGGGGCAGGGCTTGGACTTGCCATAACAAAGCAGCTTGTGGAACTCCACGGGGGAAGGATTATGGTAGAGAGCAGGTACGGTGAAGGTAGCAGCTTCACATTTTTCCTGCCGGTTGAGGCGAAGAAGCGGGAATGAAATGCAGCACGATTTCCATTATTGAAAAAATAGAGCTGGCTGCACAAAGGAAATGGATTTAAAGATAATTGTGCAAATCAATGGTGGTTCCATGATAGTAAAATATATGTTGCAAAGAAAAAATATTACATTGAGATAAGAGCAATTGAAAGCTAATATGGGATTGTGTTGGCTCCAATCAGTTCTTCGGGAGGAATATCATGAATACTCGCAAAAGGAATATGGTAAGCTATATAGCCACAGGTCTTTTGATCTGTTTTTCATTAAGTATGGGATCCACTGTTGTGCAGGCAGCAACAGGGGGCAAATTAATGCTAAGCCTTCAGCCCGGGCTTGACGGTGAAGGGGATGTCAAAGCAACTTCCATTACAAAGGCTGAACTGACCAGCCCGGATGGAATAGTTATGATAAATGGCGATGTTTCTGGAGGCACAGTTCAGTTCAACCTGAGCGGAATTGATGCAGGTGATTATTTTATCAGGGTAAATGACCTTGCCGATGACCTTGTTCCAACGCGGATCGATGATACGGCGACAGCTATCAATCAGTTCGTGGGGCAGAAGTTGAGGGTGACGGTCATCGGAAACCTTTCGGATCCGACCTACCGGATACAGACGTTCTCCAAAGGACAGGGAGAACATCCGGTTGTAATATACTCTGACGGCTCTAATGATATCCCGGAACAGTATGCCTATGTCCTGTTGTCCCTTAAGACGAGTCCTCAGACACTCGAGATCAACGTACTTGGAACAGCATCCCAATTAAATTCTTATTTGCCTACCGCTGCCATCCATCCGAGCACTTCTACAGCGATCAATCCGGCTTTTTCGGACTGGATGCTTGGCGAAAACAACCATGCATATGATTACAATGGAACCGACAGCAAGTGCAAAAGCTGCCATATTAATCTGGATACAAAGCCAGCAGCTTTCACGCAGATCACAACCAGCAACGGGTGGTGTTACAGGTGTCACTACGGTAAAGCAGGCGTTGATAATGGGTTTATAGATGCAACAGCTCTATCAGCTGCAACACCAATGCCGACAACACCAATAACTGCAACAGGTCAACCTACTGCAACGACAAAAACACCGGCCTTTGAAGCGCTCCTGGCAATTTCAGCACTGCTGATAACGGTACTGTCCAGAAAAAGATAAAACGGTACCTATTTTTTACCTTTTCTACTCTCCAATATGCGCTTCTTGATCTCAAATATCTCTTTCGTAACAGGTATCTCCTTGGGACATACCTTCGTACACATCCATTTTGTCTGGCATCCCCACGCCCCATCCTTATTATCCAGAAGGGCGATCCTCTCAGTTGAACCTTCATCCCTTGAATCGAAAAGATACCGGAAAGCCCGGACAAGCGAGGCAGGGCCGATATAAGCCTCGGTCGCTTTATCCTGGTTGACGGGACATGAAGCAGTGCAGCAGGCGCAAAGGATGCAGCGGATGGCATCCTCAAACGTCCTGTGTTCTTCAACGGACTGGAACCGTTCTTTATCCGGGACAGGATTTTTCGTAATAAGATAAGGCCTGATGGAATTGTACCGTTCGAAGAATGGATCCAAATCAACGATCAGATCCTTTACAACCCTGAATACCTGCAAAGGTTCGATAAGCACTTCCTCATTCTCCTTAAAATCCCTGACCAGCTTCTGGCATGCAAGGGCGCTTGCGCCGTTTATCCTCATCCCGTCAGATCCGCACACGCCGTGGCCGCAGGACATCCTGAAGGACAGGGTGGGGTCCTTTTCCGCTCTGATCCTGTTAAGGCAGTCAAGTATCCTGTCCTTCGGGTCGGCCTCTATCTCGTAATCCCGGTAGTAAGGTTCATCATCCTTTTCCGGGTCATACCTGAAAATCCTGAAATTCATTATCATCAATACACCCTCGCTTCAGGATGATATCTCGTTACTGTCACTGATTTATATCTCACTTCCCCACCCGGGAAGACAAGAGTATGTTTTAGGAAGTTCGTGTCATCCCTTGCAGGGAAATCTTCCCTGAAGTGGGCCCCGCGACTCTCTTTTCTGCGGAAAGCGCTCAAGAGTATCACCTCTGCCAGGTCAAGCTGATGTCCCAGCTCGATCGCTTCCATAAGTTCATAATTGAAATACCTGCCTTTATTTACGATCTCCACGTTCCTCAAGCGCTTTTTGAGCGACCGTATCTCTTCAAGCCCGATTCCCAAATTGTCCTCGTCCCTGAAGACCGAGCAATGATCCATCATCAGCGACTGCATATTTCGCCTGATAATAGCGATTTTTTCAGGGCCTTTATTGTCAAGCAGGCCGCCTATCAACTCCTTTGCTTTTTCCAGTGGCTCATCAGAGACTGGGTGATATTCAATTTTCGCAATATCTTCCTTCATTGCCAATCCGGCTCTTCGCCCGAATACGAGCGTATCAAGCAGGGAATTGCACCCGAGCCTGTTCGCGCCGTGCACGGACACGCAGGCGCATTCTCCCGCAGCGTACAATCCTTTTGTGACCGTCCTCGACTCATCCTTCAGCACCCTTCCTTCAGCATCGGTAGGGATGCCCCCCATGATGTAGTGGCATGTGGGATAAACCGGTATGGGCTCATGCACTGGATCTATGCCCAGGTATATCCTAACAAAAGAAGTGATCTCCCAAAGCTTCTCAAGTATTTTTTCTTCTCCCAGGTGCGTGAGGTCAAGGTGCACAAAACCCCCTTCAAAACCCCTGCCCTCCCGCACCTCAGTGAGAATTGCCCTTGAGACAACATCCCTGGCAGCCAGGTCTTTTACGGTCGGAGCGTATCGTTCCATGAATCTCTCGCCCTGGTTGTTCCGCAAGATCGCGCCTTCCCCCCTTGCCGCTTCACTCACAAGAATTCCCAGAGGATAAAGCCCGGTTGGATGGAACTGGACGAATTCCATATCCATAAGAGGTATCCCTGCCCTGTGCGCCAGGTTAAGACCATCGCCGGTAGAGGCGAATCCATTTGATGTGGTCTTAAAGATCCTGCCGCAACCTCCTGTTGCGAGGAGGACGGCTTTTGCTTCAATGAGATTAAGTTCGCCTGATGAGAGATCATAGGCAATCATCCCGTCGCACCTCCCATCTTCAAGAACGAGAGAAAGGACATAGTGCTCAGGGTAGAACTTTACCTTATGGCGGAGGCACTGGTCATACAGCGTATCAAGAACCACCCTTCCGGTCCTGTCCGAGACATGGCATGCCCTTTTTACAGGTTTCTTGCCATAGTCCCGTGTATGCCCCCCGAAATTTCTTTGTGCGATCCTGCCAACCGTGTTCCGGCTGAAGGGGACTCCCATATGCTCAAGTTCATATATCACCCTGGGGGCATCCCTGACCATTATCTCCACTGCATCCTGGTCTGCAAGGTAATCGCTTCCCTTGACTGTATCGAACATATGCCATTCCCAGTGATCTTCTTCCTCATTTCCAATGGAGGCTGTAATCCCTCCCTGGGCCGCACCTGAATGTGACCGCGTGGGAAGGACCTTGCTGACTATTGCAATATCTGCTTTTTCCACACATTCAACAGCCGCCCGCAGACCGGCAAGACCGGCACCTACAATAACAATATCATGGTGGAATTTCATTGAACACCCTTTTCGATGTCAGGCATATAAGAAGTCACAGCCACTCGCCATATAAAATAAGAAACTAATCATTTAAATAGATATTGTTCATATTTCACATTAAGGAGTGATTGAAAGATGTCGGAATGGGATATGTCGGAATGGGAAAAGCCGTACATAGATAAATATAAAATATTTGTGATAGATCCCGGAAGGGTAGTAGCCATAATGCCAGTGAGGGTGGATGATGACCCATGCGGGGCAATTAATGCCGGCATAAAAGAAGCTGCAAAAACCAAAACTGGCGGGTCAAAAATGAAATGCATTCAATTAGAAAAAACCTCTCTTTATGAAAGCGCCCCCTGATTTTTTCGTCGTCTTTCCCTTTGTAGAGATACTTGTTGGCCGTAATGATGGCCTCAGTCCCATCGAAAAACTGCAAGATACATATCCCATAAAGCCGCAAAAAATTATTGAAAGATAAATTTTTTGTATGGGGTGATAGTGTGAAAAATTTTGACGAAATTGGTTCCGGGAAGTGAAGTCGATAGATCGGGCATTGAGATCGGAGATATAATTATTGATAGATGATGCAAAGATCAACAATGTCAAAGATCTTATCAAAGTGATCACCAAACATGATGTGGGTGATGTAGTTAATGTTGGATTATTCAGGGGACAGAAGAAAATCCAGCTCAAGACGAGGATCGAAAGGGCGCCATCAGATAGAATGAATCAGAACGGATGATCCGCGGATGCCAATATTTATTAAGACAGAAGTCTTATATGAAATGGATAATCCATAGAAAAACGAGAATCATATGTTCAATGTCGAAAGTTCAGAAACATTTTCATTAATCATCATTCCATTACTTATCTTTACTGCTCGAGTCTTGGATATGACTCTTGATACGATCCGTATCATCTCTGTTTCAAGAGGCAGGAAATTCCTGGCTACGTTCTTAGGATTTTTTGAAATAATGATATGGCTTTTTGCAATAGGACAGATTATGACACATCTAACCAGTATTGCATATTATTTGGCTTATGCAGGTGGTTTTGCAACGGGAATTTTTGTTGGCATCTCGATAGAAGAGAAAATAGCAGTGGGCACAGTGGTGGTTCGGGTTATCGCAAAAAAAGACTCCACAAGATTAGTGGAAAATATTAAATCTGAGGGCTACGGAGTTACAAGTTTTTATGGCGAGGGGGCTACCGGTCAGGTAAAACTCATTTATACAGCCATAAGACGGAGGGATGTGGATAATGTAGTAGGAATTATCAAGAGGTTCGATCCGAAAGCATTTTACTCTATCGAAGAAGTCCGCTCAGCAAGCGAAGGGATATTTCCACCGATAAATCACTATTATGGATTTCCATTGCGTACATTCCGAACACTTTTTATTAAGTAAAATTCGATTCAGAGTTCTCTCTTGAATATATATATTCCTTTTTGATTAATTTGATCATGAATAAAATCTATTCCCATCAATTTCTTTTTTTCAATATACTCATCAAATAATTTTCGTGTTTTCATTCTCCACTCTATTGCTACATTAATATCCTTATTTTTTAGCTCCTGGATATTAAGAGGAATCTCGACATGTTTTATCTCTTTGTTATCAGAAATATGATTAACTTTTTCATTTTCATTTTTAATTCTGTTTTCTACACGTTTGCTTCGAATATTCCATTCCACCATAAATCTATCAGTAGGAAGACCCGAATGAATTTTGGAATCTATACTGCCATAATAATCTATCAAATGACGGAAAATAACACCTCCAAGTTTTTTGATATATAAATTCGCATTAACGCTTTCCAGCGGATCGTATGTCCAAAATATTTTATCAATATCCTGAGCTAACATTATTTTTCTTAATTCCAACATTAAATTATAACCGATACCCTGGCTCTGATAATCCGGAGACACAGCCAGCATATCGAGAAGTACTTCTCTGGGATTTGATGTTGGGAATGTCAGGATATATCCAACCAACTTTTCATCAATAAAATATCCAAGAACTATTCCATTTGGACCCATTAAGGTTGAGGCAACCCTCAATATATGTGCGGGGAGTACATCGATATCCTCTAAACCCCATGCATCTTTTTGAACAATTGCTAATTCGTAAAATTCATCCATTTCTTCTAATCGCCTGATATCTTCCCTCCCCATTTTTCCTCACTTTCCAATTTAAATCGCATTGTGTTTAACCAGCGTTTCTTCAAATCCACTGTTTATTGAGCATGTTGAACAGATACCGCCACGTGAATATTTTTTATACTTTTCAATAGTAGAATTTGGAATTTCTTTATTTTCCATCTCATCGATTACCTTTTTTATAATTCTTGCCGCCCAAAGCGCTTCAACTTCAGTCAATGTCAGTGGCGGCTGAAGTCTCAATACTTCATTATATTTACCATAGTATCCGGGATATAATCCATATTCAATACATCTCATTCCTGCAATCCCGGCCAAATTTTCAGAAGCAACATCTAAACCTAGCATTAATCCAATTCCTCTAAAATCTTTTACCACATTACAATTTTTTAATTGTTTTAGTTCGCTTTCGAGTAATTTTCCAATTTGTAATGCATTTTCCATTAACTTTTCCTTCTCAATAATATCTAAAACTTTTTTTGTCGCCGCACAGGAAGGCGGATGACCTCCATAGGTAAATAAATGCTGTGCTTTCTCCAACGAATCAATCATTTTTTCTTCACCTATTACTGCACTGATTGGCGCATAGCCTCCTGAAATTCCTTTTCCACAAATAACAATATCAGGAACCACATCGAAGTTCTCTATGCCCCACCACCTGCCAGTTCTTCCAGCACAAGTTTGAATTTCATCTACTATAAACAATACACCATTTTCTTTTGAGAGATAATATAAATCTTTAAAAAAATTTTTGGGAGGAACAATAACTCCTGCGTCCCCCTGGATAGGTTCTATTAAAATTGCTGCAATACCTTGTCTAAATAATGATTTTATCTTTGCCAATATATCAACAATTTCTTCTTCCTTGGTTGGAAATGTAACGTGATAAAAGCCATCATCTAAAAATAAACCCGTCAGATTCGATAAAGTTGAGGCTTGTATTGAAAGGCTTGTTGAGCCATGTTCTGAATTTTTAAATGTGATAATCCCTTTTTTTCCAGTAAATTTCCTCGCTACTTTTATGGCCCCGTCTATGCTGCTGGAACCAGACAGGTCAAACAAGACTTTTTTTTCAAAATCGCCCGGCGTTATATCAATTAATTTTTCCGCTAATTCAATCGCCTCTTTATTAAGAGTATACATATAACACGAATGCTGTAATCTCATAGCAGTTTTTGCATATGCCTCTACCACATCTCTACGGCCATATCCAATTGTATTTGAAGCAGCCCCGGAAAGAAAATCCAGATATCTATTGCCATCGACATCTGTTATATGATTCCCATCTCCACTTTGGAGCGCAATTCCATATAAACAAGCATTTTGTGTTCTTCCAATCAGCTTTGATTTCTCATGGAGATATCTGCTATTCTTTCCCGGCGCATCTATTATTTTCATTTTCATAGCTAAGATTATCAATGTAAGAAAATATTCAATCATTTACTTACTTTGTCCCACTCGCATCAAGACGGCCTTATTTTTTTGGAATAATTTACTGCCATTTAGTATTTAGCTGTTATTTAATTTATAGTTTGCTAATATACTTCCGAATTCGAAAACTATACATGCTCAGTAATGCATTACCACGGCGCTGCGGTTTGCAGGGGTGTTTTATCTATGGGGTCCAGGTCTTCCTCCCTGGATGTATGAAAAGGTCTGGCGCGGATCCGTATCAGACATTGAATAGTTTGAAAAGTGCGGAGAAATCCTGTATGGACGTAACCGACTCCCTGAGGGCTTACCTGTGACCCTTCCGTGATGATTAAACCTGCTGTGGCTCTTTGCGCGTAATAAGTGACGGCCAGCGGATTCGGGATAGTTCCCTCTATCGCAGGACAGCGGGTCATAGACGCCATCACCATGCGGTTTGAGAGTTCGATATCGCCCAATTTGTACCGGGTTAAAGATGAGTATGTCCTTAGAAAGATTAAAATAATATCACTGCGGAATATATACTGGGGGTAATTATGAAATCTACAGTTAGAAAACAGTTTAATGAGAAAGACGAAGAAATCGCAGATGTACTTACTTCGTTAGGCTTGAGCAGACCTATAGCAAAGACGTTGGGTTACCTCAAAGATTTAAAAGAGGCTACATCTGTGGAACTTGAGAGAGTGGCAGGGTTACGCCAGCCTGAAGTAAGCATTGTTATGAGAGATCTGAAAGAACGGGATTGGATAAGCGAACGGGAAGAAAAGAAGCCGGGAAAAGGCAGACCGTTTAAGATATACTCACTCAAATTGAGCTTTAAAGAGATTATCGCTTACCTTGAAAAACAAAAGATGAAAGAATTCAAAGAAATACAATCGAATATCAAACGATTAAAAGACTCGATGACTGTCGTGGCTAAATCGTATTCCAAAGAGGCATATCCCACAGCATAAGCTACAATGCACCCACATCATCGCCGAGTACCACCGCCCCGAAATGTGTTGGGATCCCCCTATTTATGGATCGTTGGTCGCTCCATTCGCTTATAGAAATGGATTTTTATGAAGTCGTTTATTATGAAAAATCCCAGTGCCCATGCCCAGACGAACGCGGCAAGCTGCCATCCTAGAGGTTTCATGAAAACGCCATAGATAGCGATCAATGTGCCAGCCAACTGTGTGATCTCAGTTGTCCAGAAGAGGATGCCGGCAGGAAATGGGCGCGACCAGAAATGATGTTCACCTGTGCGCGTCAAATATATCGTAATATGGCCCGCCACTGCAAGTTTCAGGAACATGAGGGTCTGGATAGTGGGCCTGTCAAGATGCAGCACCTGGTCACTGAAATAAAATAACAGGAAACTTGAAACGACCCCGGCTATACCCAGCACTGTCGCAATGGTCAATACTCTGTGCATTTCCCAGCTTGCGGGCCTCTGAAGAGGTTTTGTGTTGTCATATGCTATCATCATTATTGGCAGGTCATTCAGAAGGGCAAGGATAACTATCATCACTGCGGTCAGCGGATAAAAATTAAAAATGATAATTGACAGCGTAAGGAATATTAGCACGCGGATGGTCTCCGCGATACGATATGTGGCGTAGTTGTTCATGCGCTGGAATATCTTGTGGCTTTCCCTGATAGCATCGATAATCACTGAAAGCCCGGGTCTTGTGAGAACTATGTCGGCTGCCGATTTAGCGGCATCCGTGGCGCCCGCGACCGCGACTCCCGCATCCGCCTTTTTCAGGGCCGGGGCATCGTTTACTCCATCGCCTGGCGGATTTTCTGTGTTGGATTTGTTAAATGCTTCGATATCTAACGATTATTTCAACTGGAAATCTAAAAAATCGAGGTGAAAATTAGTGTTTGCTGAATTTTTATTAGCTAGAAATCCTTAACCGATGACCAATGGAAAGCTATTAAACATTTTTTCCCAGGATAAAAAAGAGGACATAGCCGGTGCCTGCCAAAATTTTGGATGCTCTCTGAACTTTTGAAGAATTTTATAATCTTAAGTTAATATTAGCATTATTCGTGATACCTATATTTATTTGAATGATAAATACTATTATAGTAACTAATTTAATAGGAATTGAAAAGTGGGATGAAAATGGCTGAATTAAAAAGGACACTCGGACTATTCGACGCTTTTGCAATAGGAATTGGCGCTATAATCGGATCGGGTATTTTCGTGGTAACCGGAGTAGCAGCTGGTCTGGCAGGCCCAGCGTTGTTAATATCCTTAATAATCGGGGCAGTTATCTCTGCATTCACGGCTTTGAGCTTCGCAGAACTGTCTGAATTCATCCCAAAAGAAGGAGGGGGTTATGAGTTTGCTCATGAACTAATATCTCCATTCGCAGGCTTTATTTCCGGATGGCTCTGGATTCTGTCCAATGTAGTCACGGGTGTTGTTGTGAGTCTCGGATTTGCAAGCTACCTTTTATTATTCCTGCCGTTTCCTGTGGATGTAAATCTTATTGCTGCCTTGGCATGTCTTGGTGTTACCTTCATAAACTACATGGGAGCACGGGATTCAAGTCTTGTCAATGATATTCTGGTAATTATTAAGCTACTCATTCTGGCCTTTTTTGTGGTTTTCGGCTTTGGCCTGGTAAAAATTAGCAATTTTTCACCCTTTGTTCCAAACGGAGAAATTGGCATCATGCAGGGTGCAACAATCATATTTTTTGCGTATTCGGGATTTGCAAGGATTACTCTCGTAAGTGAAGAAGTAAAACGGCCAAAGAGAACCATACCTCTCGCAATAATTCTTGCATTGATCATATCGACTATTGTTTACATGATGGTCAGTATCACTGCAATAGGCCTTGTCGGATATAAAATGCTTGAGTCCTCAGGTTCGCCTCTTGCCGATGCCGCTCAATCGGTGAACAAAAACCTGACTTATCTTGTCTCTATTGGCGCTCTTGTGGCTACTTTGAGCGTTCTTCTGACAACGCTTCTGGGATTATCTCGTATTTCTTTTGCAATGGCAAGAGATCGCGAGCTCCCTCAATTATTTTCGAAGCTGGATAAACGTTCTACCCCTTATTATACCGTATTGGTATTTGGATTCTCAATGACAGTCTTGGTCTTTTTCACAAACTTGCTCCAGGCAGTGGCGCTGGCAAATTTCGGTTCATTGCTATACTATCTTATTACCAATTACGCTGCTCTAAAACTCAAAGAACGAGTGTATCCTCGGATAATTCCGGTTCTTGGTATAGTTACCTGTATTGTTTTGCTATTATTTCTTTCATGGGATGCTTGGGTAATAGGCAGTGCTGTTCTCTTTGCAGGAGCTGTATATTATTATATAGTGATAAGAATAAATATTAAGGATCATATATTAAAATCGAAGTTAACTAAATTCGCAGATAGAAATTGGAGAGATGGCAAATAAATGAGGTGTAAATATTGTGATTAAATTGAAACGTGTTTACGAAGAGCCTATGAAAGACGATGGTTTTAGAATATTGGTTGAGCGGCTTTGGCCGCGCGGTCTTACAAAAGAACGTGTTGCTGTAGATCTCTGGTTAAAAGAAGTCGCACCAAGCCCAGAATTGAGGAAATGGTTTGGTCATGATATTGCAAGATGGGAGGAATTCCGCAAGCGTTACTGGAAAGAACTTGAGAGCAAACAAGATGAGATCAAATTACTGAAACAAAAGAATAAAGAGGGGACAGTTACCTTTGTTTATGCGGCCAAGGATGAAGTACATAATGGTGCAGTAGCATTGAAAACGTTTCTTGAGCTCTCTATGTCAAATCTTCGCCAGTGATCATCAATTCTTCCAATAATTTTATTGCCTTTTCTAACAGTTATTAAAATGGGAGTGATGCAATGAGTGATTTAATAAATTTCGTAGTATCGGCGGTGATAAGGAGGATGGAATTGTGGTAACTAAGAATCATGAACGAATTCATTTAGATGACAAAAATCTCTGTCATCTGGCTATGAGTGAACTAGAAGATTTATATACGGATCTTGGACTGTCGACAGAAGAACTTGACCTGTTGGATATGCCACGGCGTACATTTACTGTTCATTTTCCCGTAAGAATGGATTCAGGAAAAATAAAAATGTTCATCGGGCACAGGGTGCAGTATAACGATGCTCGTGGCCCAGCCAAAGGCGGCATAAGATTTCATCCTGAATTGACTATTGATCATGTTAAAGATCTCGCTTTTCTGATGTCGCTAAAATGCGCTGTCGCAAACATACCCTTTGGAGGATCGAAAGGAGGCGTGGTAGTTAATCCAAAGGGACTGAGCAGGAATGAACTTGAACATGCTACCAGAGGTTACATACGAGCCATAGCAGACTATATCGGACCTTTTAAAGACATTCCCGCACCCGATGTTTATACTGATGAAAAGATCATGGCATGGATACTTGATGAATTTGAACGAATAAAAGGGGAACATGTACCATCTATGGTGACGGGGAAACCAATTGAACTGGGGGGTAGTAAAGCAAGGAGTTACTCAACATCTCTTGGTGGGATCTATGTTCTGGAAGAGGCCATGAAAAAGATAAATCTGGATAAATCCAAAGCCTTCATCGCCATACAGGGATTTGGAAATGTGGGAGAAAATGCGGCCCGCCTCTTGCATGAAAGAGAATATAATGTTATCGCAGTAAGTGACTCAAAAGGCGGCATAATAAAAGAAGATGGCCTATTCATCCCGGCGGTTATTAAACATAAAAACGAGACTGGAAGCGTCATTGATTTTCCGGGCAGCAAGAATATTACGAACGAGGAATTGCTGACCTGCAAATGTGATATTCTGATCCCTGCCGCATTATCAGACCAGCTTAACAGGGATAATGCGCCGAACGTAAAATCAAAATTGGTGCTGGAGCTTGCCAATGCTCCTACGACAAGGGATGCTGATGATATATTTTTCGATAAAAATATAATGCTGATACCTGATGTACTTGCTAACGCAGGCGGCGTTGTCGTCAGCTATTTCGAATGGAGCCAGAACCTCAATAATGATTACTGGGAGGAAGAAAAAGTTCTTGAAAAGCTTAAAAAAACCATGATAACGGCTTTCAATGACGTATATTCACTGTGCCAGGAACAAAAGTGCAGATTGAGAAAGTCTGCTTACTCAGTTGCACTGAAAAGGATACTGGAAGCAGAAAAATTACGCGGAAATTTATAATATTTCAAGTTAGGAGATTTATATGTCGATTGAAAATGACGATGATATAGACAAGATTGAAGAATTAATTAAGGAAGAGGAAAAGGAAAGCAAGCCTGTTTCGGTTCTGATGTGTCCCGTATGTAATTCCAGTAATGTTGTATACTACATGGGAGGAGAACTGGGCTATCAGTATCGCTGTAAAGACTGCGGATATATCGGTGCGATTATTCTCGAAAAGTGAATTAGAAGGCCGAGGCAAATGACGAAAATGGGGGTATGTCACTGGAACAATGAACAATAGCATAAGTACTGAAGAGGCAAATAAGGCATCCATACCCGAATTATATCAGAAGCTTTCATCGAGTGAAAGGGGCATTTCCTCCCAGGAAGCGGAAAAGCGCCTTGCGCAAAACGGCTATAACGAAATATCAGAAAAGAAAATCAGCCCGATCATAAAATTCCTTGGCTATTTCTGGGGACCGATTCCCTGGATGATCGAGATCGCTGCCATTCTGTCCGCCATCATCCGGCACTGGGAAGATTTTGCGATAATAGTTGCTCTTCTTGTGATAAATGCCGCGGTGGGGTTCTGGCAAGAGCACAAGGCGGAGAACGCCATTGAACTGCTAAAACAGAAACTGGCACTGCAGGCGCGTGTGCTGAGGGATGGAAAATGGCTTCAGATCCCGGCGCGGGGGCTTGTTCCCGGGGATATCGTGCGTGTTCGACTCGGGGATATCGTACCCGCTGATATCAAGCTCACTGAGGGAGAATATCTGCTAGCAGACCAATCAGCACTGACAGGCGAGTCCCTGCCCGTGGAGAAACATGTTTCGGACATAGCATACTCCGGATCCATACTGCGGCAGGGAGAAATGGATGCGCTTGTAGTAACCACAGGGATGAACACTTATTTTGGCAGAACTGCAAAGCTGGTGGAGGAAACAAAGATGCGAAGCCACTTCCAGGAGGCGGTCATCAAAATAGGCGATTATCTTATCAGACTTGATGCCGTGCTCGTAGCGATTGTATTTATCTTGGCAATCTTACGGCATGAGAGCATACTCGAGACCTTGCAGTTCATTCTTATCCTGACAATCGCTTCTATACCTGTGGCATTGCCTGCTGTGTTGTCGGTAACGATGGCGGTAGGTGCGATAGCACTGGCTAAAAAAGAAGCCATCGTCAGCAGGCTTGTTTCCATAGAAGAACTGGCAGGGATGGATATTCTCTGTGCAGATAAGACGGGTACCATAACAAAGAATGAGCTTGGGATTGCGCGGGTAAAGCCTTTCGGAAGATTTACTGAAAATGAGGTGCTTCTCCTTGGTGCACTGGCATCCAGGGAGGAAGATCAGGACCCTATAGATAATTCAATAATCAGGAAGGTTAAGACCTTGAAATTACATGAGGAAATGCCTGCTTATAAAATACTCTCATTTAAACCATTTGATCCTGTATCAAAACGTACCGAGGCAACGGTTGAAGGTGTAGATGGTATTCGATTCAAAGTATCAAAAGGCGCACCGCAATCCATTCTTTCGCTGGTTTCTGACAGGGAGGATATTGCTTCCAAAGTCAATGAGCTGGTGAGCGTTTTTGCCTCAAGCGGGCATCGCTCACTTGGCGTAGCCGGGACAGACTCTTCGGGGAACTGGTTATATACCGGGCTTATTGCCATTTATGATGCGCCGAGGGAGGACTCCGGTTTAGTCATAAAAACAGCAAGATCCCTGGGCGTTGATGTGAAAATGGTGACAGGTGACCATATCGCTATCGCAAAGCAGATATCTTCGCAGGTCGGCCTTGGAACAAATATCGCATCTGCCGATGCCTTCCTTGATAAACCCGAAAGTGAAGCCGAGGTAATCGTTGAAAACGCTGACGGTTTTGCCCAGGTCTTTCCAGAACATAAATACCGGATCGTGGAACTGCTCCAGGAAAAGGGGCATATAGTCGGCATGACAGGAGATGGGGTGAACGACGCCCCTGCGCTTAAAAAAGCGAATGCGGGGATTGCCGTTGCAGGTGCCACCGATGCGGCAAAATCTGCTGCAGATATCGTTCTCACAAGACCCGGACTTTCTGTCATAATCGATGCGATCAAGGAAAGTCATAAGATATTCCAGCGCATGAACAACTACGCTACTTACCGCATTGCAGAGACGATACGTGTATTGATATTCCTTACACTTTCCATCATCCTCTTCAATTTCTATCCTCTCACCGCTGTAATGATCGTCATCCTTGCCCTGCTCAACGATTTACCTATAATGATGATCGCCTATGACAATACAAAACCCATGGGCCAGCCTGCAAGCTGGGAGATGCACAAAGTTTTGATTATAGCAGGCGTCATCGGCGCTGTAGGTGTGGTATTCAGTTTCTTGTTGTTCTATGTTGCTGTCCAGGTGATGTATCTTGATAAGCCTGTAATCCAGACCCTAATGTTCATGAAATTTGCGGTTGCCGGACACCTGACGATTTACCTGACGCGTACACATGAGCACCATTTCTGGTCCCGTCCTTTTCCGGCGGGGATTCTGTTCTGGATTACAGAGACTACCCAATTTTTTGGGGTACTGATAGCAGTATATGGTTTTTCCCTCATGACACCGCTCGGGTGGAACCTCGCAGCATTTGGAATCGGGTGGGCGCTTGCAGATTTCATCGTAGCCGACTTTGTGAAGATACATTTCTATAAGCGAATACGGCTCGCCAATCGTTAGCATGCTAATAAAAGGGGTTAAATATGCCAGAAGAAATACAGAGAATGATGGCTCTAAGATGGGATCGGTACTGCCTCAAGGATTCTGCCAATCAACAGTTTGGGATGAAATAATTTGATTTTTCATTTTCTATATTCTTTTATTCTTAAATATGGTCCCGTCGTCTGGCAATATCTTCACTACCTTCACAATCGGGACATCGGTAAACCCCTTTGTGGCCTATCATCCTTCCTCCGCAAATCGGGCATCGAATTTCTGTAAACTCTTTTTTTTCATCCTTATTTATATCAATCATGTAAAACCTCCCTCTCCGCAAAGATTTTTTGCTATTTTATTAGCTGATGGGATAGAATAAATATCTTTCTGTGATGATATTGAGTCTCATAATGTTGCCCGAAATCCATATATTTCAATCAATCTGTTGAAATGTATATCAACTATGATAGCGCCGAAAATCAACGGGAAAAGCTCGGGAGGAGAGAGGTAAACTGTTTGCCTCATTCAAATCCCTGCAGGATTGCTTCTTAAGTAAGTCAACAAGAAATATCCGCCCAGTACGGTATTCGACCAGTAAGATAAAAGACGATAAAGCAGAGTTGCAATTATTGCAGTTTCGACTGGTACACCGCCATAAACAAATAATAACGCCATAATACTGTCCACGATACCAAGACCCGCGGGAAGAAAGAAAGGCAACCAACTGCTAATCATTGAGACCGTGTAAGTTATAATAAGTACACTGATATGGATGTATTCTGTTGACCCCAGTGAGAGGAACACGGAATATATTGACATAATATCAAAAATCCAGCCGAGAAAAGCAAACAGAGTTGCCTTCGCAAGACCGTATCTGTTATGATGTATATGAGCAAGTCCGCCATGAAATGAATTGATTGATCTTTCCATGGCTTCTGCGTATTCTTCCTGATTGAAGCCTTTCTTCACGAGTCCTATAAAAGGAGCAAAGAATCTAATTGAAGAGTGTACAAATAAAGAGAGTTTGTCTTTCCTGATATAGAAATAAACGATCAGACCGAAAATACCGAATGCAAATCCAATAGAGAACAACAAAGCCAGTATTTCCCAGGTTTTAAGTACAATTCCGGGTTTATAAAACAGAAGGGTGATGCCAAGTCCCCCTATAGTCATGAACGGGAACATATTTAACATTCTCTGTGATACTACGGTTGCAAAGCATCCTGCCTGGCTGGTACCCGTCTCCTTGCCTAACAAAATTGCTTTTACAGGTTCACCGCCCACCCCTAATGTGGGTGTAATATTATTGATGAATGTGCCAATCATATAGAATTTGAACAGTTTGTAAGAACTGACAGGTGCTGAAATAAGAAATCGCCATGTTAAAGTGAAAGCTGTGAGATTCAGCAAATTAAATAAGACCACAAGGAGAACAAGGAATTTATTAACATAGCTCATCAATATTAGAAACCGATCAATCCCAATCATTCGTATGAAAAGAGCATAAATAGCAATTCCGATTAAAATTACGATCCAGATATCTCTCTGTTTGAACCTCTCCACAAGATCCTCCTGACTCAACACCAGCGCAAAATAAAATTACCTGTCAAAGATTTTTTCTGCTATTTTATCATAAACTGCGATGTTCCTGATACATCCCGGATCGCAGCCGTTAAGTTTCCCTGTGTAGGCATAGGCACGGGCCCTGCAGCCGCCGCATACATTCCTGAAATCACATTTGCCGCAGTTGTCAAGAAGATTGTCTCTCCTGCGCAGTGCTTTTAAAGTAACCGAGTTTTCCCATATATCTCTGAGGTTATTTTTGCGCAGGTTTCCGATCTCGATGGGGATGTATACACATGGGGTGACAATCCCGTCTGGCTGGATTGCACAATATAAGCGTCCCGCCCCGCAGCCGCCGATGAACTCTGCCAGCATATGTGTTCTGTCACCGGCTTCGCCAGTTCCAAAGTGTGCCACTGAAATAGTATTCTTTGAATTGTTCATACATATCCTTGCAAACTGCGGTGCTGTGGTCATCACCTCCATACCGCCTTTTTTAAGCTGAGCGTACAGGATTTCCAAAAGCTCCTCACGCATTGCGGGTGTGAGGTCTGTATCTTTAATGTTAACTGCTTTTCCTGTCGGAATGAAGTTGAAGGCAAGGAATCTTTCTGTTCCAAGTTCCCTGGCAAGTTTGATAAGAGCGTTAACCTCCCCAAAATTATGCCTGGTAATGGTAGATGCGACACATACGAAAAGCTCATCGCGCGACGCGGCATTTTTTATGCCCTGAAGGGCTCTATTCCATGCGCCTGCAGCACCCCTGAAATTATCATGTATTTCCGGGGTTGCGGCATCAAGGCTAATTTCAATGTATTTGACACCACTCTCTACAAGCCTGTCCACAGTTTCTTCATTGAGAAGCGTTCCGTTGGTGGCAAGGCTTACGTACAGGTTTTTCCCGGACGCATATGAGGCTGCTTCAAAAAAATCAGGAGCCATAAGGGGTTCTCCTCCTGAAAAAGCAAGCGCAACCACGTCATATTCCGCCAGCTGATCGATAACAGCAAATTTTTCTTCAAGGCTGAGCTCATTGGGCAGCGGCTTTGCTGCGCTCTGGTAACAGTGCCGACAGCGCAGGTTGCAGGCACTGGTGTAGTTCCATACCACAAGAAAAGGAGATGCGAGCCTGAAAGGTCTCTTAATCCCGTATCTTCCAATACTTCTCATTACATTAAGAAGACCTCTCCTTGCAGGAGGATAGCTGAAAAATTCATGCATCTCCTCTTTCCTTGCGCCAAATGCCGTGCGCCCCATTCCGAGCAGGACGTATATAGGTACTGTTATTAATTTCTTCATGAGAGATGGTTTATTGATGTCGCAGTAACTCAGCAATGCTTCTTCAAGAAGACTTGTCCCGTTTTTTTTATTTGACAGTATGTTAATAATAAATCTACTAAAAAGGTTCCCCAGAGAACATTCAACAGCGAGGAAAACGCTCACATCATCTACACTATCTTTTTTCATACTAACTCCCAAAATAATATATCAGCGCAACTTAACTTAAAGATTATCCAGATTCTCTGGGGAATATCATCAACCATTGACGCGATATTCGCAATGCGAGGCTTTGGATTTATGCTTGTAGGTATAATTGCAATATTGATCGGCGCACTTGAGTATAAAAGATGAGCATAATCAAAGGAAAACTGTAGAAGCATATACTATTTATCGCTGGGCGCCTCATTTCAACCGATATACCGCCAATGTCGGTTTCTAATGTTTTTTTATTTAACCTTGTTACTTTAGTGATTCCACGAACTCGCTCACAGGTATTGCTTTGTATGTCATTGTTTTGACGCTACCCCGGGATAGAAGTTCGACCAAGGCCTTGGTGATTGTGGTTTCATTATCCGCTTCCACGATATTCAAAAAGTCAAAATTTCCCAGGACAGCATATTGATCTAATACATTTATACCCATATCTTTAAGTTCGGAATTAACTTCTTTTATTCTACCGGGATTCTTCTTGAGCGTTTTAGCACCTTCATCTGTCAATCTGGATATTATAATATATCTTGGCATAATTTATACCTCCAATTCCCATAATTAATCAAGTCTTGATGGTATAAATATTTTAGGTCGCATTTTTCTACTATAGATATAATGAAAATTTATCTCGCTTTAATGTTTATCATGGGAACCGCAAATTTTCTCTCGATTTCTGCCCTGTGTATAGTATTATATGTGCAGAACGGAATAATCCTCCCATCCGGAGTGGCGTAATGGACCCCGCATCGTTTGGTTCTCTCAAGATCCATATTGTATAGATCCATAAAATGCATCGCGCCTATGAATAATATATTGCGATCCGATCCATTTATCACATTTCCTGTGCCTGTCAAAAGGAGGGTGGACAGAAGTTTTTTTACATCAATAGACTCTGGCGCTTTTTCGTTGTCGATATACTTGGGCAGCTTGGAATAGAGGCTGCTCATTCTTATAATTCTACCGAGGTATCTGCCGAGCCACTTATGCTTTTTCGAAGCCAGCTCATCGACATCCTCAAGAAGCCCATCAACGTCTATAAAACGGGTTATGGGTGTCATCTTGCCCTTTTCAAAAACAACATACGTACCCGCCCCGCAGTGCGGATGGACTGTAAATTCTACCTCAGAAAAACCATAATCTGCTATCTGGAGATGGGAAATTGGCACAATAGATGGTACAGGGTAAAAATCTTCTGCCGAAATAGCTCCGTCTGTTTGTCTTTCGACAAGTTCCATGAAATCGGTAATAGTAATTCTCTTTTCTATTCTTTTTTCCATATCTATCCTTCCTGAAAAGGAAACAGGCTGGAAATTAACGCCAAATACCGTGTCCATGTTATTGATACCGAAATTTATTATGTCTCCAACCTGGCTGTCGTTCACGCCTTTTACCAGTGTAGGTACAAGGATTACACCCTTCAAACCGGCTGTCCTGCAGTTTTCTATAGCCCCGAGCTCGGTCTTCAGGGCATTGTATCCCCTGTTTATTCTATAAGGTTCTTCTGTCACTCCGTCGAATTGCAGATAAACCGTATTAAGACCTGATTCCAGCAGATCCCGGCAAAATTTCAGGCTGCCTGCAAGTTTTACTCCATTGGTGGCTATCATGATTTGTTTGAATCCGAATCCTTTTGCCATTTCAATAATCTGGATAAGATCATCTCTCATTGTCGGTTCCCCTCCGGCGAACTGAATGGCAGGACATGGCATTGGCATTTGGTTTCTGAGCATCTGCATCATTGCGCTGATCTGTCTGAGCGAAGGTTCGTAAAGATAGCCCGAAGACGATGCATTCGAAAAACATACAGGGCAGTTCTGGTTACACCTGTTGGTTATGTCAATGTTTGCAAGAATTGTGGTTGTTTTATGCGAGGAGCACAGGCCACATGAATGCGGACAATTCCCATTCGATGCATTTGGATTTGTTATGCCGTTTCCATCATGGATATAACGGCTAAACCGTTTGAACTGTTCTGCATTCGACCAGTAAATATCATTGAAAGTTCCATGCTTCTTGCATGTTTTTTCAATCATTATTTGCCCTTTTTTTTCATATACGGATGCATCTATTACGTCAAGACATTCAGGACACAACGATTTCGTTTTGTTGAAATAGATGGCTCCGGCTTTCTCTGATGAACTAACCTCATTATTTAACATTACTAACTCTCCCAAGAATAGAAAGGATTTAAAGTATAAAGAATTTGCTTAAGAAGTTAAGAAGTTCTATCACTGAACTTCATGACTCTCTCGTCGAAACAAAGCATGGCAAAAATATTTCATGCTTTAGAGAATCCCCCTTTTTATGAATGTGGCTCGGATTTTCTTTTCATCCCTGCCCGCGAATAGATGTGCATTTGCCGTAATAATGGCGTCGGCTCCATCCTTGAACTGTGAGAGCGGATTGAGAAAAAAATAACTTTCAAGTAATAATTTTATTGAACGTTCTCTTGCTATCATTCTTTTTTCTTTTTTCTTGGAGTCACCTCCAAATGCAAGATAAATATCCCAGAGAGTTGCCGACCATATCTCACTGTCGGCGTCGCATCTTAGCAGGTCCAAGTAATCCTCTGGATAATGTTTCTTACTGTCTACCCTGCGGACACAGTGCTGTATCATGCCGATGCCGTCCCAGTCACCAACAGCTTCACGATTAAATCCCCCGTTTTCCTCGGCAAAAAAACATGCTGCAAGGAAGTCCCCAAAACCCTGACCCATTGCACATCCTTCATCTGTCATACCAAAACCCGGAACCTGGTCATCCTGTAATGCATGGGCATATTCATGAACAATGATATCTGCATCCTCAGCATCCGGTATCCCGCCTGCTGCGAAAGTAAGGGTTTTGGTATGCGGTTCAAAGTATGAGATATAGCTCTCAGAAGCGTATGCGTTCACTTTTATCTGCTTGTTGCAGATGTTATTGAATCCGATGGACTGGATGAATCTCTGGCATGAATCTATATGATAGTATGCCATGACTTCGCAGAATCTGCCGTCCCCCCGTTTGTAATTGAATACGAGAGCAGTTTCATATGCCCTGTTCGGAGTATCACCCGTATCTACGTAAGGACCTTTTAGAAAGCCTGAGCCGTCAAGTTCTTTTAGAATTACCTCTTTATAAGCTTTTTCTGGAATATCCGAATCCGGGGTAAGGTTCAAATCCCCAAGAGCCACCACTGGATTAGGAATAAAGACTTTGCCTGTTCCATCTTTTTTTTTTAAAACGTCTATCCTGTTAAGGATACTTCCATCCTCAACATTGACATAAATATGATGGCTTTGCGCAGGGGACTTTAATGAAATGCGCACTTCCCATGCAAGATAAAATGCATCATCCTTTGGATAAATTATAAGATTTGCCGAGGAATGGTGAATGTCTTTTGTTTCTGCTGCAAGATGTGACTTTACGAATCCAATTGCCTGTTCTTTTGATATTCCCTGGCCCAGAATTCTTTTTGTATCCAGGGTTATTGCAGGATGATAATTCAATTTGATTTTTATGATCTTATGTTCTTTATTTAAATGGACCGACGTGAAAGCATTCAGGACCGGAATACCATCGTGATGCTGCTGATACCTGATATGGACGGTCCTGATGCCATCTGCCCTGCCGATAAATTTCAAATCCGATAGATCGATCTTGATACCGAAAAGCATGCTATATTCCCTCAGGAAATTACGCACTGATTCCTCAATGTCATCAAGCAACCGAATCGTGATGAGCCCGTCTATCTGGGAAACTGTCCCTGTTTTGCTCCACAGGATTTTGATTTTTTCCCCATGTTGTCTTAATTTTTTTGCAAGTTCGATTTGTTTCTTGGCAGGTTTGGCAACCATAACTCCCAATATAACATCTGATTGAAATGACTTAATACTTTTCGATAGACTTATAAATATATTTAATAATATGAATAAAATGAATAGAACACTTTAATAACATTTATCCCTTTGTTATCACATAATATTGAATATAATTGGAGTGGCAAGAGTATGAATTCAGAAAGAACCATTGAACAGACAAAAGACAAGGCTAAGAAAATAGAAATGGGATTGAAATGTCTCAGGGATTTGAACATGCTTGATGATTTTTTTGATGAGACCTGGAAGGAGGGGACAGATAAGTTCCTGGATAAATTCGAAGATAAGAAATCATTTTATGACCTGCCCCTGGAAGAAACCGATAAAGTCATAGGGCAGGTAACCGAATGGTTCGGGGATGATTACGGTCTGGCAGTAATCGACGGGGAATTCTGGATGGTTGCCGTAGGCAGCGTAGAAGAAGGCGGCAACAAGTGGTGGTTCAAAATGAGACTTAAAACTGATGATATAGAGACTGCCCGCAAAGTCATCCTGCTGGATAAATGCCGGCCGAGAAGATATTAGGAGCTGAATTGTCATAAAGTGTTGATCGGGAGTTCCTATGAATGATTATGATGTGATTGTTGTGGGTGGAGGGATTTCCGGACTTTTGTCTGCGCTGGCTCTCGGAAAGAAGGGAAACAACGTTCTTCTTCTTGAAAAAACAGATGCCCTTGGCGGAAACTGCAGGACATATGAACCTCAAGACTATCCTGGCTGGCGTGTTGATACCGGCGTTCATGCAATAACAGACCTCATTTACGGGCCGCTTACGCAATTGAAGCATTATTTCGACCCGGGAAAATTTCCTGTATTCAGGCGGCATAATGACTACTATCTTCGCAAAAAAGGCGGATTGGAAAAATTTCCATCAACGCTCCCGGGTTTCTTGAAAATGGATGCCCTTCCGGCAAAAGACAGGTTGGTTCTTGCAGGTGATCTTCTTAATACTGTGATATCGCGCGCCATTTTTGGGGTAAAAGAAAAGGCTGTATATGATGTCATATCAAAGCACAGGCTCAGCAGGAAAGCAATGCAATTCGTGGATGCCCTTTCTTATCTGTTGAGCGGCCTTTCAATGGAAAAGACGCCGATATCCCGGCTTCTGGAAGGATGTGGATTCGGTTCCGGCGGTAAAAGAGGAATAATCGGAAGGATAGCTGAAATGGCGAAGCTTTTCAACAATTCCGGATACCGCTCGCAGGGTTATCCTCTGGGCGGCATACAGTCGATAACGGATGGTGTAATCACATCGTTTCCAAAAAACGTGGAGTATCATACAGGAGAAGAAGTTCAAAAGATTGAAAAGGACAAAAGCGGTTTTTGCGTTTCAACCTCGCACGCCAATCACCTTTCAGACATAGTTGTCTATTCCGGCGAGGTAAAGAAGCTGCCCGGCATTATCGAGATGCCTGTGGAATGGAGCAGGCGGGTAAAAGTACTGGACCAGGCAACAGCAATGACGATATGGCTCGGGCTTAAGGAACCTATACCTGAGTTCAATTATAACGGTTCGGAGGTGTTTTGCGATGTCCGTGATACCGATAAAGAACTGTTCTACTGGCTCATGCCTGTGCCAGAGCTTGCGCCGCGAAATAAAGGTCTTGTAGGAATAAGCACGATAATAGACCCTGAAAAATGCCGTGATTCGAAGGAAAAACTTCTCAACACGATATACTCCCTGGTCCCCGCAGTAGAGAAGAATATTGAGATGATACATACGCAGGTAATGGCTCCCGAGAAAGCATCTGTTTCTCTTAATTATTTCCCTTCGATCAAAACCCCGGTTGAGGGCCTGTATGTTGTTGGAACAGATACCGATATGCGAAGCATGGGAATAACGCGGGCGGGGTATTCGGTGCTTGAGTTGTTGAAAGCATTGTGAAATATGAAAATTTGAAAAAAGTGACAGACCTCGGATTAGAAATCCAAAGGCATCGGCTTGGATGCTCCCCTCTCATTATTCACCAACAACTTAATCCATAACAAAACTCAACTATCCCGCATGGCAATGTTAAAGACTGCATATAGAATTTTAATATTGGGTATAATACTGTCTCTGATTTCTTCTTGGACTTTCTCTTTCACACTAATAGCAGCTTTCGAAGGTTTTGTGCTTGCCATATTTCTTGCATGGTTCATTTCGAAAGTGGATTTGAAACCCGGCAGTGCATTTATACTCGTCTGGTTTAGCCTCTTCATGATTGGAGTTTTCATCAATTTGTTAGAAGCGTATTTCTTCACAAAACAGTACCAATCTATTGAAACGCTTATGATGACAATGCTAATTTCTCTATTCAGCGCTCTATTGAAAAGCACTTCAGCGATTCTCCTGTTACAACCTAAAGGAAGCAAGGATATAACTGCTGCCTTGAAGAGCCATATAAGCTCAAGGACCAGAAATTCTTGGGTGAAAAGAATAATCGCAGCATCGGTTGTATATTTGCCCATATATTTCATTTTCGGAGTGATGGTGTCACCGTTTGTGATACCGTACTACTCACAACCATCATCAGGCTTGATTATACCTTCCTTTACGATCATAATACCCCTTGAGCTTCTGAGAGGGTTCATTTATGCTGTTGTTCTTTTAGTTGTTTTTGCTGGAATCAAAAGTGGAAGGAGATTGAACTTTGTGGTTGCTTCGACACTGCTCTTCATTCCAGGAGCATTCTTTCCATTAGTCTGGAGTATGGTATCGTTTAGCTCCTTATCTCCAGTCGCGCCTTTCCACATGGTTGAGATGCTCGGCGATTCGGTGGTATACGGGTATGCTGCTTCGCGCCTCATCTGCGCCAAAAGTACATCAAACTACGATGGACTATAGATTTCAATCACCTATCGTTTTTTGTTTTTTTGGCTTTTTGCGATTCTATTGATTTTTGGCTTAGAATCTCCTATCCTCTGAAATGCTCAAATAAAATCCAACGATAGCGGCAATGTAGAATATAAACCATCCACTAGCAAAGATTAATTGAAGATAATTAAATCCTGGAATTACAAATTCAATGCCTGTTATAATTTGATACCAAAATTTTATGTTAACTGGGAATAAAAATAAGAAGTCAATTACAATTACCAATATCAGATAAAATGTGACACTTTCCTTGAATTTGCTTCTGATGATGCCGAAGGATTTTTTTGTTCCATCAATAAATGTTTTGTTTTCCAGCACTATTATGACAGGTGCCAGGAAAAAGATGAATCCAAGGATAAAACCAAAAAGAGACAAAAATACAAAAAATATCCTGATAACGGGTTCAGGCATCAATATTAAATTGAACGTAGCGAGAGCAGAAACGCGAGAAATGAGAAAATCGAGAACAGAAAACAGGAATTGATATGCAAAAAGTGGTACAAAATATCTAATAATCATATCTTTCTTAAAGCTAATTCTTTGCTGTTTCGTCAGGTATTCCTTTACAGCAAGTATGATAAGTGGTATAATGCCAACCCAGAATAATAAATAGAAAATGTTAAGATATATTCCACTCACAACTACTTCATAAAGTAGCTGATTTGAATCATTACCTGTGTAAGAATACAAACCATTTGTGAAATATCTAAATATATAAAAACCCAAAACAATAACAAAAAATTTCCATTCAAAAATCAAAAACCTGAAACTATTTTTTATAATACTTATCAAATTTATTTTTTGGATTTCTAACATTGAACTGAGCAAATGAGAATAATATTATATAACTCCTTCTCAGAAATATCACTTTTTCCCATCCTGGCGAATATACGAAATTGACCGCCAAGATGGGGAGATGGGTTTTTGAAGTATGTTGAATTTCTCAATGATGTGTATTATAAAAAATTATGCGCAGTCTTAGTGCTATAGGTAACATTTATACATATCAAAAAGAAGTATTATTACTATGATTGGTGAGGAAGGGGTTCTCTTAATGTGGTAAACGATAACAAAATTATAATACCCCTGCATAAACCCGGTTTGAAAGAGAAATCTTTCTTCCTGTTATCTGGAATAATAGTGAGTATTCCTATTACATTCTTTGTAAATATATTCTCAAGCCACCTGTGCTTCCTGCTGCCGGTATTCTATTCTGAATTATGCGCGGTTGGTATTTTCGCTCCTTTTATTGAGGAATTTTCAAAAGCTTACCCTCTTTTCTATCGTCATGGGGAAACCGAAAAATCAATATTCATTCTCGGTTTTCTGGTCGGCATGGGATTCGGCATCACTGAATTTTTCTTTTATGTATTTGGAGGAGCACCAGTATATATCAGGTTGCCGGGAATTTTCTTCCACGCAGCAAGCACGTCAATTACAGCCTACGGCATTGCAAAGGACCGGGCTATACCGTTCTACCTGCTCGCCACGGCTCTACATTTATCATTTAATTTTTCCACCCTCCTCGGCCCATTCTGGCTGATAGGTGGATCCGTTTTTTTAATAACGTTATTTCTCTCCTGGCATCTCTACCACAAAACATCAGAAAGGAGCGCGGGTTCAATACAATTCACTTAGACCATTTCTGAATATGTGAGCCACCTTTTAATTTCCCATTTCCGGGTAGTCAATATATCCCTTCTCCTCACCTGCGTAGAAGGTGGCAACATCCGCAGAATTAAGCGGCGCATTCTTCATAAAGCGCAGGGGCAGGTCCGGATTGGCCAGGAACAAAACCCCGAATGAGATAAGGTCTGCTTCGCCTTTTTCGATCGCTTCGTTTCCACTGCGGGCATCATAGCCTCCATTTAAAATAAGCGCCCCTTTGAAGATGTCGCGAATGATCGGAGCCAATCGCGCTTCTTTATTTATTGACCCAAGCCTCCCTCCAACCGGTTCTATCATGTGAAGATAGCCGACCTTGATATTGTTCAGTTCCTCTGCAAGATATGAAAAGGTTTGAAGCGGATCCGTATCAGACATTGAATAGTTTGAAAAGTGCGGAGAAATCCTGTATCCGACCCTTTCCGCACCCCATACGCCGGCGACCGCTTCTGCGACTTCAAGGGGAAGACGTACCCGGTTCTGTAAACTTCCACCGTATTTATCAGTCCGTTTGTTCGAGCCGTCCCTCAGGAACTGATCCAGCAGGTATCCATTGGCACCGTGGATCTCAATGCCATCAAAGCCCGCCGCCTTTGCGTTCTCTGCACCATTTCGGAATTCCTCGATGATGCCGGCTATCTCGTCCAATTCGAGAGCTCTTGGGATCACAAATTTCTTTTTGCCCTGAGGCGTATGAATTTCGCCCTCTAATGGAAATGCAGAAGGCGCAACAGGCAGTTTGCCCCCGAGGAAATCGGGATGCGATACCCGTCCTACATGCCAGAGTTGAAGGAAAATTTTCCCTCCCGCCCTGTGGATGGCGTCGGTCACTTTCTTCCAGCCTGCAACCTGTTCCGGCGAGTGAATTCCCGGGGTACGGACATAACCGACTCCCTGAGGGCTTACCTGCGATCCTTCCGTGATGATTAAACCTGCTGTGGCTCTTTGCGTGTAATAAGTGACGGCCAGCGGATTCGGGACATTTCCCTCTATCGCACGACAGCGGGTCATAGGCGCCATCACCACGCGGTTTGAGAGTTCGATATCGCCAAATTTATACCGGGTTAAAAGATTCATATCCATGCTGGTTCTGTTATCTATTAACTTAATACCTGCGATGTCCCCCTTTTCTGTCTAAAACCACAGACGATTTGGGATGATGCTTGATGACATCCTGAAATTCAAGGAATGGGTAATCGAGAATAATTGTGACCATGTAGCTGTAGAATTCATCGGTGTTTACCGGGTTCCTGTACATACAGTATCCCCGCACTCTGGCCGCGCTTTTCAATCCCCTCCTCCCGAAGCTGAACATAGGACAAAAGTAGAAAAGTATATTTAGTATAATTTATATAAAAGTAGTCTATGACCACCACACAATCAAAGTTTACCTCAGCTTGAAAAAGACCCGGCAATGAAGCCGCCTATCGACCGGGGAGTTAAAACCGATGCCGGCAAGGTTGACGAATAAAACACCTTCGTATATTCCCATGCCTCTCATTCTCTCGGTTTATCAAGTCTTCATACTCTTTTCCGGTCAAGCCACGCTGCGACCAGGACCGTCAGCAACTGATACACAAGAGCGAATATTGCAAATCCGATTATATCCGACGGGGGCGGCGCCATCATGCTGGCTGTAAACAAAACCAGCAAGAAGATGGAGAAAATAATCATACCGTATCTCCCGCCGAACGTTAAGCCTTTTGTCGATTTAAGATATATCCATAACCCGATGAAGACAATCAACACCTCAATCAAATAAGACGCTAAAAAATAATTCCACAGACCCAGACCAATTTTGTAAGAATCGCCGGGGAGCAGAGGTAAATCCGCTCTGTGAGCAGTTACATCAAGGAAGAAATGCGATAAAACCAGGGCTCCCATCACAACAGGTGCAACTCTGTTTTTCAGAGAATCATACCTGTGAGCTGCTATTTTAATTATAACAAAGAACAGACCCGCCCAGAAAAGAGAAGCTATCAGGCTATGGGAATAGGGATAATACGTAAAATCGAACGGACTGGCAGCTGTGATACCCGGGACTATTGACATTCTCTCTACCCCGGCAAGCACAAGTGCGAAAAAAAGGATATCGGCGAATACGGCCGCGAAAAGTAATAATCCAAGTGAAATGTTTTTATCAACCCTTTTTGCCGCCAGCGCTACGCCGAAGTGTCCGATGAACATAGGAACATCCTTTTAATGTATAATTGAAGCAGGGGTGGGTTTTGTGAAGATCATGGAATAATAGGGGAGGTCATTCTTCTATTATTTTGACCAGCCCGAATATTACCCTTTTATCCTCTTCAGCCTGAACGTATTCTCCCGTTCCATCTCTTCAAGCCTCAGCACAATAAAATCCTTGGCTTCGGTAAGTTCGGGAATGACTTTGAACTCAAGAGCATTCACCCTGCGCTTTGTCTTCTCTATATCCTCAAGCAGTTTCTTCATCGTGGTCTCGATCTCCGCAGCAAGGATAATCTTCTCAACAAGGATCTCATAAGCATCAACGGCCTCGTCGATACGCGAGCTTGTGCCTATGATGCCGTAACCGTGTTCTTCAAGCTTCTTATGGACACTTGAAGCCTGGATTTTCGGGACAACAACGCCCATCACGTTCTTACTTTCAAGCTCGAGTTTCGGCGTATCCTTGAGAGCAAAGGCTGTGGATTTCACCACGACCACGCCTTCAACGGATTTGGCAATGGAGAGCTTCTGCGAGGCGACAGCGAATTGTTTCTCCATTTCTGCCCTTATGTCCTTGGCCTTTTCAAGAATTGCGAAAAGCTCAAGGATCAGGCCGTCCCGCTTCATTTTCAGGAGCTTGTGCCCGCTCTGGCTGAGCTTTATTTTCTTCTTTAGCTCGATGAGTTCAGAGCGTGTGGGTTTTATATTGTCCTTTACAGCCATATCGGTCTTACTTCTCTTCCTTTGCCTTATGGGCAGGGTGGTATTTCTGGATATACTTGTTATCGATCCTTGTGAGTTGTGCCTCGGGCAGTTCGGAAAGAAGTTCCCAGCCGATACTGAGTGTGGTCTCGATGTCCCTGTTCTCGTCAACGCCCTGCCTGACGAACCTGTCCTCGAACATATCAGCAAACTCAAGGAATTTCTTATCCCTGTCGGACAAAGCATCCTTGCCCACGATAGCCACAAGTCCCCTGAGATCCTTGCCCTCTGCATACGCAGCATACAACTGGTCGGATACTGCTTTATGGTCTTCCCTTGTCCTTGTCGCACCAATGCCTGAGTTCATCAGTCTTGACAGTGAGGGCAGTACATTGACAGGTGGATATATTCCTTTCCTGTGTAGTTCTCTTGAGATAACGATCTGCCCCTCTGTGATGTATCCGCTAAGATCCGGTATAGGATGCGTGATATCATCACCTGGCATAGATAATATGGAGAACTGGGTCACAGAGCCCTTTCTTCCTTTCACGACGCCGGCGCGTTCGTACAGGGATGCAAGGTCCGTGTACATGTAACCCGGATAGCCGCGCCTGCCAGGTACTTCTTCCCTTGCAGCGCCCATCTGCCGCAACGCTTCGCAGTAGTTCGTGATATCAGTAAGTATGACAAGCACGTGCATATCGTGTTCATAGGCAAGGTATTCTGCTGCGGTAAGAGCAAGTCTTGGCGTGATAAGTCGCTCCACGGCAGGGTCATCCGCCAGGTTCAGGAACACGACGGCCCGCTCAAGTGCGCCTGTTCTTTCAAAGTCGCGCATGAAATACTGAGCTTCCTCGTTGGTGATGCCCATTGCGGCAAACACCACTGCGAACTGCTCATCCGAGCCCCTTACTTTTGCCTGTCTTGCTATCTGGAGTGCGATCTCGTTGTGCGGGAGACCCGATCCAGAGAAGATGGGAAGTTTCTGGCCGCGCACAAGCGTGTTCATCCCGTCGATAGTGGATATACCTGTCTGGATGAAGTCCTTTGGCGGAAGACGCGCATACGGGTTGATCGCAGCGCCTGTTATTTCAAGCCTGTCTTCGGGCACGATGCGGGGGCCCCCGTCAAGGGGCTCGCCCGAGCCTGAAAGGATCCTGCCGAGAAGGTCTATCGAGACTGGCAGTTTGATTGTCTCGCCTGTGAACCTTACGCCGCATTCCTTATTGAGACCGCCTGTGCCTTCAAACACCTGGACGACCACAACATCATTGGAAGTATCAAGAACCTGTCCTCTCTTGTTGGTCCCATCGGGAAGGGTGATATTTACCAGTTCATTGTATCCCACAGGCTCTGTCTTCTCTACGAAGATGAGGGGGCCTGCGATTTCCCTTATCGTTTTATATTCTTTTGCCATGTTACCTGCCCCCGAGTTTCTTAAATTCTTCTTCCATGCTCTTTGTGATCACTCCAAGCGCACCGTCGAAATCCTTCTCGAATTTGACTTTGGCAAGGTCGTCTTTTGATTTTGATTTCATGATCTCTTCAACAGAGCCGCCGCTCTCAAGTGCTGACTGGGCTTTATCGCCCCATGCCATGATGGCTTTCAGTAATTTGAATTGCTTATCCATCGGGCAGAAGGTGTCCACTTCATGGTAAGCGTTCTGCTGGAGGAAATATTCGCGTATCATCCTTGTAATCTCAAGCGTAAGCTGCTGGTCTTCGGGAAGGGCATCTGAACCTACGAGCTGGACGATCTCCTGGAGTTCGGATTCTCTCTGGAGCAGTTCCATCGCGTCGTTCCTGAGTTTTACCCATTCTGAAGATACGTTCTCGTTATACCAGTCCCCGAGCGCCTTTGTGTATAATGAGTAGCTGTTGAGCCAGTTAATTGCCGGGAAATGACGGCGCTGTGCAAGTTTGGCATCAAGCGCCCAGAATACTTTCACTATGCGAAGCGTGTTCTGGGTGACGGGTTCTGAGAAGTCACCGCCCGGAGGGGAAACCGCCCCGATGACAGTTATAGAGCCTTCTTTTCCGCAAAGGGCTTTTACTTTACCCGAGCGCTCATAGAATTCAGAGAGCCTCGCCGCAAGATAAGCAGGATAACCTTCTTCGCCTGGCATTTCTTCAAGCCTTGATGATATTTCCCTCATTGCTTCAGCCCATCTCGAAGTGGAATCAGCCATCAGTGAAACGTCATATCCCATGTCCCTGTAATATTCGGCAATCGTAATTCCTGTGTAAACGGAAGCTTCCCTGGCTGCCACGGGCATATTGGAGGTATTTGCTATAAGAACTGTCCTTTCCATCAGGGGCCTTTTGGTTTTCGGGTCTTCAAGTTCGGGGAATTCGCTAAGGACGTCTGCCATTTCATTGCCGCGTTCACCGCACCCGATATAAACAACAATCTCAGTATCGCTCCATTTTGCAAGCTGCTGCTGCGTTACTGTTTTTCCGCTGCCGAACGGACCGGGTATTGCTGCCGTCCCGCCCTTTGCAACAGGGAACAGGCCGTCAAGGATTCTCTGGCCTGTGATCAAAGGAGTGTTAGGCATCAGTTTCTTGCCTACGGGCCTTGGTTTCCTGACAGGCCATTTCTGCATCATCGTAAGTTCCTGTCCCTCGCTGAGTTTGCATATGACCTCGTCAACTTTGAATTTGCCGGATTTTATTTCAGCAACCGTGCCCGAGATTTTTGGCGGGACAAGTATCCTGTGCTCGATGTTCTGCGTTTCCCGGACTTTGCCTATTATATCCCCGCCGTTAACTTTGTCCCCTTTCTTGACCACAGGCACGAAATCCCATTGTTTCTCGCGTGAAAGGCCGTTTGCCGACACACCGCGTTTAATAAAGTCTCCCATGCTCTCTTTTAATATCGGGAGAGGACGCTGGATACCGTCATAAATACTCTCAAGGAGACCGGGGCCGAGTTCGACCGACAGTGGCATTCCGGTATTTTCCACAGGTTCCCCCGGTCTTATACCTGAGGTTTCCTCATATACCTGCACAGTGGATTTATCGCCCTCGATGCCGATTACTTCTCCCATCAGCCCTTCATTCCCGACTTTGACCACGTCGTACATCTTGGTATTTAAACCGCTTATGATAACTACTGGTCCTGATATTCTATAAATTTCACCTTTTGTTTTCATTTTCTAAAGACACCTTCTTTTGTCCCCCGGCTTAATCCGGTGCTCTATTTACAAAGATCTACACCCACAGACTGTTTTATTTTTTCCCTGAGGTTTGTGCTCTCACCTTTTCCGCCGATAGCTATTACTGTTGGCTCGACAGAGTCATCCAGGGTTCTTTGCATCTGCGGGGATAACTTCTTCAAATCCTCATTGTGTACCACAAGAATACCAACAGTCCTGTCATTCAATATGCTCTGTATCTGGGTTTCGATATTACCGGACGTTGTATCATAGATTTTCCGGATACCTGCAAGACGAAACCCTATCACAAAATCATTATGTCCAACAACTGCGATTTCCATCTACATCACCAGGTGGGCCTTAATTATGTCTTCGGGAAGAGCCGTTTCCTTTCCGCGCACGATTATTCTCAGGTTATCCACCTCGATTTTCTTACTTAATATATAATCCAGGATCGGCAATACGGAAAGCGGGTAATAATAAGATATCCTGGATGCATACACAAGCCCGTACTTATCAAGACGCGTTTCAATATTTATAAGAGAGGTAAATTCACTGCTGATATCAGCGATCGCTTTCCAGTAGGAATACTCCTCAAGCGCGCGGACGAATTCAGGAAAAGCCAGGGAGGACAGCCTTGTCAGGTCATTCGCCTTGAGTTCCATTCCGCCCGGTATGAGCAGCTTGTTTATCTCATCCCGTTCCATACCTGCGCGTTTCATCCTGAAAAGCATCTTCAGGTTTTTCAGGTCTATCTCAGTTCTCAGGAATTTTAAGAACAACTTATTTCCTGTATCTTCTGCTGCTTTGATAATATTGGAATAGTACATCCTGTCAAGGTTGTTCTCGATCTCTGCCAGATTCCCTTTGAATCCCACAAGTGCAGGGTAATATGGTGTCCTCTCAAATGCTGCTATTACACCCTCGATGGTTCCTACCTTGATGATTTCAAGGAGATCCCTGTATCCCAGATGTCCTGCTGAAACAAGGTCTTCAAGGATTTCCTCTTCCTTTGCTCCTGAAAATTTTCCTCTTATAATTGTTTTTATATTCCAGATATCCCATGAGCGAAGATATTCTGTGATCAAAAAGTTGGCTTCGTTCTGCGATACTTCTATCAATTTGCGGTAAGTCAGGGCAAGATTCTGGTTCAGGGCATGTTCAAAAAGATCGGTCCCGCTATATTTTTTCCCGAGTTCTTCAACATCATTCTTATACTCCGATTCCCCGATGAACCGGGTTATCTCGGGTATTTCCATGTTGAGGAATTTAGGGTACATCTCTTTCGGTATAAGCTTACCTTTCATGGCCCTGACCCTGGCCACGATGTATGCATATTTGACTGTGCTTCCCATATGCTTTTTTCACCCGAACAGGATGTCTGAGACCTGTTTTAATGATTGCTCGCTGACATTTTTCAATATCGTGTCGTACCTGAAATCCAGGGACTCTGTCCCGCCTTCATTTTCAATTACAACGCCTCCAATGCAGTCCAGTTCTGCTGCGTATTCGAGTTTTGAGAGTTTCTTGATTATTTCCCTTTCCTTCTTTGCAGAATATATTTTTGCATTGTTATTTTGGTTTTTCCCGATAATGGACTTAAGGAGCTTCTGGTTCTTTTCAGCCGGGAGTTTCAGGATGGCTTCTCTTGCGGATTCATATACTTCGTCAAGCAGCTCCTTACGCGCATTCAGCATCGTCCTTTTGACCTCAAGATGGGCGCTGGATAATTCCTGCTGCCTGAGTCTCTCGATTTCTTTCCTGACAGCTTCCTCTTTTGCAGCTTTGATCTTCAAGGCCTGGGACTCCGCATTTGCAATAATCTTCGATACTTCCTGATAAGTCTCTCCGCTTATCCTGTCTGCTTCCTCCTTTCCCTTGGCCTTTATCTCTTCAACTATCGCATCAAGTCCCATAGTCGTCCACTTTTTTTTAGAACACGAACAATAATATCAATGCTACCACAAGACCGAAAATCGCGATGGATTCAGGGATGACAGTCATCAGTAAACCTTTACCGAAGAATTTCTCATCTTCAGCCATTGCTCCGACTGCTGCGGCTCCTATTGCCTGTTCACCCAGGGCGGCTCCAATGCCTGCAAGCCCTACAGCTATTCCTGCTCCGATTGCGATCATTCCTTTTGCGTTCGCTGCTACCAGTGCTGGATCTACTACCGATGCATCTACCATATTTTTTATTCCTCCGTATATTTTTTATTATATCCAAAGGGGGCGTACTTCTTTCCCCCCCCTTCATAAAATTTAGTAAAGAATTCCACGTACTGCAGCCTCAATGAGTGAAGCCCGGGACCCAGAATTCCCAATAAAAGGTTAATCAAATGCCCGATAAACAGTATTACCACGCCCACAAGGGCAAGTCCTATCCCTCCCCCAAGCAATACCCCGCCGGGCCTAATGAAAAGGTTCATGGACATCGTATTGACAGCAAGTGCGATTCCTGCCGAGGACAGGCCGATTGCAAGTATCCTTGAGTAGGAAAGGACGTTACTGAGAAGTGTGGGCAACTCCAGTATTGAGATGAATCCTTCACCCTTTATCAGTAACACCATCCCGATTAAGGCAAGCCCCATACCTATAATAAAGACAGGGTCACCTGTCTGAAGCGGCGTCCTTGACATCAGGGAAGGCATCAGTTTTGCAATGACCGTAACGCCTCCGACAAGTATCATCATCCAGCTTCCTTTCTCGTAAACTGCATGCTTTAAACCATGTTCTACTGTAATATTGCGGAACCCGATGATGAGTCCAAGGAAAATGTGAAATATTCCTATGAACAGGGTCATAAGAAGAAGAACCTGGACTTCCCCGAACCTGTGGATAGGCAGGTGCATCCCTGCAATCACGGGTCCTGCAATACCGAGTATCCCGTGTTCCATTTCCCCTTTCACTTCCACATTAAATATTGGGAAACCGAAAAATTCCCCGAATATAAAACCGAATAATATCGAGAGTATCGCCGAGAGGAATAATATCAATGCAAGGGCATTGAGTCCCCCGGTCTTGAATTTATTTTTAATAACCATGGCCATGGCAGCCACGATTATTCCGTAGCCCACATCGCCGAGCATGATAGCATAAAACAGCGGGAAGGTTATGAAGATGACCGATGCCGGATCTATCTCTTTGTATTTGGGTGTGGCGAACGTATCTATCAGCAGTTCAAAAGGCTTTGCAAGAGCGGGATTCTCAAGTTCGATGGGAATTTCTTCTTCTTTTGCCTCTTCTTCTATTCTGGCAAGATATGCAAGCCCCCGGGTGCTTTCCGCCAATCCGGATTCGATTTCCCCGAACCTTCTTGAAGGAACCCATCCGTCGATGATAAATGCATTCGGGCTAGTTGCGAACTTAAGCGGGGCTTCTGCCTTCTGGGTCTCTGCCGAGAGGTATTCATCCGCAGCAAGAACAAATTCCGAATATTCATTTTTAATATTCTCAAGCTCTGATTTTATAGCTGCCTGTTTCTCTTTTAAGGCGGAAACCTCTTTTGTAAGTTCATCCAGGATAACAGGGGGGTTGCCTTTCAGGTGAGGTACTTTTAATTCAACATAAGTGTACTCTTCCTGAAGCAGTTTTTGGATATCCCCCTCAAGGGCTTTTGGAACAAATAGTGCGAATATTTTTCTTTTCTCGTACTCACCGGTGAACAATTCGTAATTTTTTGTTATTTTGGACAGCTTTTCTTCAAAGTTGTTCCCGATATATCCGGTATATACCTTCAGGGTATCATACCCGTGATAAGAGTCCATTGATAACGGGAGCCCGAAGAATGGTTTCACCGAGGATATGATGTCTTCTTTTTCCTTGATCTTGAATTCGATGCTCCTTAATTCTTCAAATCGTGATGAGACTTCTTTTTGCAGCTTTGTGATCTTTTCATCAAATTGGGCAGCCAGCTCTTTTGCGCTTTTCTTTGACACCGGTTCCTTCCCGGTCACTCCAAGCTGGTTTGAGATAGCCCTTAAAGAAAGGAGATATTCTGAGAATTTGGATGCGGGTTTCAATGGCCTGCCAATCTTGAATTCTTTCATCTCTTCAGTATAATCCGTTATATGCAGGGCATTCAACCTGTGAAGGGTTGATATGGTCGTTTCCATTATATCTTTTGAGCCTGCAATAACGACCCTTGTCATTTTTGTGGGTTTAAGCATCCACGGCCCTCTCGAATTCTGTTAAAATAAAATTTGTAGCCTTCGTTATGTTCTTCTGCGCTTTTTTCTTGACTTCATTTGCTTCTTCGATACCTTTTCCTGTGATTTTCTCTCTTTCTTCCCTTACTTTTTTCCGTGCTGCATTAATCTCGGATTCAGCATATCGTTGAGCTTCTTCCTCTGCCTTTTTTATTATTTCCCTTGATTGCGCCGTGGCTGCGGAAATCTTCCTGTTCTTCGCCTCATTTGCCTGGGCCACCTGGGCTTTCGCCTCGTCCTCAGCCCGCTTGATCTCAGATAAAATTTCATCCCGTGTCATTCAAATCCTCTAATGCAAATTTATAATAGTGAACTCATTTTGACTCCCTTTGATAGGGGAGCAACTACATAAATCATTCGTTTCTAATCTTAATTATTATTCAAGCGCAGCCTTCATAAATGCAAGGAAAGGAGGCGAAGGTTTCCCTGGCCGCGACCTGAATTCCGGATGGAACTGGGAGCTAAAAAAGAACTTATGGCCCGGTATTTCGGCTATCTCCATCCTGTGGTCGTTCCTGCCAGTGAATTTCATGCCTTTTGCTTCGATCTGCGGTATATATTCCGGGTTCACCTCATACCTGTGCCTGTGGCGCTCGATTAGAGTGTTGCTCCCGTATAATTTACCTGCCAGCGAATTTTCTTTAAGTATCGCCTCATAATTCCCAAGACGCATCGTTCCGCCCATATTTTTTATGTTCTCCTGTTCAGGCAGCAGATCTATCACCGGATGTTCGGTTTTTGCAAGTTCGGTGCTGTTTGCATCCTTTAGCCCGACGACATTCCGGGCAAACTCGATAACAGCAAGCTGCATACCAAGGCATAATCCAAGATATGGCACATTATGCTCCCTTGCGTATTTTATCGCAAGTATCTTTCCTTCGGTCCCGCGCACCCCGAACCCGCCCGGGACAAGGATGCCGTTGTATTTCTGGAGCAGGTCGATAGATGCGGGTTTTTTCTCGAACTCTTCGGCATCGATCCAGTCTGTCCTGACGCGGCAGCGGCACTCTATCCCGGCGTGCTTGAGGGCCTCGTTTATACTGATATATGAGTCTCCAAGATGTGCATATTTCCCGACGACAGCCACGCGGATCTCCCTGTCGATGGATGCCATCTTTTTCATCAGTGCATCCCATTCGTGGGCATTGTCTTTCGGGGACAGCTTGAGTTTCTGCACAAGATATTCGGAAAGCCCTTCTTTCTCCATCATCGTCGGGACGTAATAGATGTCGCTTGCGTCATGCGCACTTACCACCGCGCTTGCAGGCACGTCGCAGAAAAGGGCGATCTTTGATTTTGTGTCCTCATGCAGCGGCTCTTTGCACCGCGCCACTATCACATCTGGCTGAAGGCCCAGGCTTCGCAATTCTTTGACTGAATGCTGCGTTGGTTTTGTTTTTTGTTCGCCCTGGGTATCAAGGGGCACGAGGGTGACATGTATGAAAACTATATCCTCTTTATTTTCTTCACTGTGCATCTGGCGCATGGATTCAAGGAAAGGCATGCTCTCTATGTCGCCCACCGTGCCCCCCACCTCTATTATGCAGATGTCAGCGCTGGATTTTTTTGAGACTTTCCTGATGCGTTCCTTGATTTCATTCGTGATGTGGGGTATTATCTGGACCGTCTTCCCAAGATAATCCCCCCGCCTTTCTTTTTCGATAACGGTACGGTACACCTGGCCTGTTGTGATATTGTGCTCGCGTGTAAGCTCGATATCAAGAAAACGTTCATAGTTGCCAAGATCAAGGTCAACTTCACCCCCGTCCTTCAGAACAAATACCTCTCCGTGCTGGTAGGGGCTCATCGTTCCCGCATCGATGTTAATATAAGGATCTATTTTGATAGCGGTCACATTGAAACCTTTGTTTTTCAGGATCCGACCAATTGAAGCGGCGGTTATTCCTTTTCCAAGGCCGCTCATCACACCGCCTGTGACTATGATGTACTTCATGTCCCTTCCTTAGGGCAAGCATTTAGTATATATTTAATGGAAGCAGTCGCATACATAACAATTATTTCTGAGGCTACAGCGTCCTTATTTTTTCCTGATCAAATGTTTAAGCCCGAGTCCTTCGAGAGTATCCCTCATGTCCCTTTCATTCGGTGTTGCAAGTTCCTTAAATTCAGATAAAAGGTCATCTGAAACACCCGACTCATCTTTTATAAGATAGCTGAGTTCCTGCTTTTGCATTGCTTTTTTGATCTCTTTCTTTTCAGGATGATTTTTGATGAAATCAACGAAATGATCAAGTTCGGATGTTTCTACAGCTTCTATGGGCTCATGGAATTTCCGGAAAAGCCTTTCCTTTTCAATAAGTTGCCGCAGCTTCTCCTCCTGAAAATTTAATTTCAATAAATGAATATAATTAATAAAATCATTGACATCAGTTTGTGTCGGCTGCGGATACCTTGTAAGGAACCTCTTTATTTCACCATCGATTTTTTTCCCGCCAATGATCTCTTTGACTTTGAGTTTGATCTTTTCAATTATCTCTTTTTCGATTTTTTTAGTACTTACCCCGTATTTTAGTGTGATATATTTGGAATAATCTGCAATATCACTTTCAGTCGGAAGCGTTTTATTGGTCAAAAAAGTGTTTATTTCCTCATCAATATCGTTGCTCAGTGAGATATCATGAACTTTTTCGTTTTCTTTTATTTCATTTGCCTTTTCGCGGAGGTCATTACATATATTTCCTGCTCTTTTTTTTCCTGACAGCATGCCAATGCTGGTTTCGACAAGGTCGATAAATTCTATGAAATCATTAATATTCGACTTTTCGTCCAGTTTTTTCTTTGAACATACCTTATTGATAATTTCATAAGACAATTGCCCGAAGTTTACTTCGAGCGTCATGATACTGTATTTTATGAATTCGTCCGCGGCAGCCATATATAACCAGAATACCCTTTGTCAGGTTTATCAATTTCTTACTATAAAAACCATTCCATAACTATAATCATGATGAACATAATTAATCACACTATATAATAATTATCAATTAAAGTTATAAACTACAAATGAGTATTATAACTATTATGATATCTAAATAGCCTGTTCTGGGCCGAAGGAATAGATATGACAGCATGTGTATATACAATCGCCTCCGGAAAAGGTGGTACAGGTAAAACCACCACTACATTGAACCTTGGCACTGCGCTGGCAATGCTTGGAAAAAAAACCATAGTTCTTGATGCAGATATAGGAATGGCGAACCTGGGCCTTTTACTCGGTCTTGAAAAAAGCAAGATCACCCTTCATGAAGTCCTGAGCGGTAGCGCTAATATAAATGAGGCCGTTTACGAAGGCCCTGCCGGCCTCAAGGTGGTGCCCAGCGGTTTATCTTTGAGAGGATTCCAGAATTCAAAGCCTGATAAATTGAAAGAGGTAATGGGTGCTCTTATTGAGGGTATGGATTATGTGCTTATCGACGCACCGGCGGGCATAAGCAAGGACGGCGTAATACCACTTGCAGTTGCAGACAAGGTTATTCTTGTTGTCAATCCTGAACTTGCCTCAATGGCCGATGCCCTGAAAACAAAAGCCCTGACTGAAATGCTTGGCAGGTATATTGAAGGAGTGGTCTTAAACCGGGCAGAACTTGAAAAAACCGAAATCAACCGCAATAAAGTATCTGAACTTTTAGGGGTAAAAGTGCTTGAAATGGTGCCTGAAGATGCTAATGTCAGGCGTTCTGCCGCATTCAAGGTGCCGATAGTTGTAAGGGCCCCGAAATCGCCAGCTTCGATCGCCTTTAAAAGGCTTGCAGCGTCCATTGCAGGTGAGAAGTTCACAGAAACAAGTGAAAAAGAAGATAAAGAAAGTTTTGTTGACCGCCTTGCCAGGTCGATCTTCGGAGGGAAATAATGGACGCAATAACAGTGGCCTTAATCATAATATTGTTCGTCTCGTTCTGCGTGCTTTATCTGATGAATGTCAGGATAAAGCAACTGCGAAAAGAACTCAATGACCTGAAAGACAGGATTACGATTACGAGCGAAGAATTGCTGCGACTGTCCAATGACATAGAAGAATTCAAAAAAATAAATATATAATTAAATTTATAAGGATAAAATGGAAGCTAATTCGCATACGGAAGCCGGGGGAAGCAACACAATAAAGCTGGAAGACACACTCCCCAAAAAAGAAAATGCCGTGAATGAAAAACCAAAACCAGCAGATGCAAATGAAGGTGCTGCAAAACCCATAAAAAAAACCAGCAGGAAAAGTAAAAAAGAGAAAGACGAAAAGCAGGAAGTTCCCCCAAAGGTTGAGAAAACAGATGTAAAACCTGTAAAAAAGGGAAAAAACCGTAAAGCTGGGGAAGAAACGGTTGTTTCAGGGGATAAAGAGGGAGTTGAAGGCCTCATGAAGCGCCTTGATGGGGATGAAGCCTCGACAAAGGCCATGATAAAAGAGCAGTTGACCCCGGAGAAGCAGGCTGTTATCGACATTCTTGAAGACAAATTGATGTCTGACGTTGAGACACGTATTAAGAAGCTAAAAGATTCCCAATTGGATGCTCTTGCTGAAAAACCACCACAAAATATTATTGAAAAAATAAAAACCTTTTTCACAAAAGAGGCTGAAGCAATCGAAACGTATGATCCCGCATCGCACGGCCCTCTTGTCACTTTCGAAGGTCTTCCCGGCTACAAGGAACTTGAACGATACTGGGTAAATGAACCATATGCATTTGTGGTAATATTATTTAATCCGGACAACAATTCTTACCTGTATTACGTGGCTGAGCCTAAGCTTTCAGATTTTGAGGATTTGTTCCTCAAAGAGATCAAAGACAGGTTAAAGGATGTCCTCCTCGTGGAAGATATAAAACTTGAGGCTGACAAGGATAAGATCCTCACGAATAAAGTAAGACACCTGGTAAAAGATTATGCAATTGAAATAACCCCCCTGACCCTTGAAAAAGTAATGTACTACTCCCGCAGGGACTTCATAAAATTCGGGAAGCTTGATCCTCTGATGCATGACAACAGGATAGAAGATATTTCTGCAAACGGCCATGACATCCCGATTTATCTCTATCATAAGAAATACACAAATATACCAACAAATGTATATTATACTGAAAATGAATTAAACTCATATGTTATCAGGCTTGCGCAGCGCTGCGGCAAGCATATATCGATAGCAGAGCCCATGGTAGATGCTACAATGGCCGACGGTTCTCGTATCCAGATGACGCTGGGAACGCAGGTAACTTCTCACGGGGCCACCTTCACTATCAGGAAATTCAGCGACATCCCGATAACACCTGTTGACCTGATTAACTGGAATACGTTCTCGGCAGAGGAAATGGCATATCTATGGCTGTGCATTGAGAACAACAAAAGTCTGATTTACGCAGGAGGTACGGCTTCGGGAAAGACTTCATCCCTTAACGCAGTCTCCCTGTTCATCCCTCCCCAGGCAAAGATCGTCACGCTTGAAGATACCAGGGAACTTAAACTCCCTCATCCCAACTGGATCCCGGGAGTGACAAGGGATTCCTTTACTGCGGATGGCAAGGGAAGCATTGATATGTACGAGCTTTTGAGGGCGGCGCTGCGGCAGCGGCCTGAATACCTGCTTGTAGGTGAAGTAAGGGGTAAAGAAGCGCTTACTCTTTTCCAGGCGATGAGCACGGGACATACCACTTTCTCGACAATGCATGCAGATTCTGTCTCAAGCGCCATTCACAGGCTTGAGAATCCCCCTATCAGCGTGCCAAGGACCATGATCCAGGCGCTGAACATCATAAGCATCCAGTCCCAGACATATGTTAAAGGTAAAAGGGCCCGCCGCAATATGAAACTTGTTGAGATCACAGATATAGACCCGACTACCAGGAATATCAGGACGAACGACATTTTTGTGTGGGACCCGCTGACTGATAAATTCATGAGAGTGGGTGAATCAAAAGCCCTGAATGAAATAATGGTCAGAAGGGGCTGGAGCGTTTCAGACTTGAGGACAGAACTCATAAACCGCCAAAAAATCCTTGAGTTCATGGTAAATAATAAAATATCGGATTTCAATGCAATATCCACTATTATTCATGATTATCAGTCAACTCCTGATAAGGTTCTCAAGAAATTGAATATTACAGGATGAGGATCATGGAATTACAGAATTTAAATAAAACAGTCGAATTATTTTTCCTAAAATTGAAGACGCTGCCTTTTGTCCTGCTGGGTGAGAAGATGAAGGCGCGCCAGGATAAATACCGCGACCTGCGTAATGCCATGAGACAGGCGCGCATTCCCATGTCATATGAGATGTATATTTCAAACGCCATGTTCTATTCAGTGCTTGTTGGTATTATTGGAGCTTTAATCGGCCTTGTAATGGCTTATACGGTGGTATCTGTCGTCGGCCTCCCTGATAAGATTACCCATCTTACATTCTCCGAATCGACAGTCTGGCTTCTAAAATATAAGAACATATCAATCTCGATATTCATTGTAGTCTTTCTTACCGCCCTTTTTGGCGGCATAACCTATACGCTCTTTCTTGTCTATCCCGGTTTCCAGGCAGGTGAGAGGAAAGGCTCGATCGATAAGAACCTGCCTTATGCAGTGACCTTCATGTATGCACTGAGCCGCGGGGGAATGAATGTGATCGAGATAATGCGGGCGCTTAGTAGATGTGCGGATACATATGGTGAAATGGCGCGGGAGGTTGACGTTATACTGAGGGACATGGATTATTTCGGTAACGACTTGCGTACCGCCCTCCATAATATTTGCGAAATTACGCCGTCTGCCAATTTCAGGGATCTTATGTATAATCTCCTGACAGTTATAGACAGCGGCGGGAATATATCTACCTATTTTAAGGACAAGTCCGAGCAGTATCTCAATAAGGCCAAGGTCGAGCAGAAAGGTTTTCTTGAAACCCTGGGATTAATAGCCGAATCTTACGTTACTGCTTTTGTTGCAGGACCGCTTTTTATTATAATTCTTGGAGTGATGATGTCTGTAATGGGTTCGGGCAGCAACGTAATGATTTATGCGATAATATATGCCGTGATACCGATCGGCTCAGTGATGTTCGTTGTAATAATCAACATGCTGACCCCGGGTTCAACCGGAGAGGCGCCGCTTTTGCCCACCGAGAGTCTTGTGGGTGAAATCGTTGTTCCTGAAACTGAGGAAAAGCCTGTGTTCTTGAATTTCTTGAAATCAAGAGATACCATCAAGATAAAAAAAATGCTTTCTGACCCGCTAAAGCCGCTTAAGGAAAAACCGGAATATTCACTTGCCATAACCGCGCCGATAGCTCTTATTTTTCTTCTTATATCGATTTTCCAGGGCATGAAGACAAAGGATTTGCTGGATTATGTTGATGATAAAATAGTTTTTGCTATTTTTATAATAATAATTCCGCTGATGATGTTCCATGAGTACAAGAAAAGCAAGGAAAATAAAATACAGTCCCAGATACCTGATTTCTTGAAAAAGCTTGCCAGCACCAATGAAACGGGCATGACGCTTCGCGATTCCATAAGATTGATGACCCTGTCTGATATGGGTATGGGAAAGGAAATCAAGAAAATATGGAACGATATCGAATGGGGGCTTGCCATCAATGAAGCGCTGAAGAGGTTTGCCAACCGCGTAAGGACGCACATAGTGGCGAGGTCTGTCACTTTGCTCACAAAAGCCAATGAATCAAGCGGGGACATAGGCGAGGTGCTGTCCGTGGCCGCGCGTGATGCTGCGGCAGAGCAGGAATTGAAGAACGAGCGCCGGGTCAGCATGTTTATATATATAATTATAATTTATATATCATTTTTTGTATTCATAGGTATCATTTATATCATTTCCACGACTTTCCTTACAGAGATGGTTAAAGCCGGAGAAAAGGTGACTTCTTCAGGCTCGTCTGCCGTGACAATGAGGCTAAGCAGGGATACGATGGCTGCCTATAACCGCCTGTTCTTCCACGGTGCATTGATACAGGGATTTTCCTCAGGTCTGATCGCAGGGGTGATGGGTGAAGGCAGCGTGCTATCGGGATTGAAGCATTCCGTGATAATGGTTACGATAGGTTACCTGTTGTTCAACCTGTTCGTGCTTTAAGGTACAATACTTTTTTAATGGATACATGTAAAGGATAAAAGAATATATCTGCATGAATCTATCTAAAGGATGTGAATCTATGAAAAAAACAATACGATATACAATCTTTTTATTAGTGGTAATATTTTTTTTAAATCCAGCCTGGGCCTTTCCGGGAATGACAGGTAATAAATCAACCGCACAACCAGTGAACAACATCACCCAGCAGGACAATAATATCACGGAATCTGATCAGGACATTAAATTACTGATCCATCTTATAGAGATCGATGCAGTTAAAATGCAATCAGAAAATAAATTATACATACGTGAAACGCTGGCTTTTAAAAATACAGGCACAATGAGATTTTCAGGCTTACTGAGAACATGGGTGCCTGGCGGGGCCGATATTATCAATCAGGACGGATCGGGTGAAATCGCAAAAACCGAGATGTCAACCGGGGAGATATCCGGATACCTTCCTGTTACCCGGAATGGGGATATCATAAGCTGGAAAGATGAAGTCGCAACGAACACCATCGCCCCTCTTTATGTGGTGGAATATACCCTCCCCTCGAAGCCTGAAGGAATGTTAAATAAAGCGAGGCATTATCAAAAAGTATTCATTTATCCTGCATTGACCAAACAACCTTCCAATATACAGGTCAAATTAACAAGGAACCCGGGAACAAGTATAGCCATAACAGATGAAAAGGGAAACAGCATCCTGGATTCAGGGAGTCCGAGAGAGGAAAATAATGATGTTTACTATACCTGGGACATGCCGGATTTTAAAGAAATGAACTTAAGCATCTCGGAACCCGCAGTATCTCCTTCAATGATTGCGATTTATGCAATAATTGGAGGTCTTATCATACTCGTGCTTGCGTATCCAATCCTCCGGAAAAAAAGTGAAAAACTCCGCTCGATCGAGCAGAAATTAAAAAGCTCATTGGAAACAGAACCGACCACCGGCGTTGAAGAAACAGATGCACAGGAAATCCCGGAAACTGGAAAAGAGGAAAAACAAGTTGCAGAAGAGGACGTGGATTTGACGGGGATTCCAACGGATGAACTTGAAAGTCAGAAGAACGACCTCCGCATAAAACTTAGCGAGCTTGAAAAGGATTATGCTTCAGGGAACATGCTTGATGAAGAATATGAGGAACTACGGGGTTCTTATCTGGAGCAAATTGAAAAGATCAATAAAATGAGAGAAAAGCCAGGATAATTATTTAAACATTTTCATAAAATAAAGATGAATGCGAAAATCCCCTGTCAGTTCGGGATGAAACGCTAGGGCAAGTAAATTCTTTTGTCTTGCTGCAACAATGGCATGATCATACCGCGAGAGGATTTCCACTTCCCTGCCAGCTTCCGTGATGCATGGGGCCCTTATGAACACGGCATTAAAAGGAGAATCTAATCCCTTAAAATCCACCTGCGCTTCAAACGATTCCCTCTGGCGTCCAAAAGCGTTCCTGTTGACGCGTATATCCATCAGTTCCAGGAGGGGTTGTTCTGTCTTTTCAACCTGCTCATCCCCGTGTTTTGCAAGCAGGATAAGCCCTGCACACGTTCCCATTACCGGGATGCCCGCATGGGTGATTTTTTTTATCTCGGAAGAGATCCCTTCTCTTTCCATAAGCCGCCCGATCGTTGTACTCTCCCCGCCCGGAATGATTATTGCATCACATGACGGAACTATTCCTTTATGTTTTATTTTTATGACCTCTGATACAATATTTGCTATCCTGGATGCTTCCTTAATGGCAGAAACGTGTTCTTCGATGTTCCCCTGGATCGCAATGACTCCAATTCGCATGCTCCTAACTTATCGGGTAGTGATATAAATAATTCTTGCAGGCAGGATGCAATTTTTCCAAGGAGGCAATATATTTATAGCAAAAAGAATATATTAACAATCCTGAAATGAATACCAAATTAAAGGAAGTTATGAAAGCTGCAAGGCCGTCCGTTGCCGTTATCGGCCTTGGGGGAGCAGGCTGCAATATCATTACATATCTTTCAAAAAAAAGTATCGCGGGCGCAAAAATAATAGCTGCCAATTCAGATATAAGTCATCTTATTTTGCAGCAGGCGGACAAACTCCTGCTTATCGGAAAAGAGAGATGCAGGGGCAAAGGCTGCGGCGGGTTTCCCGAAGCTGGCGCAGAATGTGCCCTTGAAAGTACTGAAGATATAAAGAAAGAACTTGAAGGTATAAACATTGTCTTCATCGTCGCAGGTCTTGGCGGCGGGACAGGCACAGGTTCGGCCCCGGTTGTTGCGGGTATTGCAAAATCGCTGGGCGCGCTTACCATTGCGTGCCTGACGATGCCTTTTGAGGTTGAACTCCTGCGGCGTGAAAACGCCAGGAAGGCGATCCATTCTCTTTCTGGAACATGCGATTCTGTAGTATTGATCGATAACACAAAACTGCGGAAATTTGCAGGAAAACTTCCTCTAAGGACTGCTTTTGCCGTGGCAAACGCCCTGATAGGAGCCATGATCAAAAGCGTCACTGAAACTATTACCGAGCCAAGTCTAATAAATCTTGATTTTGCCGATATAAAATCCGTGCTTGAAAAAGGCGGCATTTCATCATTCGGGATAGGTGAAGGCGGCGGTGAGAACCGTATCGAGAAAGCCGCCGGGCAGGCAATAGCGGCTCCACTCCTGGAAATCCCGGATATAACCTCTTCATATGGTTTGCTGTTAAGTATAAGAGGCGGGCAGGATATGACGCTTGAGGAAGTGGCAAAGATAGGGGAGTTAATGTCCCGGCGCGTCCCGAACGCAAAGGTCATATGGGGGGCGCGGGTGGATGAAACCATGACAGGTAGGATAAGCATAACAGCTTTATTTGCAAGTGTCGGGAACCCTTTTGAGTGAGAGGAATAGAAGACAATTCTCAAGTGTACCGTTTCCTACAAAATCAGGGATTACACCATATTTTCGCATCGTTTCGGCTGTTTTTGGGCCTATCGCGACGATTCTGAGCTTTCCCGCAAATTCATTATTAAAACCCGATAATTCAAATGACCTGGCACTTGTAAAAATAACAGCATCCACTTCTTTCAGGATATCGAGGAACTCATTCACAGCCGGTACAAGTGCATAGGCCGAAGCCTCGATCACCTGTGCGCCTTTTGATGTCAGGGAGGCTGTCAATTGCGGGTTTGGGACCTCTGCTCTTGCAATGCCGACATTCTTTCCTTTGATTTCACCAAGGTACCTGGCAAAGTTATCAGAGGAAAATTCCGCTATCACCTCGCCGTGCATACCGGATTCTTCCACTTTTTTTGCGGTTTTCGGGCCGACGCATACTATTCTTACATTCTTTTCGGGTCTTATTTTCCCAAAAAGCCTTTCAACACCCAGAGAGCTTGTGAAAATAAGAATATCGATTTTACCTTTTGCTATCATATCGCAGAGAAAAAAAAGAGGCGCAGGGTCTGTGGGTTCTGCTGCTTTCATGGTGGATACTATGAACGCAACATGTCCATATCGTGCAAACAGCTCATGGATGCCTTCGGATTTTTCCTTCAGTTTGGTAACTGCGATTCTCATGATACTTGTAAAAGATAAGGCCAAATATCGGATTAAGTTCCAATTATTTAGATGATTCATAATTCTTTCGCTATGTCAAGAAATTTCTTTTTTAAACCTTAACTCCGCAATTTCCTCTTCTCACCAGGATATATTTCATATACTTTTGAAGTTCCAGCAAAGCCTCATTTACAGAAACTTTGTCTAAGAGTTTTGCTCTTTTCATAAGTTGAGGATTCTGTAATAGAGATGAGAGATAAAAATGAAATAATGAAAAATCACTGGATTTTAGGACTGTGCCAGGCAAACACTTAATAATATTAATACACAGTTATAGAATATATATATATATAGCAAGAAAGAAAATTACAATTTAAATAGGGACGGGATAAACATAAAGAAAAACGCTCAAACGATCTTGTCTTTATTTAACACAACAGGATAGGAAAAATTAGGACTGTGGTTTAATGGTTTATAGTATGAACCATTGAAAACCAATTGGAGGAAGTATGGATAGGATAGGCAGCGTTATTCAAAAGCAGAGTATTGTATTTTTTAAAATATTAGTTATAATAATGTTATCGAATAGTGTGGTTGGCAGCAGTATAGAAGCCAATCCCCCTGAAACTCATTTGATAGAAAATGGACAGGTCTGCACGGACTGTCATAATTTAGATGAAAGTAACAATAAATTAATTGCAGATGTTCCCCCTGCGACAGGGAATTCAAAGTTGAATGGGTCGGGGAGTGCATCCACCCAATCCGAAATTATGATTCAGGGCGGAAGTCAGGATTGTGTTTTTTGCCATGATATAGGCGGGAACGGTGCACCGCTTGACAAGCGTATAGATGTCTGGGCTATCAAACAGGGTGTGCATAGTAACTTGAACAACGCCTCAATAAACACTACTTGGCTCTCAGATACAATAGATAAAGCATGCTGGGCCTGCCACGGTGATGGCACAGAGCCGTTAACAGGGCATCAGAGCAATTACGCAACGCCTTATTCCTGCGGCGACTGCCACAACAGGACAAGCAACCTCCCCTATACGAACATAAGTCTAATACCAGACCTCAGTGCCAAAAAAGTGCATGAACACCTTCAATCTCCATATTACGAACAGATATCCTCAACCGTCAATAGCACAAATGCTGATTGCAATGGGTGCCATGATAAGAGCAAAGCGACATATGCCGATTCGGGCCTTTCAATTTCAGCCAATGTTTCCCATTATGCATCAAAAATAAATCTTGTCAGCCCGAGCATTAATTGCAACCTTTGTCATAAAGATGCGAGAAATTCAAGTGCCTATTGGGCGAATAAGGTCAGGCATCCTGCCAGGTCTGAAGAGAATTCATTCTGCCGGAATTGCCATAATACCACACTTGCCGTGGATCTACACAGCCAACCGCTTGTAAAACCATCTAACATCCATTCTGGATTTGACTGGCAAGATGATGATTATAACGAAATCAGCCCTCTTGGAGCTAACGAAGCATGCTTATCGTGCCACGGTAGCGGTCATGCCACAACATATCGCATATGCGAAGACTGCCATCTTGAAAACGGAAGTGGTCCAGTCTTTAATTCCTGGCTGAGGCCGGATCTTAATGAAACCACTCCGAGAGTATATGCTCATACGAATTTCTCTTCTGGGATAAATGTACCCAATCAGTCAGGGGTATATCCTCCATCACAATCAGCCAGAACATTCTCCTCATGCTATTCTTTCAACAGCACTACACTTGCAGGAACGTGTCATGGTATTTCCTATAATAACAGGTCAATAAGTGGAGGATATTTCGCGTTCAAAACCTCAGCTAATTCAAGAGGTTCACCATATCACGCTACCAAGACCATAGATACGATGCCAAACACTACTGACTGTCTGTTCTGTCATAAACAAATAGACCCAGTTATAAGGATGGCATGGGGTAATGCTATCCAGATCACAGGCGGCACACACAACTGGTACATGGGCAATGAAAATAGCAGATGCTGGACATGCCATGTTTCGACAGGTACAGCACCAAAAGATTTCCACTCGGACAATTTGAGAGGGGGTGGCGGCACCGACTGCATCGCCTGCCACGTACCCAACGACGTGAATATCTCCAAATTCGCCCGCCATGCCAACATCAACACAAGTGACGGGACCGATAACGTCACCAACAACGACTGCTGGACATGCCACT
>CABMIH010000040.1 GCA_902386205.1 uncultured archaeon | reverse complement strand
TCCCCGGATAGATTGGCGCTTGTTGAAGTTATCGGAACACCTGCAAGTTCAATGAGCCTGATAGCAATTTCATGATCTGGGTAACGTATGCCGACCAGGTCACCCGATACAAGAGAAGCAGGGACTATACTTTTTTTCTTCAGTAAAACAGTCACTGGCCCGGGCAGGAATTTTTTAATAAATCCTCTTTCTTTGTCGCTGACATACACAAGGGTATCCATCATATTAAATCCGGATACTGCAATTGAAATCGGCTTGTCTTTTTTTCTTCCTTTAATTGAAAATACCTTTTCCAGGGCATCCTCTGAGAAAAGGTTCGCCCCGATCCCATACACTGTTTCAGTGGGATAAACCACAATACCCCCCAGTCTCAGGATATCAGCAGCCTTTTTGATATCCCGGCCAGTAATACCTTGCCGCGTCAAATTTTATTGAAAAATAAAAATTAAATTTGAACCATTGTCAGGGAACCGACGGGGCAATTCTTGGAACATATCCCGCAGGCGATGCATGCTTCATAATCTATAACTGCGTTGCCATTGGTTACATGAATCGCAAGTTTTGCGGCTTCGATATCAAAATCCTCTGCTTTTGACAATTTCGTGTTCGTGGGGCAGACTGTAACACATATGCCGCATCCGTTGCAATTCGTTGATTGTACGAGTTTCTTATCCTTTGCCATGCTGATAGATACTGCAGAGGATAATATGAACATTTCGATTATTATCGAACTTTAAATCAACTTGTGCGATATTGAAAAGCTGAAATTTATCCTTTCTGCCGGGGTATCTGAAAAGAGATGACCGTAATCTGCTTCGTATGCATTTGACCAGTGCTTATCAAGGTTATCCCAGTCAAAGGCAATTTTTTTACTTTTTGCAGCTTTCATCATTACCACAATCATAAGTATGACTTTTAATTCATATATACTTTTCCTTATATTAATCTACATTCACAAAAAGTAAAAGACGCACTACTTTAAAATTATTATATTTTATATAAAATTCTTCTATAGTTTTGGCAGAGTATCCAGCTTTTAGCATTCTTATTCTTTCATCACTTGTTTCCAACATCAGACTCCATATTTATATAAATTCCATATCCTTATGATGTCACTCTATGCAGCGCCCTTCTATGCATGCAGTATAAATCTCCCCGTCAGAATCAATATTATTAATATTGCTACTTTTACCCATAAAGGACTGAAATAATAAGATATTTTTGTTTTCATCTGCCTCTTTGTTATTGCATCTGCTTTATCCATCATTGCCAAAACATAGATTTATACGTGTTTTCTTATAAATTATAATGGCCATTCTCAAAAAATGAGAATATTCAGAAGCTCCGAGAAAAAGCATAGCTGATGCCCTTGTTTTCAAAAAAGCCTGGATAGCTATTGTATCATTTTTCCACCATTGCTTTAATTCGCAGGCTGAAATCAAGCCAGTTTGATGAATGTGTTAGCGCCCCAACAGAGATTATATCTATACCGCACCCTGCATAATCTCCAAGGTTCTCAAACGTAATACCCCCCGATGCTTCAAGAATAACCCTGTCCCGCAGCCCTTTTTCGATCAACGTTCGTATGCTTTCCCTGATATCATCTGCCTCCATGTTATCGAACATGATAATATCCACCCCCAGTTCCGCCGCGCGAAGCGCTGAATCCCTGTCCTCGACCTCAACTTCTATTTTCTGAGTGAAACTGGCTGCGTTTTTTGCCGCCTTGATCGTTTTTTCAAGCCCTGCTGCTGCTATATGGTTATCTTTTATCATAACTGCATCCGAGAGGTTAAACCTGTGAGGATCGCCTCCGCCTGCAATCACGGCTTTTTTCTCGAATTTCCTGAATCCGGGTGTGGTCTTCCTTGTGCATGCGACCCTGACACCTCCCGCCTTGTCTTTGTATTTGCTGGTCAATGTTGCGATTCCGCTCATCCTCCCAAGGAAATTCAGGGCAAGTCTCTCTGCCCGGAGGATTGACCTTGCCCCCCCGTCAAGCGTGAATATTACGTCACCGGGTTTTACTATAGAACCGTCCGTAAAATCCGTGGCAGCAAGAATGTCAAAATATTCAAATACCTGCGTAGCCTCGGAAAGACCTGCAATAATACCCTTTTCTTTTACGACAACTTCTGCCTGCACTTTGCAGTCCGGGATTATGCTGCATGAAACATCATTATAGCCGATATCCTCTTCAATGAAACGTTCAAGTTCTGTTAATAACATAATCAATCCCTATAATTAATATGTTTTAATTACTTATATACTGCTGTAAATACATCAGGAAACACGGATAATATGCTTAAAATCGGAGTAATCGGCTGCGGCGCAATAGGTAAAGAGATATGCAAGGCAATAGATTCAAAGCGCATAAATGCGCAATTTGTGGGGGTATATGATAAAACAGCGCAGAATTGCGAGAGATTGCTTGAAGAGCTTGATAACAAACCGGAGATATTGCCGCCTGATGAATTGATCTCAAGAGCAGACATCGTTGTTGAAAGCGCTTCGCAGGCAGCGGTCCGTGAATTCGGGCCCAGGGTCCTGGAAACGGGAAAGGATCTCATGGTTATGAGTGTGGGTGTATTCACAGACCCGGGTTTGTTGGGGCGGTTCATGAAGATGGCTTCGGATAACCGATGTAAAATATATATTCCCTCAGGAGCAATTGCCGGTCTTGACGGATTAAAATCATCATCTATGGCCACATTGAATAAAGTAACCCTTACTACTACAAAAAACCCGAAGGGATTAAAAGGGGCCCTGTATGTCATAGAAAATAAAATCAATCTTGACTCTTTTCGTGAAAAAACACTCCTGTTCGAAGGAAGCGCTGAGGAAGCTATCAGGGGATTTCCTGAAAACGTCAATGTGGCAGCATCACTGAGCCTTGCGGGTATCGGGATAAAAGAAACCCGCGTCAGGATTTTTGTTGACCCCGCAGCCTCAAGGAACGTGCATGAGGTCACTGTTGAAGGAGCTTTCGGGAAATTCACATGCCGCGTTGAAAATGTACCTTCGCCGGGTAATCCCAGGACAAGTTTCCTTGCCGCGCTGTCAGCCATAGCTACGTTAAAAAAGATCACAGAACCGCTCCAGATAGGAACTTAGCATGGGCCTGGAAGATTATTTTAGAATAATCGCTGAATTGAGAAAAAAATTGCTTTATGTAGTTGTGGTTTTTGGCGCTGGCGCCATATTCTCTTTCCCGTTCATGGGGGAAATAATAAAAAAGATAGAATACGATATGTTTTACAGGTTGAACCTGCCCCCAGATGTGGACGCTTCAGGACAGTTGGCCGGTATATCCCATAACCTCTCCCTGATATCCAATGAACTGGCAGCGAATAATTCATTTATAGCACAGAACCTGACAAAAATCTCAGTAGATTTATTAAATATCTCCCAAAACCTGAATGTGCACAAACCCGCCATTGTTTATCTTACTCCTATGGAAGTACTGATGCTTGAGTTCAAGATGTCACTGATAACAGGAGCGATCATTGCATCCCCGCTTGTCATATATTATGCTTACAGGGGACTAAAGGGGAGAATGCCAGGCATCATATCTGTGAACAAAATGTTGATCATTTCTACAGCTCTTGTTTCAATTCTGCTTTTTTCTCTTGGCGCAGCTTATTCTTATTTCTATATGCTTCCGTTTTTCTTAAGTTACATCTATCAGGATGCCATGAGCCTGGGGGTGAACGCAACCTTCTCGATATACGAGTTCATATATTTCATTGTCCTGACCACTGTGATTCTTGGATTTGCATTTGAATTGCCGCTGGTGATGACCTTGCTGGTCCGTTTTGGTGTTACTTCAAGGCAGACATTAGCCCATTACAGGAAACATGCTTACATCATCCTGTTGATAGTTGCAGCATGGGTTACCCCCGACCCTACAATGTTCAGCCAGATAATGGTAATGCTGCCTTTTGTCATCCTGTACGAGGCAAGCCTTCTTGGGATGAAAATGATGGGAAAGTAAAAAACTGCTAAATCCCGTGCGCTGCATATGGGGCAAACATTACAAAAAGAAGCGAAAAAAGGATCAGGATGGCAAAAATAACTACTATTGCGTTGGATATATTTTCAACCTTCTCGCCGTTCCCGATAACCTTTGAAAGCGACGATGTCATGACATCACGGAAAACGTGACCGCCGTCAAGAGGGACCGCAGGAAGACAGTTAAAAAGCCCGACATAGAAGTTCATCCATCCGATCCACATAAGAATATTCAACATCACGAATATGCCTGCCCCAAAATAGACGGCCGGGCCTGTGGGCTCATAGAAGTTGGTAATTAAACCGCTAAATCCGGGAAAACCTTCTCCTGTCAGGCCAATAATAGGCAGGCCGATAAGCAATATCCAGCCCTTATACTCCGTTAATAACGAAGGGATGCCCGTCAGCATGCGAAGATAACTTTTAGCCTGGAACTGGCCTATCCCTATACCTAAAGAATAACTTATGGCCCCATCCGCTGCTGAGTAAATAATTCCCAGGAATCCTTTTTGCACTCCCGGTTCAGGATGGTTTGCCAACTCAACGTTCTTGAATTCCACGGGCGACGAACTGTTGCTCATAAAATAAATGTCCAGTTTTTGTCCGGGGCGGGTGGAATTCATAAAAGCGACGACATCTTCGATCCCTTTTATTTCGGTATCATCTATCCTGACAAGGACCATATCTTTTTTTATCCCGGCGGCTTCTGCAGGCGAACCCTCTATTACGCTGTCTACCTTTACTGCCGTTCTGGTCTCGTTGCCTGCCGCTGCGACAAGGCCTGTCTCTTTTCTCACACCGCGATCGATCAGTTCCAGTGTGACATTACTGCCGGGCTGCAATGTCCTGGAATACAGTAAGAAATCATTCCCGTTATTGATTTGCGTATTGTTAATCCCAGTAATAATCATGCCGGTTTTTATTCCTGCCATTTCAGCGGGTGATCCGGCGATCACATTCGTTACCATAACTTCGCCGACAGGAGAAATATACGAAAGAAGTGAAAAGAACAGGATAAATGCAATAAGCGCTGTGACGAAATTGGCCATGACACCTGATGTAAGGACCCTTACGCGCTCGTTTCGTGTTGCGAGCTTTTTAGGTTCCTGCTCTAAAGACCCCTCGTTTCCAGCTTTCTCTTCATTTTTTCCAAGAAGCTGTTCTTCATCGGGTTCCGCAAATCCGCCTATCGGGACCACGGCAAGTAATATTCCCATTGATTTTACCTTGATGCCTTCGACTTTGCAGAGAACGGCATGTGAGAATTCATGCACAGCAAGAGTTACTATCAGCGCAATGATCCCGTACCAGAGAGGTATGAACTCGTTGATCCCGGGTATAAGGAAAATATTGCGCAGTTCGCTGAATTTACCTGGCGGAGGTACCGTATTCGTCTGGAAGGCAGATATCAAATATATATCGAAGCGCAATACCAGAATGAACATTGCGAGCATACCCAAAAGCATTGCGGGAAGCCCGATATTGGCAAAAGTCCTCCAGAATCTTTTATGAACCGCAAGCCTGTCAAGAAAACCCTGGCCCCTGTTGGTGCGAATCATCAGTATCGGGAAACCTAAGAAATAATGGGCGGTTATATTATATTTATTCAGGATCCCGCGGCCATCAAGGAACGCTACAAGTATTACATAAGTAAGAATAAGCACGACCAGATACCAGTAACTGGTAAGGAACGATGTAATATCAATAAGATTCAACAAATAGTCTCCCTGAGCCTTCTAAAGGTTATTAAATATGTCATGCGTATAAGGTTTGGGTGACATAATGTTTTCAATCGTATATATAACCGCTGGCGATCTTGAGGAAGCAAAGAGAATCGGGAGGAACCTCGTTGAAGAACGCCTTGCAGCGTGCGTTAATATTTTTCCGGTCTCATCGATTTACAGGTGGGACAATAAGGTTGAAGAAAGCAATGAATTCGGGGTTATTGTAAAGACAAGAACGGCTAAGGTGGGGCAGGTCGAAAAAAGAGTAAAGGAACTTCACAGTTATGATGTGCCGTGCGTGATATCGTTCAAAATGGATCATGGTTCAAAGGACTATCTTAACTGGATAAAAGAGTCGGTAGATGATTGAATTAGAATTCATGTGTCATCGGTTAAGAGTAATTACGTCTTCTTTAGCCTTTTCTCAATAATGCCGGGCCATATCGATGCCGATACTATCATGGAGAGTATGAATACGTACACCATCCCCCCATAAACATCGGTATAACTGTATTGCGGGGATGGGCCGACTTTCTGGATGGCCAGGACATAAAACAGTACAACGATCAAGATCGATGTAGCCGTGCTTGCTACAAGGCTGTAAATCCCGAGTTTGCTTGCCATATTCACCTCTTAAGTTTTACGCGCTTCATCAAAAGCGTGTTCATAGTCACTGAAACAGAGCTCGTTGCCATTGCTGCCGCCGCAAGTGCGGGATTAAGCAGGAAGGGCGGGCTTGTGAAAGGATAAAGGATCCCCGCTGCTATGGGTATTCCCACACTATTATAGAAGAATGCCCAGAAAAGGTTCTGCTTTATCTTGTTCAGTGTAAGTTTGCTCAACTGGATGGCTGAAGCCACATCCCGCACGTCGTTCTTTATTAGCACTATCTGGGCAGACTCGATGGCTACATCAGTCCCGCTCCCTATGGCGATACCCACATCCGACTGCATAAGGGCCGGGGCATCGTTTATACCGTCGCCAACCATCGCTACTTTCCTGCCCTCTGCCTGGAGTTTTTTGATTTCTGCTGCCTTGTCCTCAGGAAGCACTTCGGATAACACCCTGTCGATACCAACCTGTTTTGCGATCGCATCCGCCGTCCTCCTGTTATCACCCGTGATCATTGCGACCGTGAATCCCATATTGTGAAGCTGGCTTATTGCGTCCCTGGAATGCTCTTTTAGCGTATCGGCAACAGCAATAATGCCCACGATGGCGTTATCTGATGATACGAACATGGCGGTCTTGCCCTGGTGTTCGAGTTCCTCCATCCTGCTATTATGGGGCGCGACATCCATCCCGTTCTCAGCCATCAGTTTCCGTGTACCTATAAGAATTCTTGCCCCGCCGTATTTTACTTCGATGCCGCGGCCGGGTATTGCCCTGAACTCCTCAGCGTCCGGGACCTGGATACCCCTGTCTTTCGCGCCTTTGAGTATGGCCTCACCGAGAGGATGCTCAGACCCTTTCTCCGCAACCGCCGCAAGCTTTAGCACCTCGCTCTCTGAACCTTTGATAGCTATAACGTCTGTAAGCGAGGGCTCGCCTTTTGTCAGGGTGCCTGTCTTGTCAAATACTATGGTATCAAGCTTTTGCGCCCTCTCAAGGGCCTCGCCGCCCTTTATCAGGATGCCGTTCTCAGCGCCCTTGCCTGTTCCCACCATGATCGCTGTGGGGGTCGCAAGGCCGACCGCGCATGGGCATGAGATTATCAATACCGTGATTGAGATAAGAAGCGAGAACAGGAACGGGGATGACATTCCCATTCCGAAAGTTGCGGGTACATTGAAATATTCAAAACCTATAAAGAACCAGAAGAAAAACGTAAGCAGCGCAAGCACATGCACAGCAAGGATGAAATGGCCTGCCACAACATCCGCAAGTTTTTGTATGGGCGCTTTCTGGGTCTGGGCATCTTCCACCAGTTTGATTATCTGGGCGAGCGCCGTATCAGAGCCCACCTTAGTAGCTGTGAACTTTATCATGCCTGTCTTGTTCATTGTAGCCCCGATGACCTCTGACCCCGCGGTCTTTTCAACAGGTATGCTCTCACCTGTTATCATGGACTCATCCACTGCCGTAAGACCCTCTGTCACTTTGCCGTCAACCGGTATTTTCTCACCCGGCCTCACAACAACAATGTCATTCACTTTCACATTCTCAACAGGAATCTCTTTCTCTTCACCGTCCACGATGATGCGGGCGGTCTTTGCCCGCAATCCCATGAGTTTCCTTATGGCTTCCGAAGTCCTTCCCTTCGTGAGGGCTTCAAGATACCGCCCGAGCACGATGAACATGATAAGAAGCGCCGCTGTGTCATAATATGTATGTTTATAGGCCGCGCCAAGGTCAAGGAAGGTTGCTGCCACGCTGATAATGTAAGCGGCTCCTGTTCCTGTTGCTATCAGGAGATTCATGTCCGTGACGCCGTGTTTCAGCCCTTTATATGTGCCTTCGAAGAACTGGCGCCCGGGGAACAGCATTACTATAGTGGCAAGGACGAAGAGCACTATGTCGTTCTGTAATATTCCGGGGGAATAGGGAGCGATCCAATCAATGTTCCTGCCCATATCGCCCAGTGATATCGGGATCGCAAGGACAAGGGCAATTATGAAATTTATCTTCTGCCTTTTTATTTCACTTTCCCTGGCCCTCTGCTCCCTATCAGCTTCCATCTTTTCCAGTTTTTCCGAGGCTGTATATCCCACGCTCTCTATTACTTTTATTAAATCCTGTACTGAGATTGTCGCAGGGTCGTAGGAAATCTTTGCCTGCTCAAGCGGGAAACTTACGTTTGCAGATGATACACCCGCTGTTTTCTTAAGTGCGGTCTCTATATTGAGAGCACATGAGGCGCAATGCATACCTCCTATTTTTAACGCGATATCGTTCTTAGCCACACCGTATCCGAGGCCTGTTATGGCATTCTCAAAAGCTTTCTGGTCCACCATGGCAGAATCGTATTCTACAGTGGCTTTTTCAACCGAGAAATTGACCGTTGCTTTGCTCACTCCATCGATCTTATTAAGCGCCTTTTCAATATTCTGGGCGCAGGAGGCGCATGTCATCCCTGTGATCTTCAGGCTTGTTTTCTTCATTCCGCTTTCTTTTGGCGCTTCTTTTGCACCTGTCATTGTTACATCCTGCTTTACAGGGATAGGGCAGGCTTCGCCCTCATCGATCACTTCATAGCCTGTATCTATAATGGCTTTCTTTATGGTTTCAAGGTCGGTGATTGATGTATCGAATGAAACCTTTACTTCGCTTTTCTTAAAATCCGAAGAGGCTCTCGTGACGCCTGTAACACCCAATGCGGCATCCTGTACTGTTTTTTCACAGTGGCCGCACATCATGCCTTTTACTTTTATTATGACATCTTCCAAGAAAATTTCTCCAAAGTTATTATGACACTATTATGTTTTATATAATTAAGGTCGTTCCGGTTTAAGAAATGAAAAAATGCCACGGTATAAATTTAATTTCGAAAAGCGATGCGAAACATTAAAACATGAAAGATGATATTATGCCGCCAGCATGAAAAAGAACAGAGTATTCCTTCAGGTAGTTATCGGGATAGCAATTATTGCTTTGCTTCTTTATAAAATCGGAATTAATGATGTAATTTCAGCATTAAAAAAAACTATTCCATTATATTTTATTCTGGCCTGCCTTTCCTATGTCTTTCTCAACCTTATTCTTGCCACTCGCTTACGCTACCTTCTGGCAAGACTGGGTCATGCAGTGAAATTCCCGACAGTATTCCTTTCGCATATGGGGGGAATGATGGTTGGCGATCTCACTCCGGGACGAAGCGGTTATTTTTTAACTCCCCCAATACTAAAAAAAAATGCCGGAACCCCAATAACAGACGGGATGGCCTGCATTTTTGCACCCCAGGCCATCGAATTCATTCTTAAAGTCAGCGGGGCGTTCCTGGCCATTTTATATATATCCACACTATCAGGCATCAGTAAGGATTTACTTATTTCGGCTGCGATTGGTGCAGTTATTTTGCTTATTGTCGGGATTTTAATGTTGATTATTTCATGGAAGGATGAAAATGTCAGTTTGAATTTTTTAGGTAAAATCCCATTTTTCAGGAAATTTGTGGATAATATTTTACCTTTCAAGGAAAGAAGTGTCGGGATAAAAGGCAGTATTAAAGCGATCTTATTAATGACCATGATCGGATGGGTCTTTGCTGCACTTCACTGGTTTTACCTTGGCAGGGCACTTGGTATCGAGCTTCCTTATTTTGTTTTTTTCCTGCTCCACCCGCTATTGACCATATTGATGTTCGTACCTTTAACGCCTGCTGGTTTTGGGTTAATGGAAACAGCAGTAACCGTCGTCCTGGCTTTATTTGGAGTTCCTGAAGCAACAGCTGTGGCATTTTCGATCTTAGTGAGGGCAAGCATCATACTTGTCGATCTCCTGGGCCTGAAAACGATACTTTCGTCCCTTCGGGATCTATGAATTTATCTCAGGCACTATCCTTTTAGCGACTTCCCTGTAAGCGGCAACAAGGTCTCCCTTATCGAACCTGAACACGTCCTTATCAAGCGATTCCCCGGTTTTCTTGTCCCAGAACCTGCATGTGTCGCAGGATATCTCATCCGCAAGGACTATCCTCCCTTTGTGCCTTCCGAACTCAAGCTTGAAATCCGGAAGCAGAAGGCCTCTCTCATCCAGGTAATCAAGAAGTATCGAATTGATCCTCAGGGCAAGTTCCCGGATATTGGAGAGTTCCTCCTTTGTGGCAAGCCTGAGGGCAAGCGCCATATCCTCGTTTATCATGGGATCGCCGTATTCATCGCTCTTGTAATCAAAAAGCAATACTGGCGGGTCAAGTTTCTCCCCTGCCCTGAACGGGTATTTCCTGGTGAGCGAACCTGCCGCGATATTCCTCACTATTACCTCGATCTTTATGATCTCAACAGTGTCAACGACCATCTCATTGCCTGATAACATGCTGTCAAAATGCGTCTTGATGCCATTATCCTCAAGCAGCCTGAACAGCTTTGCGGATATCTGGGCGTTGTAATACCCTTTTTTCGGGGCCGAGCTTTTCTTCTTGCCGTCAAAAGCGGTCAGGCTGTCCCTGAATTCCATGACCAGCTTTTCCGGATTATCTGTCCTGAAGACCGTTTTTGCCTTGCCCGAGTATAGTTCTTCCAGCTTTTCCATGGGGCTTTATAGGTATTTTTCTGATATAAAGGAAATGCTTCGGATAACGGGCCATCTACCAAAAGCAACCTTTTAATCCCAAAACCGCCAATAAACCATAGGGAGACCAGAATACAAATGCGATTTGACAGGTTCACAATTAAAGCCCAGGAAGCGTTCTCGGACGCACAGGGCATAGCACTTGAAAGAAACCAGCAGCAACTTGAAGTGGAACACCTGCTTCTTGCGCTCATAAACCAGAAAGAAGGCCTGACCCTCCAGCTTTTCCAGAAGCTCGGCGCAAATATCGCAGGGATAATTTCGGGGCTTGAAGATGAGATCGAAAAACTGCCGCGCGTGGAAGGGGCAGGGGCCGGGCAGATATACATCTCAACAAGATTGAATACCGTTGTTGAGGACGCCTTTGGGGAGATGAAGGACCTGAAGGATGAATACCTGAGCACGGAACATCTACTGCTTGCGATAGTGGATGAGAAAAATGGTGTCTCAGCGCGTATTTTGAAAAATAACGGGATATCAAAAGACAGCTTAATGAAAGCTCTCAGGGAAGTCAGGGGCTCGGCAAGGGTCACAGACCAGAATCCGGAGGACAAGTACCAGGCCCTCAAAAAATACGGCCGCGACCTCACCGAGCTTGCTGCGCGCGGAAAGCTTGACCCTGTCATAGGAAGGGATAATGAGATCCGAAGAGTGCTCCAGGTGCTCTCAAGAAGGACAAAGAACAATCCTGTGCTGATAGGCGAGCCGGGTGTGGGGAAAACAGCAATAGCAGAAGGGCTGGCGCTTCGGATATTCGTCGGCGACGTGCCTGAGCCCATCAAGGATAAAAAGGTCGTAGCGCTTGACATGGGCGCGCTTGTTGCAGGTACAAAGTTCAGGGGGGAGTTCGAAGAGCGCCTGAAAGCGGTTATAAAAGAAGTACAGGATTCGCAGGTGGAAGTTATTCTTTTCATTGATGAACTGCACACGGTAGTAGGCGCAGGGGCCGCTGAAGGCGCGATCGATGCTTCGAACCTTCTTAAGCCCGCGCTTGCCAAGGGAGACCTGCGATGCATCGGGGCCACAACCCTGAATGAGTACAGGAAATACATTGAAAAGGATGCTGCGCTTGAGAGGCGGTTCCAGCCGGTCATGGTGGGGGAACCCACGGTCGAAGAGACCATATCCATACTCCGCGGCCTTAAGGAGAAATATGAAGTCCATCACGGGGTACGTATCCAGGACTCTGCCCTCGTGGCCGCTGCAATGCTGTCACACCGCTATATTACAGACAGGTTCCTTCCCGACAAGGCCATCGACCTGGTTGACGAGGCCGCATCAAAGCTCCGGATCGAGATAGACAGCATGCCTGCGGAACTTGATGACATCGAAAGGAAGATCAGGCAGCTTGAGATCGAGCGCCAGGCAATGAAAAAAGAAAAGGACGCTTATTCAAAGGAACGCCTGGAAAAAATTGAGAAGGAACTCTCTGACCTTAAAGAAAAGAGCAGCCAGATGAAAGCACACTGGCAGCTTGAAAAGGATTCAATCCAGAATATCAGGAAGATAAAAGAGGAAATCGAAAAAACACGGATGGACTCGGAAAAGGCGGAATATGAGGGTAATCTTGAGAGGGCTTCCGAACTCAGGTACGGTGTATTGATAAGCCTCCAGAAGCGGCTGGAAGAAGAAAATAAAAAGCTGGTCGAACTCCAGAAAGACCAGAAGATGCTGAAGGAGGAAGTGGACGAAGAAGATATCGCCGATGTCGTATCAAAATGGACGCATATTCCTGTAAGCAGGATGCTTGAGGGCGAGATGCAAAAACTCGTGCATATGGATGAGCGGCTCCGGGAGAGGGTCGTCGGGCAGGATGAGGCGGTAACGGCGGTTGCAAACGCTGTCAGGAGAGCGCGGGCCGGTATCTCGGACCCGAAGCGGCCCATCGGCTCATTCATGTTCCTTGGACCCACAGGTGTGGGCAAGACTGAACTTGGGCGGGCGCTTGCAGAATTCCTCTTTGATGACGAGGCAGCCATGATCCGCCTCGATATGAGCGAATACATGGAAAAGCACACTGTAGCGAGGCTTATCGGCGCGCCTCCGGGCTATGTGGGATACGAGGAAGGGGGCCAGCTCACAGAGGCAGTGAGACGCCGGCCCTATGCCGTCGTATTATTCGATGAGATCGAAAAGGCGCATCCCGACGTTTTCAATCTCCTGCTCCAGATACTGGATGATGGCAGGCTCACCGACGGTCACGGGCGGACCGTAGATTTCAAAAACACAGTTATTATAATGACTTCAAATATCGGAAGCCAGTGGATATTCGAGCTCGGCGACAGGGAAGATGAAATGAGGGTTAAGGTAATGGAGATCGTGCACAAGAATTTCAAGCCCGAATTCCTGAACCGCCTTGATGAAATAATAATCTTCCAATCGCTGAAACTCCCGGAAATCAGGAAGATAGTGGACATCCAGTTCGGGATATTGAGCAAGCGGCTTTCTGAAAGGAAAATAAACCTCTCACTTTCTGGAAAAGCCATAGATTTGATAGCCAAGGCAGGTTATGATCCCTTATATGGCGCGCGGCCCATCAAGAGGACGATACAGCACAGGATACTTGACCCGCTTGCAATGAAGATACTTGATAAAGATTTCGTGGAAGGCGATTCTGTGGAAGTGGATGCGAAAAAGGATGAGATCGTGTTCTTGAAATTAAAATCCAAAAGTATTAAGTAATCGCCGATAAACTTAATTCCAGGTGTTAGAGTGAAAAAAGCCATCATAGTTGTAGATATGATAAATGATTTTGTCACAGGGAAACTGGGCAGTCCCCGTGCCCAGAAAATCGTGTCGAATATCGCAGCCCTGTTGAAAAAGGGGAGAAGACTGGGAGTACCAATAATTTATTTACGCGATTCCCATACTCCGTCAGATAAAGAGATGGGCATATGGGGGGAACATGCCATGAAAGGCACACAGGGTTCTGAGATAATACCTGAGCTGAAACCTGAAAAAACAGATGTTGTCATAGAAAAGAGATGGTACAGCGGGTTCGTTGATACGGAACTTCCTGAAGTTCTTAAAAAAACAGGCGCAGATACTCTCGTTTTCACGGGTGTAAGCACCGATATCTGCGTGCAGAATAACGTTGCCCATGCTTATTTTTCGGGATATAAGACCATTGTTCCTGATGACTGCACGGCTTCAATCGATGCAGAATCCTATGAACAGGCGCTTAAATACATGAAGAATATCTACGGAACGGAAATAAAGGGCTCTGACAGCGTATTGTAGTTTGATACCAATGATTGCAGGAATAGACGAGGCGGGAAAAGGGCCGGTGCTTGGCCCCATGTGCGTGGCAGGATTACTTCTTGATGAGAAAAAACTTGATGCATTGGCCCGGATGGGAGTCCGGGATTCAAAACTGCTTTCTGCAGGCAGGCGGGAAGTCCTTTCCGGCCAGATAAAGAATATCGCAGACAAATATTATGTTCTTGAAGTAAGCCCAGCGCAGATAGATGGGCTCAGGAAAGTAATGACCATGAATGAAATTATGGTAGCCTGTTATGTGAAAGTGCTTGAAGAACTAAGACCCGACCATGCTTACGTGGATGCTGCTGACGTGATCGCAGCGCGTTTTGGGGAGAATATAATAAAGAGATATTCAGGTAAAATGAACATCACTTCCGAACACGAGGCTGATAAAAAATACCATGTCGTATCGGCAGCGTCCATCCTTGCAAAAGTGCAAAGGGATGAGCTTGTTAGACAAATAGGCAAAAACATCGGGTCTGATATCGGAAGCGGCTATCCTTCTGACCCGAAGACCATCAGTTTTCTTGAAGAATGGATCCGGGAGAAGGGGTCGCTCCCGGATTTTGCCCGGAATTCATGGGAAACCGCAAAAAGATTGCTTGAAAAAAATAATAAAACCCAGAGAACCATCTCAGATTATTGATCGGGGATAGGTTTATTTTTGTTCTTCTTTTTTCTCTTCTTTTGCCATCTCTATGTCCATCTTGTAGTCGTCATAGCCCATCCATGCGACGATCAATCCGAAAAACAGAAGGAAGAGGCCGACGGTAGCTTTTAAAACCACTACAAGTTCATCCAAGTACCCAAGAAATCCGTATATTTTGGGACCAGTGTACCATACAACACCAATGACCAGTATAACTATGCCAATCAACATTTTCAAAATATTCTTTGCAGAAGACATAATATCACCTTATGCTTAATTCATTTATTCTATATTAAGTTTTTTTGTAAGGTACTTATCAAAGATTATCTATTCCTATCCGTATCATTACTCATCCAGTGCTCGCCTTCGCTATCGTGGACACATATATTTCCCTCTCCCCCGGACTTGAATCCCCTGAACTTCCCAAGAAGTGCTATCGTTTCTTTTATCTCGGCAATGTATCGTTCTTTTAACAGCAGGGCTATATCCATGCTGTCTTCGCCGTTGATCGGGCCCCCGATCCCTCCACATTCTGAAACCATCAATTTTCCATCCAGCAGGTAAAAAGGATAGGTTTTGCAGATATACGGCCTGCATCCGTATATTTTACATAAGCCTTTCTCAAGGAATACGCAATCTTCTTTTTTTCTCAGGACCCATTCAAAAGTATGGATATTTCCCTGCGAATCCACGTCCTGCGATGGGGCAGGTAATATAATCTCGGTCGGCTTGAGTCCATGTGTTTCGCATATTTTTTTTATCTCGAAAGGGAAAACTGCGACCGTGTTGTCGCCATATTCTGCCCTGCAGCACTGAGAACACCTGCGGCATTTGAAGCCGATGGCTTTTATTTCATCGGCAAGTTTGTTCTCGTCTATCAGGACGGCTTCGTTGATAGCTTTTTTCAGGCGGGAAAGTTCTTTTTGTTTCATTATTGTAGAAGTTGCTTTTAATCATCCGGGAAATATTTGCTTTTTGGTATCCATATCAAAAGTCTAATAAATATATATCTCTCTTGAGGAGCAGGTGAAAAAATTGCCAAAAAGAGACGATATCCACAAGGTACTGATTATCGGGTCAGGCCCGATAGTCATCGGCCAGGCGGCCGAATTCGATTATTCAGGCACGCAGGCATGTAAGGCGCTGCGACAGATGGGTTATGAGATTGTTCTTGTTAATTCCAACCCTGCAACTATCATGACCGATCCGGGAATGGCTGACAGGACATATATAGAGCCCTTGAATTCCGGGATGCTTGAGAAAATAATAGAGAAAGAGCGGCCGGATGCGGTACTGCCGAATCTTGGGGGCCAGAACGGGCTTAACCTGACATCCGAGCTTCATAAAAAGGGCATACTTGAGAAATATGGAGTAAAGATAATCGGGGTACAGGCAGATGCAATCGAGCGCGGGGAAGACCGGATCGCGTTCAAGGAAACGATGACCAATCTCGGTCTTGAAGTGCCCCACAGTGAAGCGACCTACACCGTTGAAGGCGCTGAAAAGATCGCAAAGGAACTCGGATACCCGGTAGTTGTCCGTCCAGCCTATACGATGGGAGGAACAGGCGGCGGGATAGTATACAATGTTGATGAACTCAGGACAATCGCAGCCCGGGGCATTGCGGCCAGTCTCATCGGCCAGGTGCTTATCGAGGAGTCGGTGCTGGGCTGGGAGGAACTTGAACTTGAAGCCGTGAGGGATGCAGAGAACAACAAGATAACGGTCTGTTTCATAGAAAACGTGGATGCAATGGGCGTGCACACGGGCGACAGTTTCTGCACAGCGCCCATGCTCACTATCGATAAAGAACTCCAGGAGAGGCTGCAGGAATACTCCCACCGCATAGTCGAGGCCATTGGAGTAATCGGCGGCACGAACATCCAGTTCGCCCACGACCCGGTTACAGGCCGCGTTGTGGTAATAGAGATAAATCCTCGCACATCACGCTCTTCGGCGCTTGCATCAAAGGCCACAGGCTTTCCTATCGCACTTGTATCTGCAAAACTCGCCGGCGGCCTCCTGCTTCGGGACATTCCCTACTGGCGGGATGGGAGGCTCGATAAATATACACCGTCAGGCGATTATGTCGTCGTAAAGTTCGCGCGGTGGGCATTTGAAAAGTTCCCGGGATCGATCGATAAGCTTGGCACACAGATGCGCGCCGTGGGCGAGGCGATGAGCATCTGGAAAAATTACAAGGAGGCATTCCTGAAAGCGATACGTTCACTTGAGACAGGGCGCTACGGGCTCGGATTTGCCAAAAATTTTAATAAGCTCTCACTTGATGAATTGCGCCAGTTATTGAAGGAACCTTCTTCCGAGCGCCAGTTCATAATGTATGAAGCGCTGAGAAAGGGTATGCCAGTAGAGGAATTGTACAAATTAACCTATATCAAGCCCTGGTTTTTGCAGCAAATGAAAGAACTTGTGGAACTTGAGAACCAGATCCTGAGGTTCAAGGGCAGGTCGCTGTCGGATGACCTTCTTATCAGGGCAAAAAAAGACGGTTTTTCGGATAAGTATCTGGGTAAGATACTCGGTATCCCGGAAAAGGAAATCAGAAGGCAGCGCCTTTCTCTGGGCTTACGGCAGGCGTGGAACATCGTACCTGTCAGCGGGGCAGAGAACGCGGCGTATTACTATTCCACATATAACGCGCCCGATGAAGTGCCGGTATCGGACAGGAAAAAGATAATGATACTCGGCGGCGGGCCCAACAGGATAGGACAGGGCATCGAGTTTGATTACACCTGCGTGCACGCCGCATTCACGCTTCGCGACATGGGATATGAATCCATCATGGTCAACTGCAACCCTGAGACGGTCTCCACGGACTACGACACATCGGACAAGCTTTATTTTGAACCTGTCACTGTGGAGGACGTGCTCAGCATTTATGAAAAAGAAAAGCCGCAGGGCGTCATCGTGCAGTTCGGCGGGCAGACGCCTCTTAACATCGCGGCAGAACTTGAAGAGGCGGGAGTGAAGATACTTGGCACTTCGGTTGACAGCATCGATCTTGCGGAGGACAGGGAACGGTTCGCGATGGTGATAAAGAAACTGGGAATCCCGGCGCCCGAGCACGGCACTGCCACGTCGCTTGATCAGGCGCTCAAGGTCGCCGCGCGTATAGGCTACCCGCTCGTGGTCCGCCCTTCATATGTTCTGGGCGGGCGCGGTATGGAGATAGTGTACGACGAGGGGATGCTTAAGAAATATGTGGAAGGGGCGATCGAGATAACACCGGAGAAACCCATGCTCATTGACAAGTTCCTTGATGATGCTCTTGAATGCGAAGTTGATGCCATATCAGACGGCGAGGAAGTATTCCTCCCTTCGATCATGGAGCATATCGAACTTGCAGGCATCCATTCGGGCGACAGCGCATGCGTCCTGCCCCCGATAGGGATAGAAGAGGGAGAACTCAAAACACTTGAGGAATACACAAGACGTATCGCGATCGAACTAAAAGTTGTCGGGCTGATAAATGTCCAGTACGCTATCCAGAAAGGTAAAGTCTACATCCTGGAGGCGAACCCGCGAGCATCGCGCACCGTACCCCTGGTGTCCAAGGTCACGGGCGTCTCAATGGCGCGCATCGCGACCCAGGTCATGCTCGGGACGAAACTGAAGGACATAGACACCCACGCGCGAAAATACCCGCATTTCGGGGTCAAGGAGGCGGTTTTCCCGTTCAACATGTTCCCCGAAGTGGACCCCGTGCTCGGTCCTGAGATGCGCTCGACAGGCGAAGTATTGGGGCTTGCGGATTCATTTGCGATGGCGTTCTTTAAATCGCAGGTGGGGGCCGGCTTTGCGCCTCCGCTTGGCGGGACGGCCCTCATCACCGTGGCGAAGGGAGACAGGCAGCGCGCACTCCTTGTGGCAAAAGAGCTTGCAGATATGGGATTCAAGATAATTGCCACCGAAGGGACGGCAGGTTTCCTCAGAGAGAACGGGCTCAATTGCGATTGTGTCATGAAACTGCAGGAAGGCAGGCCCAACATCGTGGATATGATGAAGAACGGGGATATCCAGTTCGTGCTCAACACACCTGTGGGCAAGCAGAGTGCCTATGATGACAGCTACATACGAAAGTCTGCCATCAAATTCAAGATCCCGTACTTCACGACCACGGATGCAGGGCGGGCGGCTGCAAGGGGCATCAGGGCTGCCAGGGAGAACCGGATAGAGGTGAAGTCGCTGCAGGAGTATCATGAGGGGATTGAGTAGGGGCGGTGAAATATTTTTTGGATGCTATGGGAAGGATAAAATGAGATTGTGGCTGGGATGCTATGGAGAATACGTTCCAGTATCTGCTATTACGAATATGATATGAAATAAAGTGGAAACGCTATATACAGGCCTCGTACATCGTACGGGGTATGCCGTAGTGACTGAATATGTTCATGCTCGAATATGGCGATAGTAGCCTTAATAGATTTTTCCCAAAAACTAAAAATAGGAGTTAAAACTACTTTACAGGCAGGATTATGATACCAAAACACTATAAAGCTTTTTTAAGTTATCAAGAAGCAGATAAGGAATTTGTTGAAGCGCTGGGTAGGCATATAGTTTCCAATGGAGTAGATGTGTTTTTTGATAAATGGGACATTAAAGGTGGCGATTCAGTCCCACAAGAAATCGAATTGGCCCTAATGGAATGTAATCTGTTCTTATATGTGCTGTCCCCTGCGGCAACGAATTCTAAATGGGTTCAGCAAGAATATCACGCTTTTCTATATCGAAAGATAGATAATTCTAGTCTGCGGATTGTTCCAATTCTCCGTAAAACATGTGAGCGTCCACCTTTTGTTGCTCATCTCGAATATATAGACTTTCGGGAATTTAATCCCAAGGATCCATCATACTTCAATATTGAAAAAGAAGGTCCTTTTAAGAAATTACTTGAATCCATATTTCAAGTGTCCAAAAAACCCCCGATTGGTAAAATTCATCCTGCTCTTGCAAGTTATGAATTCCACTTTCCCAAAGGGCATACAGAGGTGGATGGTACCTTGAATCATGAGTTTGGTTTTAAAAACATCACAAATTCTCCACTGATAAATTTTATTTTTACTTTAAGTTTTGAAGAACCTGTATTGTCAGTGGAGTATATTTTCCGCCGCTCTTCAGCGAATATGACAGGAGGGGATGGACTAACTCATGATGGTAAGCGCTTTAATTGGTTAGGAAACCAAATAATGGAAGATGGCGGCTGGGCTGTTTTCATTATAAAATCCAAAACAATTCCAGTTATTTCGAAAATATCTACCAAATTGGTTGGAAGAATTGCGGGAACTGATAGGGTAATTCCACCTGATCCCGAAGGGATTCATCATAATCGTGTGCTTGGATAGAAGAACTGAAATCAAATAACCTCCTTAAATATAGAATACTCAAGCGTCCGCCGGGATGCGTCGGATTCATTTTAAGCCTCTGTGACTGCATCCACGCCCGTATCATGCTCTCGAAAGCCGATAAATTACAGAATTACCATCCGAAATCTGAAAAATCAGACGCCTATAAAAATAACCATAAAATATAAATTATATGATGTATTAAAGAATAACATTTAAAATTTTTGTGATTATTAAAGGATGAAAAGAATATGGCTGCGAAACCTACAGCAAAAAACAAGAAATGGTTTAAAGATTTATGCGAAAATGGATGTCAAATCTGTGGTCGAAAATTCCCATATTTAAAGAATAACGGTCTCGAATGGTCACATATTCTCTCAAAAAAAAGTGGTGGCAAAGATGAGGAAATAAATTGCCTAGCATTATGTCGGAACTGTTCGGTAGCTCTGGACGTCATTATAAAACCTGCAATTTTTAACGCTCTTAATAAATTGAATGATAGAAAAGTACCAGAAAGTTGGGAAAACGGTGAGGGACGCAAAGGCAAGTAGTACAGGAAAATATTATTTAATAAGGATAATAATGGATCACAATGTTAAATCTTCTGAAGTTGTTTTCTTACTGGGCGCGGGTGCATCTGTTGCTGCTGGCGTTCCTGATACATATTCTTTTGTTAAAAAATTCATTGAGAGTATAGATGAGCAAACTAAGAAAGAAACAATTGAAAAAATAGTGCAAATCTTGGAAGCCTGGAAAAAATCTGATATAGATGTTGAACTTCTTTTGGAAACGTTAGTAAAACTTAAAGATAAGAAACAAGAACCTTTACTGCAATTTTATGATGGTGGAAATTTCATCTTAAAAGGATATGCTGAGAAGAAGCCATTAATTGATGATTTAAAGGATTTCATCAAATCTAAAGCAATCGTATCGGGGGAGTGTAACCGTTTTTGCTGAAACTTTGAATCTTCATTTCTCACCATCCCTATAAATATCCATCCACTCGTTCATCGAAGTACACTCTAAGCTGGTTAAGGATTGTACCCCAATTCTGAAGAGG
>CABMIH010000039.1 GCA_902386205.1 uncultured archaeon | reverse complement strand
GTATATAATAAGAAACGGGTTCATTCATCTATCGGATATGTCACTCCTGAAGAATTTGAAAAGTCAGAGGAGGTTTTAAGTAGGATAGTTTCTTAACTGGTTGTACACTTTTTGGGGTTCACTCCAGTCATGTATCTTACAGGTATTATCTATGAAAAAAGGACATGGCTTTCTTAAGCTAACTCTACCGTCGTGCTTGATAATTACATTCTCACTAAAATATTGAACCTCGTCTGGGTAAAGGGTAGGAGGGTTCATGCGACAACATTTTCCACATTTCGAACACTCAAAAAAGGATAAGATTTCAATGTAAATACCCAGTATCTCTTTAAGAGTGACGTTCATTAGTTTCCTGCCATATGTTAAAAAATAACAGCTATCAACTTGGATGACAAAACCTATTAAAGTAGCTGCTACGTCGTAACAATTTTTTTTAAATTTCGAAGAAAAGACCCTCCAGGATTGTGTATAAACGATGTTCTACAGGTGGCTAAGGTCTTTCTACCTATCTTTCAAATGGTGCATAGTGCCTAATGATGGCGATTGTTGAAATTCCAAGGCTTGAGAAAAGATTTTAAATAATAATGTCGTAATAGACCTTATGCAGCGAACTAAACAGCCAAATCACTACGTATTAATAAAGCCAAAGGATTCTGAGCGAGAAGCTGTATCAAAATTGATTGACCGTGCTCTCGATAGTGATTACGAAGTGCTGGTGAGGCTGAGATGATTTTTTATAAATTCCAAGCATAGCGAAAATAGGGTGTTATCCTCTTCTTTTAGAACGCTTGTGGGCATTTCTTCATAGGTCTTGTATATCTGCATTCTTTTATTGTAACAATCAGTTTGGAACCTGTATGCTTCATCTGGAGTATAGCTGAACTCATAGCTATTCATTTCAAGAAATATCTTAGTGGCAGTCAGTGCCGTCCTGTGATTAGCGTCTGGAAAAGCTTGGAGCAGAATTATATTCTTCAAGTAGTAGGCTGCAATTTCCAGGACATCTCGACTTGGAACGCTATCAATCAATTTTTTGAGCTTTTGTGCCTTGACAGGATAATCCTCACTTCCTCTATACTCTATTCTGGAATCTCTTACAGCACGCAGTTTAATTTTCTCGTTAATCTCCAGTACCATGTCCAATGTGAGTATTTTGATTTTTTTTGCTGGAATGATAGGACTTCTCAAGGTCTCCTGATGTTTATTCTTTAAAACGTTCTTGCGATAATTTAACATTCTTTTTTGATTTAAATAAACCAATCAACATTCATGGGATAATATTTTTTCCCTGACTTCCCCTCCAGGTTCAGTTTCCTCAAATATCTGGCCCTGATATGAATATACCTTCGCGCCATTAAGCCATGCATCAGGCATGAGCCCGGCCTTCATGCATGTCTGGCACAGGAATTCAGTGCAGTCAAAACCATGTTCCACAGCCACCTGGGGGAGCAGGAGACCCTGGCACATATCTGCCGCTACTATCAGGCCATCCCTTCCGATCACGATCTTTTCCGGCAGGTCTTTGGGCTTTGCTTTAATGATCTTCGGGACCGTGAGCACTGTAACCTCGATGACCAGGTCGTCTATCTCTTCCGGTTTCACGGGTAAAAATCGGGGATCATCCCTTGCAGCATTTATTGCCGATGCAATTATCGCCTCACCCAGAGGTGTCATGGGATAAGGCCGTCCTATGCAGCCCCGAAGCTCTTTGCTATTCTTTATTTTGTTCAGTGTAACAAAAACGCCGCGCTTTTCATGAAATACTTTGGGCAGGTCATCAGGATCTATCTTTTTTCCATTCCTGAGGCATTCTTCTATGGCCTTCCTTGCAAGGCGTACCGCCAGCTCGCCTTCTTGTTTTGTAAGCATGATTATGGATTATTACACGGTAGTAGTATAATCCTTTCGCTGATAATGCGAAAAAAGGGGATGGAAAATCATTCGCTGGCAAGAAGGCTCATTTTGAAGATGTCTCACTTCTGGTTGGGGTAGAGGTATCTGAGAGGTCGCCTATTCAGTTAATTTTAATAATCGTTCAATTGTCTCTCTGACTTTTTGTTGATCCATTCTGCTATATTTTACGATTGCATCATGTGTTTCGGGAATTTTCCGCAGACATTCCCTTAGAAAATCGAAATCGTTAAGTTTTTCTCCGAGAAAATTAAAGTCAAGTTCTGTTCCGCCAGGTATCGGATCAAGGAGCGCAATAACATCAGCATAATCAAGTTCATGAAGGGACTTTTCAATTATCTGTGGATCTGGATCATAGGGAGGCATATTTCTCTACCATGGCTTTTGTAATATCCCGTCCGCTGTACCCTAACCCTGCCAAATCCAGCAGCGCCTGGGATGGAGAAACGATCAGTATCCCTTCTTTTTCTCTTGCATCCCCGAAAACATCTCTATCTGGCACATATATTCGTGCTTTGATACCCTGTTTCTCGGCCTCTCTGAATGTGTTCTTGAAGAAATCGATCTCATCTTGTTCAAGATACAGATATACTGCATCATGCCTGATGGCATAACCTGTGTATAATCCTGCAGCAGTATAACTCGTAAAAGCGAACTTAACCCCGTTGTTTTTTAATATGTGGGATAGTTCCGAAGCTGCCTTAAAAGCATCCTGATATTCAATATTTATCTCATCTGCAAATAAATTCTCAAAAGGTCTCTCCCATGCGACACCATTTAGCAGTTTATTGGTATCCGAAATGCTGACATAATTTTCCTTCCTGGTAACAACTCCCTGGCTTAAAAGACTCTGAATAGTAGTATGTGCCCAGCCATAAGAGACTTTCTCCTGTATGGATAATTGCCGGATGGATGTTGTTTTCTCTGCCAGGAGCCGGGTAATTACCTTCCATGATTTTTCTGAAGTGACTTTGATCTTTCCCTGGGAATGATCATATTTCTGCGCCGGATGCTCAATATTTCGAGGGACGGTAACTAATATTATACCGGTCTGGTTTGCGATCTTTTCTACGTCAGGAGTAAATACTTTTGCTGCAATGACGAAAAGGATACCGGATATGTCCTGATTCTCATTTCTGAAAAGTTCTCTCAGCAGAACCAGATTTGCGATCGTATCGATACTTGCTCTGGATTTTACTTCCACAAGATATTTGTTATTGCCATCCTCGATTACCATATCCACTCTGAGATTGGTCGGTGCATTTTTGAGGACAGGCTCTTCTTTGACCACGGCGCTATCGCTCAGGTTCAATTTTGCGCGCAAGATCTCAAACAGTTCCGGATTATTGTCTGATATGACCATGTTTAGTTATCTGTATATGGTGATAACTATTTAAATGTATCAGTGATATATATCATTGATTTATGATATCGATTTAAAGATATCAGTGATAACAGAATTACTGAAATGATTGAATTATGCCACTTCATCACCTTGTTCGGACTATTTATCCTCGCCCTCGCAGCAGCCGGGCCTGCATTTCCCCAGGCTGAGGAGTTTGACAAAATACTTTCCTCCGCCGCAGTCTTGAGCCATTTCAGGGCATGATCAAGCGCAGGGAACTCCTCATATCCGCCACCATTGATAGGATGGGCTTTTTTTCTTGCGGTTTTGAAGACGTGCCACTTAGGGTTGGGGCGCGGCGAGGGATATCTAATCGGCTCGCCTGTTTTCCTGGCAGAGCAGCTGGATTGTTTTGGTAAAAAATGGTGGATATATTGAATGCCCTACTAAGTTATATCTTTGACAAAGTTATCATAAGATATCTGAAAATAGTACATGGGAAGAACTAAGATGGCAAAAGACAATTGGACTCAAGATGAATTAATTGTTGCATTCAATTTATATTGCAAAACACCTTTCGGTAAAATCACATCTAAAAATCCTGAAATAATTAACTTGGCCAAGATTATAGGGAGGACTCCTTCTGCAGTTGCACTCAAATTGGTAAATTTTGCCCGCTTTGATCCCGAACTTCAAAAAAGAAATATTGCAGGAATGAGTCATGGAAGTAAGAGCGAGGAGAAAATCTGGAATGAATTTCATGGCAATTGGGAAGCCCTGGCTTTCGAAAGTGAGCTCTTACTTGCAAGATTTAAGGATGAGCCGATTGAGATTTCTGCCAATATAAATCTAGATAACATACCCAACGAAGGAAAAGAAAGAGAGGCAACTATAAAAGCAAGGGTCAATCAAAATTTTTTTAGATCTGCTATTCTTGCTTCATATGATAATAAATGCTGTATAACTGGCATTTCAATACCAGAATTGTTGATAGCAAGTCATATCGTACCATGGTCAAAAGATGAAAGAAATCGTTTAAATCCACATAATGGGCTTTGTCTTAATTTACTTCATGACAAGGCGTTTGATAGGGGATTGATAACAATAACTGAGGATTATAAGATCAAATTGTCAAGTGCAATAATAGATTATAAAAACGATGAGGCTATTGAGAAGTTTTTCCTACCTTATGAAAATCATTCCATACTTATGCCTAAAAAATTTTTGCCAGATAAAATGTTCTTGAGATATCATTATGAGAATGTATTTTTAAAAATAGATGATATGGGAAAATGAGAGTCAGGTGTTACTTATTTATCTTACCCTCACGCCGCCCCCATCGCCACCCCCTGCTCATCCATGCCAAATCCTTCATCACCAGCACGATCTCATCCCGCAGGAGATAGCTCTCCACTGAATTCTTGAGCAGCTCACTGTACTTCTGATACCTGCTTATCTCCACGGCGAAAGGTGCAGGGTCTTCGATCAGAGTAGGATCATAGCCCTTCTTATCGAGGAGTTTCATCACCTTGTTCCTTTCGCCAGCGGTCGCCATTCGGAATCCGTACCGCGCCTTCTCAAAATATGGCTCAAGCTCCCTGAACAGCTCTGGATCATCAAAGAACTGCTTGAAATAATACGCGCCGCCAAGCTTGAAGATGTTAAAGTGCGGGCGCTTTTCCGCGGTACCAAGATAGGCATGAGTAAAGGTTTATAGTTATTACCCACATTCCGCACATCAACTTTGATTAATTAGGATTTTTCCCCATGTTGATTTTTAATATGCAGCAGTTATTATTCTTCTCTAATTATTGCTAAAATCAAGCCGTTTTAGCGATTACATATAAAAGATTAATATCAGAATATATAAAAAACCGCTATGCTGAAAAATATTTAAATTATTCAGTCCAAGTGCGGAATGTGGGTTATTAATTTATATGATTAATTTTTTTCCATCGAGATGATGCTCCCGCAAATCTTAAATACCTTTGTTCATACATATGAACATATGTTCAAAATAATGAACATCTTTTCAATGCCCTCGATACAAATAATCCGCTACCTTGGTCGAAGATACCGGGATGGCTATTATGTACGTGAGATCTCAAGAAATCTCAGGTTAAGTCTGGGATCAGTGAGCCAGAGCCTGAGAACACTCGAAGAAGCCGGACTCGTTTCAAAAGAGCACAGGGGGAGGCTGGTAATATACAGGGCGAACATGCAAAATTTCCTGCTCAGGGAGTTCAAGATACTTCTCACCCTTCTAGAAATAGATCCGTTCATCCTGAGCTTAAAAGGGATCTATTCAAGGATCATCCTGTTTGGAAGCTGTGCCGCAGGGGAGGATACAATCGATAGCGATATTGATATTTTCATCGAAACCGATAATAAAAGAGGAGTTGGCATGCTTCATGACAGTTATCAGGGAGAGAGGAAGATTTCTCCCATCATCCTGGACGCTTCTGAGTTCAGGAACCTTGAGGTAAGAGATAAACCACTCTACGAAAGGATTAACATGGGGAAAGTAATCCATGAAGTATAATGAGATATCAGTTTGAGCACTGTCTCGAAAAAGGGAAGATAGTAAAGATCGAAATAGCGCCTGATCTGATATCAAAAGAGATGGATGAAGCAAAGAAGGATCTTGACTCATGCGAAAGATCCCTAAAAGAGAACAATTTCAAATGGGCAATAATCCAGGCTTATTATTCCATGTTCCATTCATTGAGAGCCCTTATATTCAGCAAAGGTTATAGAGAAAAAAGCCACACCTGCATAAAATATGCGATCGAATCTCTTTTTGTTGATACAGGAACACTGGATAAACAACTCTTGCAGGATTTTAGCTATGCGATGAAAGTCCGGGAAGGGGCGGATTACGGAAGTGTATATAGTGAAGATTCTGCAATTGAATTGAGGGACTCAGCCAGCAGAATATATGAAGTGTCTAAAAAATTGATTTCATAACTTACCATCCCTCGACAAATGCAGGATGGTTGGCATGCAAGGGATTCCCGCCCCTCACCGCCGCCCCCATCGCCACTGCCTGCTCCACCCACGCCATATCCTTCATAACAAGCACGATCTTATCCGGGAGTGGGTAGCTCTCTACCGAATTGTACCGCGTTCTCATAGAACGTTTCAAGCCCCCTGAACAGCTCTGGGGTCATCGAAAAAGTGCTTGAAATAATATGCGCCGCCCAGCTTGGAGATATTGATGCGCGGACGCTTTCTGTTATTCCGAAAGATAGCATATTTTATCAAACATCCCCTCTCCCTGTATACTGGCCGAACTCCCACTGCTGCCTTTTGATGCCCTCAAGCACACCTCTTGCCGCATCCTCAGGCAGTGCAAGCATAAGCGCGCCGATATGCTTGCAGAACCGCTTCTCTCGCGCAGTTCTTTTCCAGTCACCACAGTCGTGCAGAATAAACCTTTTTTCCAGATCGATGTAAACCGAATAACCCCGTACATCCGCTACTATCTTATCTGCACCCAAATCGATTATCTCAATATCTTTTATTTCCCTTGCCTTCTCCAACCTTGAAGTATCGATATATCCTGAGAGCAAAGTTGTTATATCTTCTTTTTCCTGCTCAAAAAAATCGCTGAGAGTCTTTGGAACAACTTTTGTTGCTACCCTGCCTTTCCGATAACCGGATATACGCAGCCTCGCCTCTTTCTGCTCTGGCGTGGCCATCCCCAGCATATCCAGCACATCTATGCAGTTCTCAGGCGCATAGCCGTGGTAGTGGTTATTGAAGTAGCCATAGACGTCTGCATTCTGCGACATCTCCTTCAGTTTCGGTATCCATACCACAAGCTCCTCTTTTGAATAACGATAGTTATACCACATTTTTTCGCCTCTCCCGTGCCAGCGCACATAGGCAATATCCGAGGTCAGCCTGATTTCAGAAGGAAGCAACGGTTCATCCACAATCACAGTTGCAACATTGTAATCTGCCAGCAGGCTGCGCGCTTCATCGGTCAGCCAGGTCTCGTTCCTGTATTCAAGTGCAAAATGCAGATCTGAAGGCAATATTTTCAGGAAATCCTTTATCCTGTCCTTCCTGAACTTCATCCCTGGCGGGAGCTGGACCAGGATGCAGGCAATTTTTCCAGTTTCCTGAAGCGGTTTCATGAGTTCGCAGAATCTTTTCAGATCATCCTCCACACCTTTTGAAATTTCAAGCATTTTTTCATGCGTTATCAGGCGGTTAAGTTTCACTGTAAATCTAAAATCCTGTGGCGTATACCTTGCCCACCCAAACACAATGCCGGGCTGGGGATAGCTGTAAAATGTGGAGTTGATCTCGGCAGTGTTGAAAATCCTTGAATATGCCCTGAGCTTTGACTCATCTTTATCCTTATAGAACACATCTGCCCAGTCCCTGTAGTCCCATCCTGAACAGCCGAGTCGAATAGCGCCCATAAGAGTTAATTATATCCCAACTGATTAAAACTTATGTCAAAAGTGTATCCTTTTCTATTCCAGCTTGGCCGCCTGGAACGGTATGCATCTCAAATATTTCCGATAGCCGTTCAATTGCCCGAAAATGCCGGATACCAGCCCACCCATCCCTGCCCCGATAATGATGATAGATTTCTGCATATGAAACTTCAAAAAAAGAGGGGATGTGGATTGAAGCCTGTACATGGCATTTCAATCCGATCCGATGAACGTCTTTGCGGTATTAATACAAATGGCAAGCAGGATGAAAGTATTCCTACATCATCATGCCAGGCGGCATGCCTCCCATTCCGCCACCGCATGGAGTGCCGCCGGCTCCGCATGCTTCAGGGGAACCGCCTGTGGCTGCAAGCACATCGTCTATTCTCAATATCATTATTGCGGCCTCGGTGGCTGAGCTTATGGCCTGCGTCTTTATTCTCAGGGGTTCAATGACCCCTTTTTCCCACATATTCTCGACCTGCCCCGTAAACACATTCAGCCCGCCGTCCTTATTCCCGCTCTCATGCTGATTGCGCAGTTCTGCCATCATATCGATCGGGTCAAGACCCGCATTCTCCGCAAGTGTCCGTGGAATGACTTCAAGCGCCTCCGCAAACTTTGTCACTGCAAGCTGTTCCCTGCCTCTTAGAGTGGAAGCATATTCCTTTAACCGCAATGCAAGTTCGGTCTCAGGCGATCCGGCCCCTGCCACCAGTTTTCCATCTTCTATCGCTGTGCCGACCGCCCTTAAGGCATCTTCAAGAGCGCGCTCCGTGCTGTCAACAACATGCTCTGTCCCGCCCCGAATTAATATCGATACTGCTCTGGGGTTGCTGCATTCTGTGATGTAAAGCATCTTCTCCTCTCCGTGCCCGCGCAGCTCTACAAGCCCTGCTGACCCAATGTCTGACGCACTGAAATCATCTACGCTTGTGATGAGATTTGCCCCTGTGGCCCTTGCCAGCTTGTCGATGTCTTTTTTCTCCACACGTTCAACTGCAAGGATGTTTTCCTTTGCCAGGAAATGCTGGGCAATATCATCGATACCAAGCGAGCAAAGAACTACGTTCGCCCCGCTTGCCGCGATCCCATTTACTATGCCCTGCACTATCTGCTCTTCCTTGTCGAGGTATTGCGCAAGTTCACCGGGAGTTGATATCTTGATCTCGGCTTCAAGTTCCAGTTTGCTGAACTCAATAGGCCGTGTGATGAGCGCGATCCTGGCATCCTCTACTTTATTGGGCATGTTATGGTGCGCTTTATTCTTATCAATGACAATCCCTTTTATTAACTCGCAGTCATCCACGCTATGTCCGACTTTTTTCTCGATCTTAATATTATCTATGTCAACAACCTTCTTGCCATCTTCTTCATCCACTATGGACCTTATCGCTGAAACCGTGATTGCAGCAAGTTTTTCCTTTGAGCCTTCGGCACCTTTGCCGGTCATGGCCGTCCTTGCTATATTAAGAAGTGCTTCCTCATCGTTCTCACTGATTTCGTGGGTGATGTCCTTCAGGAGCTCGATAGCTTTTTCAGCAGCCATCCTGTACCCGCTTCCGATTATTGTGGCGTGCACATCCTGCTCCAGCAGTTCCTCAGCCCGTTCAAGCAATTCCCCGGTAAGCACTGCGGCTGTGGTCGTACCGTCCCCGACTTCGTCATCCTGGGTCTTTGCTACCTCGACAAGCATTTTTGCAGCCGGGTGTTCAATGTCCATCTCCCTGAGTATCGTGACACCATCGTTTGTGATAGTGATGTCACCGCCTCCCCCTACCAGCATCTTGTCCATGCCTTTTGGCCCGAGCGTGGTCCTGACAGCAGCAGCGACCGCTTTTGCCGCCATAATATTATTAGTGCGGGCTTCTTTCCCGCGTGTTCTCTCTGTGCCTTCCCTCAAAATTATGATTGGCTGTCCGCCAAGTTGTGCTGCCATGATTATCCTCCTTTTATAAATATTTTGATTCCCGATAAATTATATAAAACATATGGAATTATATAACCAGCAGGATTTGATTTTCGCAAAACAATGTTTGAGGTTCTATATAAGAATTACGACAGGTGGTTCTTTCAAGTTGTAGGTTGATAGGATTGGCTGTGAAAAATCGGTTGCTGGATAGGGGGTGAACTTATTTGATAAATCCGAGATTGGTTCAACATTTGTCTCATTTTAATAAAAGAGTTAATAATCTGGTATGTTCAGCCTTGGAGTTCCCGTTTAAGAATAGGCTGACTTCAATAATTATTTGTGCATCTCTTACAGGGTGGTTATTTAGAACAGAACCGATAGCTTCACTCTTCTTAATTATTGTTGTATATTTATTGGTTTCAGAGAAATGTTGAATGTAGAACATTCTGTCTGATAATTCATCTCTCTATTTTTAATAGCTTCCTTGACGGTAAAACAAAAAGTGTAGTTACCTTCTTTTGCAGACTCATTTACATAAACGTCTAAATAAAAATGATTCCACTCATGAGAATTAATGGCAATTGGGTTATCTCCTGATTGCCGGTTATAACTTGTGTTTATAATTATATCATCGATTTTAGTAAAGTCATAATCCGTTAATAATGGCTGATCGTATCTATTTTGGACTTGAATATCAATTATAGATTTTTGCCCCGGTATCAAGGTTTTAGTTTCATCTTCAATCCATAAACGATACGGTGAAATATGACCCAAAATCGATGCGTCGCCTGCAAGATTGTATTCTAATCGTGGTTCGGGATTAATAAAATAATCAGCATAAGGGCGAATACTATAAGCACCAATGGGCAAAACCCAAATCATAATGTTAACAAAAACATATATCTTAGGATATTTTATTTTAAGCCTTTCCCACAAACTCTGACTTTCCACTTGCCCACTAATAGAGTTGCCATGTTTATACCTTCTTAAGTTCTTCCTTTTCCAGAAACCACGGTGTCCCATCCACTCATTACCTCTGAGCGATGTTTATCTGGACTGATTTGGAATCTAATATACCTCCATCAGCAGCTTTCGCATCCTTAAGATTTAAAGTAACTAATTGTGTCCCTATACATTTTTGGTCGCTTCCATAAGCACTTATATCTACTGTAAACGGCAGAGATTTTTTGCTTTGAATACTAAATTCCTCCAGATTTGAATACGTGGTCAAACAATTCGGTTTACCGTACTGAATCTCAACCTTTCCATTGAACGTAATTTGAAGGGGATTTTTAATTATATATCCAATTGTGGTTTTTTCATTTGAGTTCTGGTGAATAAAATTGTTTTGAACTTGAATGGATTCTATTAATGGTTTATCGGGTGGTGGTTGCAGTGGATCGGTACAACCCGAAACAACGACTATACCAATCACCAAAACAAACAACAATATTGATTTATATTTTACCATATTATCACTCATCTTGAAACCATTAAATTTGGCTCAATTTTATTTTTTTAATCACAACTTCGATATAATCATCTTTTTGTAATTTTTCATCATCCCAAACGTCTTTATCTATAACAATCCGTCTTTGCTTCTCGTCTTTTATCTGTACAATAAATGGTTTTGCCATAATCACCATATTCACCACAAACCTTATATATCTTGCGGTTATAAGGGTGTATGTGGTGAAATCACCACAAGTTAAAGGAGTTGATTATTATGCTTAACAATAATATCCAAGTCATCGGAACAAGAGAAGACCGGGGAAAAGCAATAGCAGAGAAAGACGGCCAGATAAAGAGAATTGATGACAACACTTACAGAGTAAAATCACAATCAATAGATAAATTCTATATCATCAAGCACACTGAGATAGGATGGAGATGCAATTGCCCTGACCACGAATCAAGAGGGGTGAAGTGTAAACATATCTATGCGGTTGAAATCAGTTTTAAGATTAGACAAGAAGTTAAGAAGAGTGTTGTAATTGCCCCTGTAGTAATTTCAGATTGCCCTTTCTGCCATTCAAGGAATGTTACTAAATTCGGCATAAGGCATAACAAAAGCGGGGATATTCAGCGGTTTGCATGTGAGGATTGCCATAAGACGTTCAGCATAAACATAGGTTTTGAGAGGATGAAGCATAACCCACAAGCAGTAACAACAGCTATGCAACTTTATTTTAGCGGGGAGTCACTCAGGAATACACAGAAATCCCTCAAATTCATAGGGGTTCAAGTATCACATCAGACAGTCCTTAACTGGATTGAGAAATACACTAACCTCATGAAGCAATATACCGACAAGCTACAACCCAAAGTCGGCGATATGTGGAGAGCCGATGAGGTTTTCGTAAAATTCAGCGGTAATATGAAATACCTTTTCGCTTTGATGGATGATGAAACAAGGTATTGGATAGCTCAAGAGGTTGCAGATACGAAATTTAAACACGATGCTCAGGGATTGTTTAAAGAAGGTAAGGAAATCATAGGCAAACGGCCTAACGTGCTTATAACCGATGGACTAAGAGCGTACCATGATGCATTTAACAGGGAATTTTACCAAAATTCCGCCCCACGCTCGAAACATATCAATGCTATAAAGCTGGACGGGGATATGAACAACAATAAAATGGAGAGGATTAACGGAGAGATAAGAGATAGGGAAAAAGTAATGAGGGGATTGAAGAAGAAAGATACGCCCATCCTTAAAGGCTATCAAATCTATCATAACTACATACGCACTCATGAAGGGCTTAACGGCAAAACTCCTGCCGAAGCTTGCGGAATTAAGGTAGAGGGAGAGAACAAGTGGATTACGTTGATTCAGAATGCCTGCCAAAAGAATAATATTTAAAATTCTTTGGTTGGTTGATTCAGAGAAACATTATTTCAAAATTGCATATCCTACTGCGTATAAAACAACAAATCCCATAAACCACCCGACTAACCATAATACTGTCAAAAAAATATGTAGGATTATTTTTAATTCAAACGTCTTCTTAGCGAGTTGTTCTTTAAAGGGTAATAAGATGCTGTTAATAGGCGTGATCGCCAAAAACCAACCACATAATAACAAAAAAATTAGTAAAAACGCCGAGTTTGTAGTTAGATTGTTTAAATTAATTAGTGAGATTGCACCTAAAATGCTAAATGCGAGCAAGCTGGCACTCAGCAAATAACGGATATTGTTTAAAACCCCCCCTATCGATGGTAGCTTAAGAATGTTTTCCCCCCTTTCTCGTTGTATAACTTCTGTGTTCATCACCAAGTTTCTCCAATTGTTTTTTCAATTCGTTAATATCTCTTTTGAGAATAATAATGTCGCTTTCGTATTTATGTACTTTGTTTTTCATTTGATTAAAAGCATTTAACTCCTTAATCAAAAAGTAACCAAGCATAATAACGAGTATATAATCTAAAGGGGGTGCTCCTTCTAATAACTTTAAGAATATATTTTCTAATCCCATTTTTAAACTGTTAAAATGTAGTTAAAATATAAAAAGTTATCAGTTGTTTCTGAAACCTGTATATTATCAACCGACTTTTGACAGGTGTCGCAATCAACCTAAGACTTGACAGAACCCGACAGGTAATAAAAAAAATAGATTTATAGTGAGGATCAACCGAACTTCTTTATCCTCGAAACCGCAAGCCTTATGTCCTCTTCCTTGACCGTTGTCCTGCCTGCGTGTTTTGCCAGGTTCATGGCCTCTCTTGATACTTCAAGCCCGTAATCCTCAAGGACTTTTGCAAGCTCAACTCCCGCATCTTCGGCGACCCTTTCAGCCCCTGCCTTTCTGATAATTCTCTCAACCGGTGCCAGTGGAAGCACAGGCGGTACCTGTTGTGTCATTTATTTTCACCTCTTAATTAAAATCTACAATCGTTTTTATTAGAAAATAAAAGTATATATAGTTTTTTGGTTTGAACAAACTTCTTAATTCCAATACCATCCAAAATGCAGGGCAATAAATAATTTTATTTTGTTATATCATCCAGAAATGGGCGAACATTCAATTATAACCTCGGTACTACAAAAGGTGAGAAACTTATTAAAATGCCTGATAACATAATGAATATTGAGGAGTTGAAATTGTGGAAATTAAAAATCACGAAAGACTGCACGCCGACGATAGAAATCTCTGTAAACTGGCTATGAGTGAGCTCGGGGACATCTATACAGACCTTGGACTCACAACTGAAGAGTTCGATTTATTGGATACGCCGAAACGTTCTTTCACGGTTCATTTCCCTGTAAGGATGGATTCAGGGAAGATAAAAATGTACGTCGGGTACAGGATACAATATAACGATGCCCGCGGCCCGGCTAAAGGTGGGATCAGGTTCCACCCTGAATTGACCCTGGACGATGTCAGGGACCTTTCTTTTTTGATGACGCTTAAATGTGCTGTTGTGAACATACCTTTCGGCGGGTCAAAAGGCGGTGTTGTGGTAAACCCGAAGGAGATCAGCAGGAATGAGCTTGAAAGGATTACAAGAGGTTACATCCGCGCCATAGAAGAATATATCGGGCCTTTTAAGGATATTCCCGCACCCGATGTTTATACTGATGAAAAAATCATGGTCTGGATACTTGACGAATTTGAGCGAATAAAAGGAGAACATATTCCTGCGGTCGTGACGGGCAAACCCATTGAACTCGGGGGCAGCAGGGCGAGGAGTTATTCAACATCCCTTGGAGGGATCTATGTACTTGAAGAAGCCATGAAAAAGACAGGGATGAAAAAATCCGAGGTCAAAATTGCTGTGCAGGGATTTGGAAATGTAGGAGAAAACGCTGCCCGCATCCTTCATGAAAAAGAATATAATGTCATTGCGGTAAGTGACTCAAAAGGCGGCATAATAAAAGATGACGGTCTTTACATCCCGGCTGTGATCAAACATAAGGATGAGACCGGAAGCGTGGTTGATTTTCCGGGCAGCAGAAATATCACCAACGCAGAGTTGCTTACATGCGAATGTGATATACTGATCCCTGCTGCATTGTCGGACCAGCTTAACAAAGAAAATGCACATGATGTAAAAGCAAAATTAGTCCTGGAACTTGCCAATGCCCCTACGACAAGAGAAGCGGATGACATATTTTTCGATAAAAGTATAATGCTGATACCTGATGTCCTCGCCAATGCCGGGGGTGTGGTCGTGAGCTATTTCGAATGGAGCCAGAACCTCAATAGCGATTACTGGGAGGAAGAAAAGGTTCTTGAAAAACTCAAAAAAATCATGATAACAGCTTTCAATGACGTACACGCGCTGTGCCAGGACCAGAAGTGCAGGATGAGAAGGTCTGCATATTCACTTGCACTGAAAAGGATATTACATGCAGAAAAACTTCGAGGGAACCTATGATCTTGCTCTTGCGCTGGCTGCGATAAAATCGCGGACAAATCTAGCTCCCAGCAGTGCCGTTCCCCCCGAATCATAAGCTGGCGCGATCTCAACAAGGTCAAAACCTACGATTTTCGGGGCAAGGCAGGAAATCACAGTCCTTACATCACGCGGAGTTAACCCGTATGGCTCGGGAGTGCCCAGTGCCGGGGCGTATGCCGGGTCAACGGCATCCATATCGATGGACAGGTAGACCGGACCGCTAATATCCTCCCGGATCTCCCCGATGACCTTCTCGATACCCATTGAAAAAACGTCATCTGCAGAGAACACTTTAATGCGTTTTTCCCTGACATATTCATATTCCTCGCGCGCCCCGCTCCTTATGCCAATGGAGGCATATTTTTGGGTTACTTCTTCATAAATATGCCTTGATATGCAGGCGTGGCTGTTTATTTCACCTTCGTATTCCTGCCGCATATCCATGTGCGCATCAAGGACTACAAATCCGAGATCGTCGTATTTGTTTTTGCATGCTCTGGCAAAAGGAAGGGTCAGGGAATGTTCCCCGCCGAGCATTACAGGGATTTTCCCGTCAGTTACGAACTTATTTGCATGGACTGAAATCAGATCAAGTGTTGAATCGATGTCCTGTGCGACTTCCAGGTCTCCGGCGTCATGTATATTTACTTCAGAGAGGTCAATGTCATAAAAGCTGCTGTATGCCTCAAAATTATAGGAATTAGCCCTCATCTCCCTGGGCGCAAGGTTACTTCCCCTCCTGAAACATGAGGTGCCATCAAAAGGCACACCGCATATTACATACTGAGCATTTTCATAACCTGAATTTGCATCAGCAAAAAAAGGCCCGGGCATTTTTCTATGTACGTATATCTATCTTCATTTTTCCCATCGATATAAGATAGGAGATCTCTTTCCCTGCTGCGATTTTATCTTTGAGGTCCTGGGGTATCTTGAGTTCCAGCGTGGAATAATCCGCCATATCCATCACCTGGGCAACCTCACCGGAAACCGATATGACCTGTCCTGTTTTCCTTTCTACTATTGGAACATATATTTTGTCGGTCACAGGTGCTATGATCGACCGCTTTGTGCCGTCAAATATGCCTATGGCATCGATCCTGGATTTTGCTGAGCCGTGTTTTCCTGTTTTTGAGTGTGTCATGCTCTTGATAACACAGGGTTCCTCATCTATGAGGACATACTTTCCTTCTTTTAATGAGCGTACTTCAACTTGTTCCTTCATTGCAATTCTCCTGCCTCACAAACAGCTTCTTATATTATAAATCTTTCCAAAAGTATATATTTATTTTTAAAACTATATTTCATGAACTATAGCACTTACTATTCTTATTAAAACTATTAAACCTTTTCAGAAGCCCAAGGATAAGTTATGAGGCTTTTTCTTAAAGCTTATAGGGTTTAATAGCTTTTTAGGGTTCTTTCTTATCAGAAGGCTTTTATTTAACTTTCGGTGTGCGTGACCGCAAACAATGTGGTATGTCCAAAATGTAGGAGGAAGGATTAATTTTTTTTTCTCTTATTCTTATTGGATGAATATTTACATTTAAATATTGTAGTAATAGTATCGTATTCACGATACATTTAAATATTATCCTGAAATATGTGAGTATTGAACAGAAATCTGAGGGTGTGATATAATGTCCAAGAATATGATGACTGAGAGCTTCGGTGAAAGAGAAAATGAAGAAATTAAAAGGCGATTAAAACATGAATTTAGATATAGAAAAAATAATATCTGGAATAGCTATTGGAGCTACACCATTAGTTTTGGAGGAAATTAAAAACTGGATAAAAAATCGAAATGACACTAAAAAACCAAAAAAACGAAAATCCCGAAAGAAGAATAGTTGATTCAAATGAATGATATTACAAATGAAAAAATTAAAGAAATAGTTGAAAATTTCACTCTTAATATGTTCAATATTGGAGCAGATAAAACTAATTTCAAAATCTTGAAAATGCTTCCAACTGACTTGAAAAAAGTAATGAAGGAATTAGACCTTACTAAAATGCCAGCGAATACACGAGTAAATGAATTGGAAAAGGTCGGCTTGGTAAAAAGATGGAAAGGCACTGGAAAGGTCGAGCCAACAGATATGACAAAAGACTTTTTGGACTTAATAGAAGTGATTGAAAGTAAAGTTGAAGAGTATGTTAAACCCCAATTAACATAACTCTCTATTTTCTAAACAAAGTGCCCTAAAAATACGTAAATGTAACTTTTAAAAGCCTTTCAGAACCGCTGACAATTACGCAGGAAAGGCGTTCTTTACTTTTACCTATAAATTTGCCTTAAGCTTTCTTTAACCGTCAGAACGCTTCAGATTTAACTTTCAGTATGTATGACCGTATTTTAGGTCTTTTATATTTATATAATACAAGGTATAAACGCTAAGCGTAGCCTACGGTATTTATATAAATATCCTAAGTACTCTATAAAATAGCCTTTTGGGTTAGCCAATAACGTTTCTGGCTGAGCCGAAGGTATCAATGAAGCCTGTAAGTAATCCTTTACAGGCGGATGTAAGGAGGAATATATGTAACCAAACAGACTAAGATAATATAAATGGACATTAAAGAACTCAAGGAAATAATAACCTTCACAAACGCCGAAAAAGGGCTGATATCAGGTTTTGACATACCTTCAGATGCATTCCTTCCGCTCTTGCTCTCATTGAGAACAGGAGGCGACTGGAGCTATTCTTCGGAAAATATCAAAACGATAGCTGTGATGGATAGAACAACTGTGTACGATAACAAGAACAAATCCGGATATTCGCTTGAGGAGATATACCTCTTCATAAATCCTGTTATTAAAGGCGAGGAGGGAATAGTGCACAGGCTTGAAAAATGCGGGGATGAAGAAATAAGAATACTTGTCAGGCGGCCGTACAGGATCAAAGTTGTAAGCGACCGCGTTATAAAGGCAACTGTCAACCCTTTTGAAAAGAAAATCAAGACTGAAGAACTTCAAGAAAAAGAACTTGCCTTTGATGGCTCAATGTCATATGATATAGCCCATGAGATGGAACACCTGAAGCAGAAAGAGATCAAAGGGGGAAGTTTGTGGGAGTTCAAGTTTGTCTGAAGATAGACTGCCGCAAAGGAATTTCCTGCATACCAAAATATTAAAGAGAAGGTGAGGATATACAACTTATTAAGGAAGGGAGAGTGTTAAAATGGTTGTATATACACCTGAAGAAATCGTAGAAATGGCGGAGCGGTTGATGAATGATATTGCAGATACAAAAGATAATATTGACATTACAATGGCGGCGAATTTTGCAGATAGATGCGCTCAGATTGTCAAAACCCTTGCAGAAAGTGTTGCTGAGCTTCACCAGCGGGTGGACGTGCTCACTGAAAAAGAATAATTGCTATATATTTGAAAGATACTATTGTCCAACTGGCTATATCCGATTCCATGGGCCAACAAATACCGAAATGTCTATCGATCAAAAAAATAACGAATCCCTATATCTGAATTCTCGTAATCGGTAACCCGATGGGCAAGAGAATAAATGAAAAAGAAACAACCGAAAATATGTTCAAAAAAAATAGGTAGGAAACCTGCTAAGAATCAAAAGATCATTCTTGTAGTAATCGTTGCCATACTCTTTCTTTTATTTATTTATTCCTTCATCCCTAAAGAAAGCCAGGAGTGGAGCGTGAGCAAAGACGGTATCCTCTCTTATCCTGAAAACAGGGGGCGGGTCGATGTCACGGTACTGAAAACAGAAGCCGGAAGCAACTACACTATCGAAACGATTTCCTTTGCAAGCAAGGATTATACTGTAGAAGGGCTTCTTCGAATTCCATCTACCGGGAAAAAAGTGCCTGCTGTCGTGATCCTCCCCGGCGCCACCGTAACGAAAGAGGGAACGCAGGGGCTGGCCGGGATGTTTTCCAACATGGGATACGCAAGCTTTGGCATCGAGCAACGCAACCGGGGTGGTGTGGATCCTGAATATGATTACGGTTTGTTCATAAAAGGCAATGAACCGATAGAGCACAAGATGGTTTTCGATGCCCTGCGTGCTGTTGATGTTTTAAAGCAGGATGAAAGGATCGATGCGCAAAAAATCGCTATCCTTGGTGAAAGTAATGGCGGGCGTTTTGCCATTATTGCAGCGGCGCTTGACCCTGATATTAAAGGTGTTATCGGCATCAGTACAAGTGGTTACAACACAGAGTCCCAGATCGTCAATATAAAGGATGAAACCCTTATCAGGTTTTACCGCTCGATCGATCCTGAGACCTATCTCGGATTGATCCCGCCACGCAAATTCGTGATGCTTCATTCGGTCAATGACAGCATTATTAAAATTGAATTTGCAGAAAATACTTTCAAGAAGGCAAAGGAGCCAAAAAAGTTCTATCTTGTAAAAACCGGGGATCACGGGTTCAGCGAAGATATGAAAGCGCCTCTTGAGGAAGAATTGGGGCTTATGTTCCGGTGAATTTATTGCGTTATTCCCGTGACAACGTCTTTCTTGAAATCAAAAACGGTCTCGCATACGTTTTCAAAGCATATGTCAAGCCGTGACGTATCTTCTATGATACCGATATTAGAAGCCGTATAGCCCGCCTTCTCAAAAAGACGGGTAACTTCGGAGTCGTTCCCCGGAGGGCAAGTCACTATGAATCCTGTTGCTGGATGTATCTTGAGCCACTGGATGAAATCAATATTACCAGGCGCAGGTATCATTGCAAGATCAACCCTTGCTCCTTTCCCGCTTGTTTCAAGAAGCATTCCAAGCGTTCCGATCACACCCGGGTTGCTGATATCCTTGCCCGCCGTGACAAGCCTTTTTTCCCCGATTTCCTGCATGACCCTGTATTTTGCCCTTATCTCTTCCGGCTCTTTCATCGTTGTTGAATCAAAACTGTATGGTGAGTTCGGTCCCACTTTTCCATCCATGTCATAAGCTGCTATTATTGCATCACCAGCCGCCGCTGTACTGCTCCTTATCTCGCAGCCCCTTTTTACTGTCCCGATAATAGCAACTGAAAGCGAGGTATATGGAGTATCGGGATGCAGATGTCCTCCTACCATGGGGACCCCGAACTTGGCTATTCCGTCCCTGATACCCTGGAGGATATCCCTGCATGTATTTTTATCATCGGATGAAAGCACATTGACCATTGCAACGGGTCTTCCTCCCATTGCCGCTATATCATTGACGTTAACGAGCACCGAACTGTAACCTGCCCACCATGAGCTTGCCTTTATAAGCCGCCCCCAGATGCCGTCAGCGGCGAACAGGACATAGTCGTCCCCCCCGATATCAATGACCGCGGCATCATCCCCGAAATCAACGACCGAATTGACGTATTCACAGCGCACGCTCTCGAATATATTAATAAGGTCTGCAATGGGTTTCTTCCGTGTCACCCCCTCGAATTCCCGGATTTCCTTTGCGATTTTATGCAGGTCCATGGCATCTTAAACATGCAGGATTGTTAATTATAGTTTTTGGGAGGTAAGATAAAGTATTTTAGTGATGTGAGAAATATCAAAATTTGATTGAGCTGGGTGAAGTATATATACAGTAACAAACAAAAATATGTGCGGGAGTAAATGTTATGACCGAAGAAATAGACACTTCAAAAATGTTGGAAACATTAACTGCTAAAGTCGATGAACTGAGTAAAGCAGTTAATGAAAAAAAAGAATATACTGAAGGGAAAATAAGAGAAAATCCTCTTGCTTATGTGGCAGGAGCATTTGCCGGGGGATTGATCGTGGGTTACCTGATGGCGAAGGGAAAAAATTAGTGCAGAAACAGGACATAGTGGATTTTCTCCACGGCCTTTCAAATTCCCTACTCCAGGGTTTTGGCGACGTACAGAAACATAGCGGGCTTGGCAATGAAATAGCCGAAGGCATAGAGAAATCCAGGAAGAAATTATTCACCATCGGGGTTTCGATTGCACTCGCAGGCATCGGTTTTTTCCTTATCCTGTGGGGAATAGCATCAACCATTGACACGATATTCGCAATGCGGGGATTCGGATTTGTGCTGGTAGGCATAATTGCGGTACTGGCCGGCGCACTTGCGTATAAGAGATAGAAGATGCTCCGCAAACCCGATGTGCCATTTTGCGCGCCAGGATGTGATGGAGAAATTAGCAGCGAACTCACAGCGAACTCACGACGACCGGAGTTCGTATCAGGTCGCCCCAGTTCGTTGTTGATTTCAAGTTTATTTTAGGCTCATTTCTCAGGTCTTACCGGGGCCTTCTTAAGCCCCGGTATATGCTCTTTTCCGACAGGGATAGTGATGCTTGAGCCCTTGAAATCGTCTCCTATGGGCTCGTATCGACCTCCAAGACAGTCGGAAAGGAATGCCTCGGTCACGGCATTGAAGGACATCTGGTTCTCGGGCCGGACAAAACCGTGCCCCTCATCGGGATATAGTACGTATGTAACAGGGATGTTTTTCTCCTGCATGGCCCGGACTATCTGGTCCGATTCATTCTGTTTGACACGCGGGTCATTGGCTCCCTGGCCGATCAAAAGCGGCCTTTTTATCCTGTCAGCATAACTCAGGGGCGAACGTTTGATGAGGAAAGCCCGTCCCTCCTCTTTCGTGTGGTCGCCCACGCGTTTCTTAAATAACTCGATTCCCGGGGTCCAGTATGGCGGGATCGTGTTCAGCAGAGTTACAAGGTTAGAAGGACCCACGATGTCCACACCACAGGCAAACTGATCAGGTGTCATGGTCATTCCCACAAGTGTAGCATACCCGCCATAACTTCCACCCATAATGGCAATGCGTTCCGGGTCTGCTATACCTTCTTTTACAGCCCACCTGGTAGCATCGATGATATCATCATGCATTTTCCCTGCCCATTCCATATTGCCCGCATTCAGGAACTTCTTGCCAAACCCCGTGGACCCGCGGAAGTTGACAGAAAGGACTGCATACCCGCGGTTAGCAAGCCATTGATGGTGCGGGTCGTAGCCCCATTCATCCCTTGCCCACGGTCCGCCATGTACGTATAACACCATTGGCAGGGATTTTTCAGGGCGGGCACTGTCATGAATATCTGTCCCCGGAGGTAATGTCAGATAACTGACCATAGGAAGCCCGTCGCGAGCCTTGATTATTACGGGATACATCCTGGCCAGGGGAAGACCTTCCAGGTCTTTACGATTTGTGAACAGGAAAAGAGCTTCTTTTTTTTCACGGTCATAGCGATAGAAACGCACAGGGCCGTTGTCTATTACATACCCAACGAGCCAGTGTTTATCATCCAGGGTGCGGCTGGCCACTTCCATGTCACCCGGGGAAACATTTCCAAGATATGCCAGATCTTTTTCGATGGACTTATCCAGGACCTGCCACTGTTTTCGCTCGTAGGTGAAAATCGCGGCCTGTATATTCTTCTCCGTAGGATGGATCAATGCGTCGTCAAAATCTGCCCGCGCATCCTGGGCCATCAAGATCCGGTCGCCTGTTCCAAGGTCGACCGCAGCTAAAGCCCCCGTGTCACGGCTGCGACTGTCCACCATGTATAAAATCCTGCCCGTCTTGTCAAACCCCAGGGGAAATGTGGTTAGCGTGTCCTCCATTGCGATTTTCGCGAAAAGCTCCCAACTGCCGTTATTGGCCGGCTTTAGGATCTCATTTTCCCCACGGTGAGTAAAACGCATGGCAAAGCGGATTTTATAGTCATCATCCGTGACGAACTCCATGAACCCGTCATTCTTCTCAAGGAGCGTTTTCTCTCCTGTAACGATATTTACCTTATAAATATCGTGGAACTGCGGATTTCTATCATTGAGCCCGATGAGAATCTCATCCGGGAACTTAAAACTGACGTCCTGTACCTGCGCATTCACGCCCTCAAGCGGCGTAAGGTCCTTTTCCTGGCCTGTGCCCACGTCAACACTGTAAACACGCCAGTTCTCATCGCCTTTCGCATCCTGAAGATAGAGAATATGTTTGTTTGTGTATGCCCAGAAATAAATATGGATACCGCGGCCTGTATCCTTAGTTACAGGTTTGGCCGATTTCGGATCATCCGCGGATCCGACCCAAACATTGAGCACACCGTCAAGCGGGGCGAGATAGCTTATTTTTTTCCCATCAGGACTTATCCTGGGTGATGCCCTCTCCGGATTTCCGAAAAGCACCTTACGCGGGATCAGTGTTTCATTCTTTGAGTTCATGCAGGCTGTGGCGGTATTGTTACAGATGGTGCTTTCTCAATCTTTGTATCTAGCTTGACTTTTTTCTGTCCCCTGCATAATCCCACGGTAACTACATCACCCACATCATGTTTGGTGATCGCTTTGATAAGATCTTTCACATTATTGATCTTTGTATCATCTATCTGTATTATTATATCCCCGACACCAATGCCTGACCTGTCGGCTTCACTTCCCGGAACCACCTTGGTGATGACCACTCCCTTATTAACGGGAAGGTTATAGTACGCCACCAGTTTGGGATTGACATCTACTGCATTGATGCTGATCCAGGGCCTTACGACTTCCCCGCGTTCCATCAATTGTTCGGCTATCCACATGGCGGGCTCTATCGGGATAGCAAACCCGATGCCCTGGGCAAAGGGTATGATGGCGCTGTTGATCCCTATCACTATACCTTCGCTGTTTATGAGGGGGCCACCGCTGTTTCCGGGGTTGATGGCAGCATCGGTCTGTATCAGCCCTTCCATGAATGTTACCTCGGTCTGGATAGACCTTTCCAGTGCGCTGACAACTCCTGCGGTAACGGTCGGGCCTCCCACCAGACCGAGGGGGCTTCCGATGGCAATCGCCATCTGGCCTATCTTGAGATTGTTGTTTTTTGCCATTTCAGGGACATGCAGGCCGCCGGCCTCGATCCTGATAACTGCAAGATCCATCATTGTATCTATGCCCCTTATCTCCCCGGAAAATATTTTGCCATTTTCCAGCATCACTTTTGTTTCATGGGAGCCGAGCACTACGTGGGCATTGGTCAGTATATAACCGTCTTCACGGATTACAAATCCTGAACCCACCCCCGGAACCGGATGAACGTGCAGGTATGCATCCCTTATCAACTTTACTTCGCTGATATTCACAACACTTGGTATCACTTTTTCTACTGCTTCTGTGACCATTTCGTCAAAATTTTTCACACTTATCACCCCGTACAATAAATTTATCTTTCAATAATTTCTTTATCAGCATGTTTCAATTTCATGCTCAGTTTTTTGGTTCTCTTAAATTCCCTTGCTTCTTTCATCACTTTGGGATATACGAACAACCAGCCGTCATTGATCAACATGGTCGCATCTCTTATTTTTTCCTTATCCAATGTTCCTACTCCGAACTCCATAAGCAACTGGATTATAGCAAAATATCCTGCAACGTATTCATCCATATCCTTATTCTCAGTTGCAATATCATGGAGCAGCTTTTTGAAGAGACCTCTGAATTTTCCTTTTGGGATTGATCGTGTTTCATCTGCTTTTGTAAGAACGTTGAGTTCAACAAGTTCATCGATCAATTTTTTTGTTTTCTCTTCTCCCCAGCCCTCTACCGGATATTCTGTATTTTTATATGCTGCCTTCACATCTTCAAGGATCTCTTCAATTTCTTTCTTGTTCTCCACCCTTTTCAAGGCATAGTACGATGATTTTAATGCAGGTATGGTATACAGATAATACCTGAACAGGCTTCTTAGTTTCTCACCGTCTACCCCGTCCACATTTTTCAGTTCTGTGAGAATTTCATACTCCTTGTCGCTCAGATCTACGCAGACCTTAGGCATTTTTATTCCTCGCAATTATAATAAACATATAAACTCCGATCATTACCCCAAAAATCCTATTGCGTTAATCTTATTTAATAGTTATGATTCCCTCCTCAGGAAAGTATTTAAGTTCCTTTTACTGAATATCATATGGGAGTTATGCCTGAACCTACGGGAGAACAAAAGGAACTTGCAGAAAAATTAAAAATTCTGGATAAGGATGTCAAAATACTCTGGAACCTCAAAGGTTTAGTGTCCCTGATAGACGGGCTTATCACTATCCCTATAATAAAAGATATTGATGAGTCGGTGCGTCATTTCCTGATGGAATATAGTGCTCTCTTCGGGATCAGGAAAGACCTGTCAGATTTGAAGTTCGCAAATAAGGTTTATGGCATTGATACATCTCATATAAAATATCAGCAATACCACGAAGATGTACCAGTCATGTATGCATTTACATCGGTCCACCTGAATGAAGAATCCAGGATCATTATGGTCAAGAACAATTACCATCCCGTAATACCGCTGGATACAAAAAGCATCCTGGGGCGCGGGATTCCAAAAGAGAAGGCCGTGGAAATCGTAAATTCACTTTTCAATGCGGAAACAAGGCTGGCAAGGGACAGTTCTGCTGAACTTGTAGTGTACCCCAAAGACGACGAATTTTATCTTGCATGGGAGGTCCGCATATCATTAAAGGGCCCGTCTGAAGGCCACCATGCCTATGTAAATGTTGAAGACGGGAAGATAATTAACAAGATCAACGTTTTTAGAAGGAAAACCACCGGAAAAGGCAGTGTTTTCATCCCCAATCCCGTAATAGCTCTCAAAGACCAGAGCCCTGCCCCCGATTCAGACATCCCGGAAGAAGGTTACACTACGGTGGTTCTAAGAGGTCTTGACGGCTCGGGTTTTTTAAGAGGCGAATATGTCGATACATGTGATACACCAAGCAGGGCGTACGAAACATCCCTTTTGTTCTATTACAAACGCGGGGACAGCAGGTTCTGCGAGGTCATGGCATATTACCACATCGATTCATTCCAGAGATTCATCCAGGAACTCGGATTTAAGAACATCTGCAATAAACAGGTAAAAGTGAATGCATGGGCTGAAGGGATCGGCTCGTATTTTGATCCCGACACCAGCACGATCACGTACGGTTCAATCGGAATACCGGACGCAGAGGATGCTGATATTATCATTCATGAATATGGTCATGCTATAATGGAAACCCAGACACCCTTTTTAGGTATGACGGATGAAGGGTGCGCGATGGAGCAGGGATTCGGGGATTTCCTTGCAGTATGTTATTTCTCAGAAGAGGGCGATGGATTCAATCGTGAATGCATGGGCGACTGGAGCGGCATAGGCAATGTACTTCACTGTGTCCGGAGAGTAGATAACCAGAAATATTATCCTGAGGATTTCCGGGGAGTGGGGAATTGCGACTCCGATGCAGAGATCTGGTCTGCGGCTTTATGGGATATGTATCTTGCTTTAGGTGGGAACTCGAAAGAAAAAGATAACAGGATTAAATCAAGAGATCGTTCAATAAGACTTGTACTCCAGAGTAATTTTTTTCTCAATCCACTCTCAAAGTTCGTCGATGGGGCTGAGGCCATCATTACGGCCAACAAGCATCTCTACAAAGGGAAAGATGAAGAAAAAATAAGGGGCGCTTTCATAAAGAGAGGCTTTTTCTAATTGAATGCATTTCATTTTTGACCCGCCAGCTTTGGTTCAATGATGAGAACTACTTCAGTGGCATGGGAACCTCCATCGTAAATCCTTTGCTGAACAGTGGTTATGCTCTTGATATCATGATTTTTTGCAACTTCTTTTATGCCGGCATTAATTGCCCCGCATGGGTCCTCGCCAGCGCTCAAAGGCATTATCGCTACAATCCTTCCAGGGTCTATCACGAATATTTTATATTTATCTATATACGGCTTTTCCCATTCCGACATATCCCATTCCGACATCTTTCAATCACTCCTTAATATGAATAATATAGTAAGAGGATGTATGAAAAATTATGCACAATATGGAATATAATATACCCATCAAGTTAATATAAGAAGTAACTCCATAGACGAGGGGAAGGCAATTTAGAAAAAGGGAGAGTTATGAAAAAAAAAGGAACAAACCAACCATCCAATGAAGCCGACACTGCATTGCGGCAGGAATTGGTGGAGCATTTCCGTGAAAAGCGGGAGCTGCTTCGGCAGCAATGGGTAGAGCAGATGACAACAAAAGGCTTGCTTGCAGGTCTGACCAGGGAAGATATCGAAAATGAGTCGATCACTATCTACGATACCTGCATCGTCTGTCTGGAAACCGGAGAGTATGAAGGCGCCCAGACTTATGCCACGCGCATGGCAGAGCGCGGGGTACTGCGCGGGATGACGACCGAACAGATAATCGGCGGCATACTCACGCTGCGCGATGTGTACGGGCGCAGCCTGTTTGAGTGGTACCAGCAGGACATGGAGCGGTTGTTAGCAGCATTAGATATATACGAACCAGTTGCCAACAAGATCCTCTCCATCGTTGCACTCGCGTTCGTCGAAGAGCGGGAAAAAATTGTCCGTCAGCAGCAGGAGGCAATCCGCGAGCTTTCAACTCCTGTGCTGCAAGTTCGCGATCAGATGCTCATCCTTCCGATAATTGGAGTGATTGATACACATCGTGCCCGCCAGCTGACCGAACAACTTTTGCGCACTATCCGCACCAATCGTGCCAAAGTTGTAGTTATTGACATAACAGGTGTCCCTGCCGTTGATTCCAAAGTCGCCAATCATCTGGTACAGACCGTGGATGCATCGCGTCTCATGGGTGCAACTGTCATTGTTACAGGCATATCACCAGAAATAGCCCAGACACTCGTAACCCTTGGTGTTGACCTGAGCAAGATGAATACAGTGGGCGACCTGCAAGGCGGTATTGAAGAAGCGGACCAGTTATTAGGCTACAGGGCGATCAGGATAGATCCGGCAAGCGGCTCTAATCATCAAGAAAAAAAGGTGCAATGAACAATGCTGGTCCCAATACTCAAACAGGGTGATTACCTCATCGCTTCCATCCAGTCAGAACTTAGCGATGCCGATTTGCTGAAATTACGTGACGATCTAGTAAGACGGGTGAGCGAGTTCCGCTCACGGGGGGTCATCGTGGATGTCACGGTGCTTGATGTAATGGACTCGTTCGCGACCCGCACCCTGCGCTCAATGGCGCACATGATCATGCTTCGCGGGGCAGAAACGGTCATAGTCGGGATACAGCCTGAAGTTGCGTTCTCGATGGTGCAACTGGGTTTGAGGCTGGAAGGTGTAACGACCGCGCTTGACCTGGAAGAAGGGCTTTCACTCTTGGACCATAAAATAAAAGGAGATAACGGGCTTGGCTGATAGAGTGTGCGTACAGATCAATTCAGAAATCGACATCGTTACCGCCCGCCAGAAGGGGCGGGATAAGGCGCAACAGTTGGGCTTCTCATCAACCGAACTGACCCTCATTGCCACTGCCATCTCCGAAGTGGTACGCAATATCGTGGAATATGCCAGGCGAGGTGAACTCTGTGTGGGTATCGTTCAGCAAGGAGATAAACGCGGCATCGTTGTGGTTGCCCAGGATAGCGGACCGGGTATTCCAGATATCAATCTGGCCATGCAGGATGGATATTCGACAGGGAAAAGCCTGGGGCTGGGTTTGCCTGGGGCTAAGAGATTGATGGACGAGTTTGAGATCGTCTCCGAAGTCGGAAAAGGGACGAAAGTGACTATGAAGAAGTGGGTGCAAAAGAATGTGCGATGAGGAACCATTACGTTCAATTGAATTGGGTCTTGCCACGATGCCATTTCCGGGAGAGTCCGTTTCAGGTGACGATTATATCGTAAGGCCCTTCCATAACGGTGTTCTTGTGGCTGTGGTTGACGGGTTGGGACACGGCTATGAAGCGGCCAGAGCTTCCGGGATCGCCATTGCGGCTCTTGATACCTATGTTCATGAATCGATTGTCCTGCTTGTAAAACACTGCCATGATGCATTGAAAGGGACACGCGGAGTAGTGATGAGCATTGCAAAGTTTAACCTGCCTGATAATACGCTGTCCTGGCTGGGTATAGGAAATATCGAATGCGTGCTGCTGCGAGCGGATGAAAAGCGGATCCCTTCGCATGAGAGGGTGCTGCTTCAAGGTGGAGTGTTAGGTTACCAACTCCCGACGCTAAGGGAATCCACAATCCCTGTGACGCAGGGTGATACACTGGTTTTTGCCACAGACGGCATTCGCAGCGGCTTTGAGGATGGACTGAAACCGGGCGGTAAGCCGCAGCAAATTGCAGATAGTATAATGGCGGGATTCTCACGGGGAACGGATGATGCATTGGTGCTGGTCGTGCGATATACATGCAAATAAAGAATGACACTTTAAAAGAATTAGAAAAACAATATGTTTTAGCACTTGAGGATTATCTTGCAGAGGGGGGAGAAAGAGCTTTAGAGCGCGCTTATGAACTCGGGCGCAGGGCTATAGCCGACGGGCGGGGCATCCTGGATATAGCAGCGGTCCACGAGCGGGCTCTTGTCAGTGTCTTGCTGCGCACGCAAGAGAAGGAAAGAACCATGAAAAAAGCTGCGCAATTCTTCGCTGAAAGCGTAGCGCCCTTTGAGATGACATTTCGCGGGTTTCAGGAGTCTATCGTTAAGCTGCAGAACCTGAACAGGACGCTGGAACAGTCAGAGATGAAATTCCGCTCTGTGGTGGAAGCTGCTAACGACGCGATCATTTCAAGCGATGGCAACGGAAACATTAGTTCATGGAACAAACGCGCACAAATTATCTTTGGCTATGCTGTAGAAGAAGTGATGGGCAAACCGTTAATCATCCTGATGCCTGAACAATATGGAGATGTTCACTCAATGGAATTGGGGCGAATCAGGTCAACAGGCGAACCCAGGAATGAAGGGAAAACATTCGAATCTTATGGGTTGAGGAAAGATGGCACCGAATTTCCGATTGAGATTTCCATAGCCGGCTGGAAAACTGAAGACGGAACTTTTTTCACAGGTATCATTCGTGATATCACAGAGAAAAAGAGACTTGAAGCACAGTTATTACGTAAACAGCGAATGGAGAGTATAGGCACACTTGCAGGAGGTATTGCACATGACCTCAACAATATACTGACGCCGATAATGCTGTCGCTGCAAATGCTAAAAGAAAAATTCAAAGATGAGTCAAGCCAGAAAGTTCTTGATATCTTGGAAAAAAATTCACAGCGGGGCGCTGATTTGATAAAGCAGGTCCTATCGTTCTCACGGGGAGTCGAGGGTGAGCACAAACCTCTTCAGATCATGAACCAGATATCTGAAATCGAGAAGATCTTAAAAGAGACATTCCCGAGAAATATCGAAATCCGAACCGATGTACAGAAGGACCTTTCTACTATTTCGGGAGATGTCACACAAATGCATCAGGTTCTAATGAACCTGTGCGTGAACGCGCGCGATGCAATGCCTGATGGCGGTATTCTAAATATCACAGCTTCGAATTTTTTCCTTGATGAAAATTATGCAAGGATGCACAATGAGGCAAAAGTAGGTTCTTACGTTACAATTGCGGTCTCGGATACCGGAGTCGGTATTTCTCCTGAAATACTCGACAGGATTTATGACCCGTTCTTCACGACAAAGGAGTTTGGTAAAGGCACAGGACTTGGCCTCTCAACAGCTCTTGCAATTGTGAAAAGCCACGGAGGGTTCATAAATGTGGACAGCAAAGTCGGGAAGGGGACAGCGTTTAAGGTATATCTGCCTTCGGCCAGAGCTGACACGGAAAAAGCGGATGAGCAACCGTCGGAACCAGTACGCGGGCATGGAGAATTGATTCTTGTGGTTGACGATGAGGCCTCGATCCGGGATATAACTACTGCAACATTGAAATCTAACCTGTACAATGTGATTGCAGCAGAAGATGGTATAGAAGCAGTAGCATTGTATTCGCAAAAAAGAAAGGATATCAAAGCTGTTCTTATGGACATGGCGATGCCCAATATGGACGGACCGGCGTGTATCAGGGTACTGCGTAAAATTGACCCCGGAGTAAAGGTCATTGCAGTGAGCGGATTGATCGAGAAAGATAAGCTTGCAAAAGTCAAAGACGCTCATATAAATGCCTTTTTATCCAAACCTTACACTGCCGAGATATTGCTGAGAACCATACACGAAGTTATAAGCGCGAAATAGGATTCTTGTGAAGGGAGTAACGGGAAGTATCTTATGATCAGGCCTGCAAAAAACTCACCCTTTTTCGTATTCAAAATAACTACAGGCGTTCCCTGTGCATCTTATGATTTTTCCCCTAATATTTGTATCAACTATTTCAAGCTCCATCGCGCTTGGTTCTGCTATGCCGGGCACGGTTGCGCTTCCAGGTGAAAGCAGCAGGACTTCGGTCTTTTCAACTATCGGGTGATGGAAATGCCCGAATATGAGAACATCCACATCCATCTCTTTTGCAAGGTAGCGAAGACCATCGGTATGCTCCGAAGTGAGCTGTCCTTTGTGGATGATACCGATTTTTACGCCTCCAACTTCTGTCACTTCCCGCTCAGGGAGGAGCGTTATCAGTTCATTGCAATCGGTATCCCCGTGTACGGCTATCAGCTTGCCTAAACTCTGAAGTTCATTATAGCATTGAAGCGAATCGAAATCGCCTGCATGGAGGATCAGGTTCGAGTTTTTGATGATGGAAATAAGGTCTTTTGAGAGGCGCGAAAAAAGAGATTGCCCAGGTTTAAGATGGGTATCTGATAATACGATCAGTTTCATGGCATCATCTATTCAAGTTTGCTTTAGGCTCAGATCAATTCAGCTTTATCCCCGTAATGCTTGAGATATTGTTCTCCTGCATCGCCACGCCCACTGTTCTCTTCGCCGCCTCTATCATGGGCTTTCGCAGCGACACCACGATGAACTGCGCCCTGCCCGCTGACTGCTGTATTCGTTTTGCCACTCTCTCGGCGTTCACGCCATCAAGGAACATATCTATCTCATCAAAAGCATAGAACGGTGCGGGCCTGTACTGCTGGATAGCGAAAAGAAGTGACAGCGCGGTCAGGCTTTTCTCGCCGCCAGACATGGCCTCAAGCCGCTGCAGGGTCTTTTCTGAGGGCTGTGCCCGTATCGTCATCCCGCCTGAGAACGGGTCGTCGGGTTTTTCAAGGAAAAGCTCTCCGCTTCCGTCTGATAGCTCGGCAAATACCCGTTTGAACTGTTCATTCACTCCGTTGAAGGTGTTCATGAACGCCTCTTTTTTCAGTTCTTCATATTTCTTGATCCTGATAATTATCTCTTCTCTTTCATGGAACAGTGTATCGCGCCGTGATTTCAGGTCTTTTTGCCTTTTTTCCACCTCATTATATTCATCGATGGCCCTCATATTGACAGGTTCAAGTTTCTCCATTGCGCGCGCAAGCGCTGCGATCCTTGAAGCTATGGATTCCGAAGACGGGATATCTTCATCCCTGTTCAGCCCGCGCCCGGCTATCTCGTTATCAAGATTGATTATCTGCTCTGTGAGCGCATCCTTTGTGGAATTGAGGGCAAGGATATTCCTTTCAATTTCAGATAGCAGCCTCTGTACCTCCTCAAGCTTTTCCTTGAGCAGGACTTCATCCTTCTGGACAAGTTTTCGCTTATTCTGGAGTTCCAGAAGTTCTCCTCCTATCTCTTTTTCCCTTATGTTCCTGGCGCCAAGGTCTGATTCAAGGGTCTTTATCCGCCCGTGCAGGTCCTTTATCCTTTCACGGTGCCCTTCTTTCTTTGTGTCAAGTTCCGAAAGCCGCTCTTTTGTCTCATCAATTTTTGCCTGTGCGTATTTCCTGTCAAGGGTGACGGCATTAATCCCTGCCTCGATATCCCTGAGCCTTCCTTCGAGGCGGTCTATCTCTTCCTCCACCGCTGAGGCTTTGTTGCTGAGTTCAGGCACTTCCGACCCCTTTAGAAGTTCCTCTATTTTACCTATATCACCAAGAAGAGTATTTATTGCTGCATCTTTTTCGCGTTTTTGCTCTTCTATGCCATCCATCTGCTTTTTTATCCCCGCACGGGTTTCTTCTATTTCCTTTATCTGGTTTTTCCGCGCCTCTATAATTTCAACAAGTCTTGTGCCGCGACCTTTTATCTCGGTCATCTGCATTTCAAGCTTTGTTATCTCATTGTCAAAGTTCCTCGATTCGGCTTTTATTTCATCAAGATGCTGTTCGAGCTTCTCGAATTTGGATACTGCCGATTTTCGCCTTCCTTCATATTCTGAGATCTGCTCTGCGGTTCTTTTAAGGTTTTCCTCTTCTGCGCTTGCGAATGAGAGTTTTGACCTGATGGTACCCCCCGTCATTGCGCCTGCTTTCTCTATCAATTCACCATCCAGCGTAACAAGCCGTCTTCCTCCCATGAGCCGCCGTGCGATCGTCATATTTTCAGTAACGAGCGTGTCCCTGAAGACGTACCAGAACACGGAATTGAACTTTTTATCATAATTTATGAGATTGATAGCGTGATCTATAACCCCCTGTTTTTCAGTTTTTTGAAGGGTTGACATGGATTCCATCTTGTTAAGAGGCAAAAACGTCACCCTGCCAAGACGCCGCTCTTTCAGGTAACTGATCGCCCTTGCAGCATCCTCATCCGTATCCACGACCACGGACTGCATCCTGGCTCCTGCTGCAATCTCAAGGGCAACAGAGTATTTCTTATCAACTTTCCCAAGTTCAGCTATTGTTCCGTATATGCCCGGAAGCTCCTTGTTTTTCTTTGCACGTAGAACTGCATCAACAGGTTCGCTATAGCTCATTTCCGCCGCTGCCTTGATGCGCGCCTCGGATTTTGCATATTCCTGCTGGAACGTCCGCAACTGGTTCTCAAGGTCAGTTATGACATTCTTTATCTGCACCCTGTTTTTCTCAAGATCGACCACATCCTTTACCAGTTCCTGCCTTTTTGCCGTGGTCTCTTGAATCTGGTTTTTAACATTGCCTGCATCAAAATCCGCCGACTGTATCTTTGACGTGGAATCCTGTATCTCAAGCTCCATATCCCGCGCCTCGGAGGACTTCCTCCGGATCGCATCAAGCAGGCGGTCTTCCTCGCGCATAAGCTCGTTCTTTTCGTTCTTTCCGGCCTCAAGGGCTTCCTTTGCCTGTGCAAGCTTATCGCGGGTTTCAACGAATTTGGCATCGACTTCCGCGATCCTGCTTTTTATTACAAGGAGCTGCGTGTTCTTATTGTTGATCTCATTGGAAAGTGTATCTTTCCTGATCGTTTCTTCATTCAGTTTATCGGTATATTCTTTCACTTTTCCCTGGGCCGCATCTATTTCAAGGAAGGCTTTTCTTCTCTGGGATTCGATATCGTTGATCTCATTCTCGGCAAGCTCGATGGTGCTGGCGCAGCGGGATATCTCGCCCTTGATGGATTCTATCTCTTTCTTCAGGGCTATCTGTTCGCTTTCACCTTTCTGTGCTATCGTCGAATTCAATTCCAGGAGTTTATCCTCTATCTCACGCAGTTCTTTTTTGCGCTCATCCACCTGCTTTGCAAGATCTTCTTTCCTTGTCTCCTTGTCCTCCTGCTCATGCGTTATTTTATCAAGTTCGTTCCTTGCATCCTTAAGCCTTGCAAGCAGGACATATCCTTCATATTTTCGCTTCTCGTCCCGCAGTGACTGGTATTTCAGCGCCTGGTCTCTTTCCTGCTGGAGCTTCCGCAACTGGTCATCCACCTCGGCAAGGATGATATCGACCCTTTCTATCCTCTCGCGGACTATCTCCAATTCGTTCAATGCCTGCTCTTTCTTGTCATCGAACTCCGCCACACCTGCAATCTCATCGATTATCTTTCGCCTTTCTGTAACCGTCATTTCAATGATGCGGGTTACGTCGCCCTGCATCACGACATTATATCCTTCAGGAGTTATCTTGGCGCGCGACAGGTGATTATGGATGTCTGCAAGGCTCACCGGGGTGTCGTTAAAATAATAGTAACTATAATATCCTGATTCCGTCTGTCTTACTTTTCGTGTAATTACGACATCATCTGAATCCACGGGCATTTCGCGATCCTTATTGTCAAAGCGTATCGTAACCTGGGCAAAATCCTTCCTGCCGTTGCTGGCATTAAAAATGAGGTCTGTAAGTTTTTCGGCTCTCAGTACCCTTGAATTCGAAAGGCCGAGAGCAAAAAGAATACCGTCGATAATGTTGGATTTACCGCTTCCGTTTGGGCCAGATATAGTAGTGAAATCATCAAAGAAAGGAATTTTTACTTTTTTCCCGAAGGATTTGAAGTTTTGAAGTTCTATCTCTTTGATATGCACTTATCTACCTCTTCTTCGGGGTTTCAAATATTTCCACCCCTTCCTTCAGCCTTTCGCTCCTCTTGACCAGTGAACTTCTTTTTTGTTCTTTTTCCACAGGTTTATCTTCAGCCACAGCGGGTTTTTCCTCCTCGGCTTCTATGACGACCTGTCTTTTCTTCCTCTCCTGGGGCACGTAGTTCTCGGCAATTATGTATTCCCCCTTTGGCTTTGGTTTCTCGGGGGGTTTGGTTTCTTCCCTTGGCTTAATTTCCTGTTTGACCCTTGGTTCCTCTTTCACTATCTTTTTGGGCCGAAGTTCCTGAAGTATGGATTTCTGGTCAAGTAGTTCCTTCATTACACCATCGTATGCACTATTGAGTTCTATGAGCCTTTTTTCGATCTTTTCCATCCGTTTTCCAGTTTCATGTATCACGGTTTCCGACTTTCGCTGCTCAAGTATGGAGTCCCTGAGGGATTTGTTCATCTCTATTATCTCATTGACTTTTTCAGTGAATTTCATCTTGATCTCATCGAGAGTGGACTCGCGAAGCTTGATCTTGTCTGCAAAGTGCTTCTCCATTTCCTTGACAATCGCTTCCCGCAGCGATTCTTGCATTTGTGCAAATTCCTTGTCCCTTGCAGTCAGTTTTTGCTCAAGCCTCTCAATTATGATGTCCCTTTCAGTACTCATCTCTTATCCCTCTTATAAACGGCAAAAATAGTCAAATAGTTTTTGGTAAGTCTTGACATTTTGCACAATAGACATACCTTATTAAGTTAAATAATTTATGGGGACAGCCGTTTCCTGTCCCTCGGGAACAGTACAACTTCACGTATATTCTCAATTCCCAGCATTGTCATAAGCAGGCGCTCAGCCCCAAGGCCCCAGCCTGCATGCGGGGGCATGCCATACCTGAAAGCCTTAAGATAGAACTCAAACCCATCTGCGTTCAAACCCTGTTCTGTTATCCTGCTGCGCAGCAACTCGTAGGAATGGACGCGCTGCGCACCTGATGAAAGCTCCATGCGCGGATGCATCATGTCAAAGGCGCGGCAAAGTTCGGGTTTGTTCTCATAAGGCATTGCATAAAAGGGCTTTATCTTTGTGGGCCAGTCGGTTATGAAATAATGCTCTCCTATGGTCTTCCCGATAGAATGCTCAGATTCTGTTGTGAGGTCGTCCCCCCATTCGATCTGCTCGCCATTTTCGCGCGCTATGCCGATAGCCTCGTCATAAGTGATGCGCTTGAATGGGGTTTTTGGGATATTAAGTTCAACACCGAGCGACTTTAAATTGTTCGCGCCTTCATCTGCCACGCTCTGGTAAACATGGCTGACAAGGTTCTCAAGTATTACCATGACGTCCTCGTTATCAAGAAAGCTCGCTTCAATATCGATAGAGGTCGCTTCGTTGAGATGCTTTCGTGTATCGTGTTCCTCTGCCCTGAATATTGGCCCTATCTCAAAAACGCGGTCAAGCCCGCCCGACATCATAAGCTGCTTGAATAACTGCGGGCTCTGGTTAAGGAATGCCTCGCGTTCAAAATACGTTATCGGGAAAAGGGCAGTTCCCCCTTCCGTGGCAGTTGCGACCACCTTTGGCGTCGTGATCTCGACAAAACCTTCCCTGTCAAGGAATCGCCTGATGCTTTTCAGTATAAGATGCCTTATCCTGAATATGGACTGGGTGTACGGGCGGCGAAGGTCCATGAACCTTACATCAAGCCTTGTATCAAGATCAGCGTCCACTTTGCCCGTAGTATCCATCGGCAGCGGCGAATCTGCTTTCCCAAGCACCGTAACCGCAGTCGGGACAAGCTCATAGCCATTGGGCGCTTTTGCTTCTTTCTTTACGTTCCCTGTGACCGCCACTACCGATTCCCGCGATAAGTTGCGAACGGTCTCAAGTACGTTCTTATCGATCGTCTTCTTAAAAAGCGTTACCTGGACAAGCCCTTCCCTGTCCCTTACAACAAGGAACGTGATTCCTCCGAGGTCGCGTATCTCATGCGCCCAGCCGCATATCGTGACGCTGTGGCCGTTCATATCAGGCGTTATCTGTGTTGAGTAGTGAGTTCTGATCATAGGCATCTTCGCTCTTAATTGGGTAATTCTGTTATTAATCTATTGTTTGGGTTTTGCCGGACGTTTTCAAAATATATTTTGAACCGATATATATATAAATCATCTCAATCATAATAAGTTTGAGGAATATTAATGGCAACTAAAACAAGAACCACCACTCGAGCAGTATCCTCGTGGTGGGAAGAGAGACATAAAATATTGGCAAGCACAACAAAACCCAGACCCGTCAGGGCGAAACCAAAGAAAGCCAGGGTAAAAAAAGCGATCAAACAGAAAAAAGTTTCAAAGATTAAGAAAGTTGTAAAGAAATCTGTCAGGAAAGTAGCTAAGAAGGCAATAAAAAAGGTTTTCAGGGCAAGAAAAGCTACAAAAACAAAGAAAGGCAGAAAACGATAAAACAATAATAAATTTATATTTTAATTTTTTTTATTTTTAACCCTTTTCCAGATATTGCCAGCGGACGGCCAGGATCGAAGTCATTACAAATACCAGTGTAATTACAACGAAAAATATCCTGATCGAGGATTCAGAAACGCCAAACGGGTTATCCGGATGCATAATTCTTCCCGCCCGTACTATCAGAATCCACACTGACAGAGCAAGCCCTATTCCAAGAAAAGATATCGTTCTGGGATTTTCTGAGGCAGAGGAAATTAAATAAATGCTTATAGATATCAGGGAAATAATAATCATAGCCTGAAGCCGGGGTTCACCCCAAAATATCCCGCCCCAGGCAAGCCATGATGTTATATTACCTGTTACGGTAGCCGCTACCCAGAAAATAATAGCTGTTTTTTCGATAGCAAAGAGAAGGGAAAAGCCCGGACTGTTCCTGAAAAGCGATATAAGGCTCAATAATCCCAGAACGGAAAACAAAAAAAGACCTGTATTTACCAGGGCCCCGTGAAGGTATATTAATTTCAACACCGGGCCTAACACCTTATCTTCAGGGGCAAGTAAGACTAACAGGATTCCAGTGATGAGGGATAGTATTACACCTGCCGGCAACTTTTTGTGGTTCATAATAACACCGCGATGAGAGATAACTTGTATATTGATTAATTAATATTTCCTTTGAATGGCATTCAAGATTGTTTGGATTCCCTTTTATGTATCAAAAAGATTAAATCAGTACTAAACAATATCGACCTAAGAATTAAATAGAAGAGAATTTTTCAAATCAAACCATATAATAAGGATAGGATTTTAAAGCTCTACGAAGGTCATCATGTTAAAAAAAGATAATGAAAAACCAGGCAATGTTTCTCTTGTGATCCCGGCATATAATGAAGAGAACAGGATTAAGAATGTTATGACCAGATACCTGGATTTTTTTCCAGGTTTTGAACTTATCGTGGTTTGCGATGGTACTGACAATACAGCTTCGATCGTCAAAGAATTTATGAATAAATACCCGCAAATAAAACTATTGGAGTTCAATGAAAGGCTGGGAAAAGGAAAAGGCATTATTGAAGGCATGAAAATCGCCAGGGGCAATAAAATCGGATTTGTTGATTCTGATGAATCCATTGATCCCGGTGATGTGGGAAAGATGGTTGACGCACTTTCTGGTGCAGATGGCGTGATTGCCTCAAGAAGATTGAAGCAGTCAAGGGTTCTCATAAAACAATCCCTGATGAGAAGGATTTCAAGCAAAGCTTTTAATATTCTTGTGAATATCATTTTCAACCTGGGATTTGAAGACACGCAATGTGGTGCAAAATTTTTCAGGAAAGAAGCGATCAGTGATGTTTTAAATGACCTGAAGACAAAAGAATTCGAGTTTGATGTTGAACTACTATGGAAATTGAAAACGAAAGGATATAACGTGGTGGAATATCCGATCACCTGGAAACATTCTGAAGGATCGAGTTTTAGTTTATTTAATGGCCCAAAGATGATCTTTTCTTTGTTGAAAGTGAGATTATGGGGCTAAATGTTAATTTCTAAGCCCCAGTATAAGCGCCTGGTTTTCACCATTTTTTATTTGTTTTTGTGATTTATACAGGTCATTCCTGAGCAATGGCTTATACTCGTTGGAAAATATGTACATATCCAGGTTGCTGATTAAAGCGATGTACTCATTTTTTTGTCTCGTCTCTTCAATATTAAGAGACGACAATGATTTTATTTGTATGTCGCAACGACCCTTCAGGCAAAGCAGTGAATGCAACGAGTCGGAATTTATCTGGCCGCCGAATTTATCATGCTGTTCCTGGGGGATGTAATATATTACGCCGTTTTCAGGAACATTCGCTTTAAGATATTCAATAGATTCCTTGAAACTTGTTTCAATGTCTGACATCATTTTATGATAATTATTTGTGTTCTCAATTTCAGAAGACACAGCAGGCAACTGTGCCAGTAATATAAGTATTACAATTATTACATTTAATACGCCCAGGACATGCAAAAGGGCACTGTCATCAGATTTCTGTTCAGGATTACGATATCCTGATGAGAAAATATACCTTACATATTTAGAGACTGTAATACCTATGAACATGACCATTCCCATGTTCGGTTCGGCAAGGTAAGTGGGCTGCACAGGTCCCAGGGATACGAAAAGAAGCGGGGCAAATCCTGCGGCGAACCATGCAAGCCCCACCCGCTGGCCAGTATCCCCGATGATAAAACTTAATGCCAGTAATAATATCAATAATGCCGATATAAAATCCAGATTCCCGTATTGGGATGAAATAAATACGGCCAGGATGAGAACTACCGATGCGGCATTTTTTATAAGGCTGACCCGGATACCGCCAAATTTTTCCTGTTTGAATTGATGGAAAAAGAAAGCGCCAATACATCCCAGGAAAATAAGATACTGATTCTTGAACTGCCATGTAAGTTCCTGTTCGATATAATAGCTTAAACGGGTTTTAGCCAGTTCAATAAGAGAAGTTGACTTTGATATGGCAACATCGGGTGAGAGAAAAGTGATCGCAATATAAAAAACCAGTATCGGAACAAGGTTCACCATAATAGCCAGGATTTTGGCTTTTTTCCCGATCGCAGGGCCTTTCCATTTATATAAGATATAGGTTATATTCACTAATGGGATTATTATAATACTTTGTTCTTTCGAAAAGAATGCAAAAATAGCGAACAGGGCAGCAGGGACCAGGCTTTTTTTGTCGGATTTTTCAAAGTAATGTATGGAATAATATAAACTTGCAGTAATGAAAAACATCTCGGCTATTGATGTTATGTAGTTCATTTTCCATACAAGAATGAAACTTGAATCCAGGAACAAATATAGTAAAACCGCTATGATCGCTGACAGCCTGTCGGATATCAGCTTGATTATGCAATATAAAAATACCATTGACCCTGCAAAAAATATCCCGTTCAATAAATAATAATAAGCCTCATTTGCACCCCACAGGGCATAGCCGATCCCGTATAAAATATTTATCACCGGCCTGTAACCATTACCCCATCCCTGGGACAGTAACGTTAACGGCTGGCTTATGTGCTCGCTGGCCCAATAAACCCATCCTATGTCATCAGCATATGAAATAATATAATACCTGGAAGCGGCAGCCCGCAGGGAATTGATCAGGGAAAGTGCAATAATGAGAGGTATGAAAATATCAATTTTATAGCGATCTATCCAGTTCGGCTCACTCTTCTTGGTTTTATCCTGTTCCTTCTTTTTTTTCAGGTTTTTTGGGTTCAAAAGACCACCTTCCTTCAATATATTTTATGGATGTATTCCCTGTACACCATTTCTATCCCATCCTTCAACTGGATGCCCGCTTTCCATCCAAGCCTGTGCAGTTTTGTCACATCCAGCAGTTTTTGCGGTGTTCCGTCAGGTTTTGAATGATCATATACTATCTTCCCATCATAACCAACGATGTCCTTTATCAGGTCGGCCAATTCCCTTATCGTGAGATCCTCGCCTATCCCTATATTGACAAATTCACCGATATCTGAAAAAGTATATTTTTCCATCAAGAATATGCAGGCATCGGCCATATCATCCACATGCAAAAACTCGCGCCTTGGGTTCCCGGTTCCCCATACCGTAACTTCAGGCTCGTTATTTTTTTTAGCTTCATGGAATTTACGGATCAAAGCCGCCATAACATGGGATGTCTTAAGGTCATAATTGTCATTCGGACCGTACAGGTTTGTCGGCATCACTGATATGAAATTTGTCTCATACTGCTGGTTATAATGCTTGCACATCCTTATCCCCGCTATCTTGGCTATCGCATAAGCTTCATTTGTCACTTCCAGTTCCCCGGTCAGGAGGTATTCTTCTTTAAGCGGTTGAGGCGCAAGTCTTGGATAGATGCACGATGAGCCAAGAAAGAGCAGTTTTTTTACTCCGTTGACGTATGCGGCATGGATAACATTTGCCTCTATCATGAGATTTTCATATATGAATTCCGCGGGGTACGTGCTGTTTGCCATGATGCCTCCTACTTTAGCAGCGGCAAGGAATACGTATTCTGGCCTTTGCGATCTGAAGAACTCATTGACCGCCTGCTGGTTTGTCAGGTCGAGTTCGCCGCGCGTGCGATACACCAGGTTTGTATAGCCCCTGGATTCCAGTTTTCGTTTTATGGCCGAGCCTGCCATACCCCTGTGGCCCGCAATGAATATTCGGGAATTTTTGTTCATGTCATCGTATCCTGGTTTCGATTGTATGTTCTCCAATGATCAAGTAAATCCTTCAAAGTATCATGTATATCTATTTCAGGTGTCCAGTTGATCCCGGTTCTTATTTTTGTATTATCCCCCAGCATAACCGGCAGGTCAGATGGCCGAAACCTTGAAGCGTCGACCTCCACTTTTATTTCAACTGTTGAAAGTGAAACCAGGAAGTCAAGCAACTCCTTTAAGCTGTAGGCTTTTCCTGAGCACAGATTGTACACTTCTCCGGCCCTTGCTTTCGATGCTATATTGAAGTATGCCCTGGCCGCATCCCTCACATCCGTAAAATCCCGTTTTGCATTGAGGTTCCCGACAAGGATGGTATTTTCAGATATGCCCTTTTCAATATCTGCTATTTGTTTTGCAAATGAACTTAAAGCATAGCCCGGGGACTGGCCCGGACCTGTTAAATTAAAAGAACGCACTCTTACGATATCCATAGTATAGCTTTTATAGTATTGATATGCAAGCATATCCTGGGTGACTTTGCTGACAGCGTAAGTGCTGAGGGGATTAAAGCAGCATTTTTCATTTACCGGCGTATCGGATTCCCTGACCAGACCGTATTCTTCTGAAGAACATGCAACAACTACGCGGGTGGATAATTCAAGCTCGCGGATTGTCTCAAAAATGTTTACCTGCGAAATTATGTTGTTATTCAATATATTGATCGGGCTCTTCCAGCTTGCGGCAACAGAACTTTCTGCTGCCAGGTGGAATATGCAATCCGGTCGGGTCTTTTTCAATACTGCAAAAACCGATGCCTGGTCGATAAGGTTGCATTGCTCATATATAATATCTGGATGTCCTGACGCAAGATCGCCTGGAATCCTGCGCGAAACGCCATATACCCTATTTTTCCCGGGCTCCAGAACATTTACGAGATGCCTGCCTAAGAACCCGTTCGCTCCTGTTATAAGAAAAACTGTCATTGGTTTCTGTCTTATTTATAAGATGCTTCTATATATATCCAGTGTTTCATTTACCGCTTTATCCCAGGTGAATTTTTTCTCACGTTCAAATCCAAGTCTGATGAGTTCCTTCCGCTTCGTTTCGTTTTTCTCTAAAATATCAATTGCATCGACCAGGCTGTCTTTTGAGACAGGATTGAACAATAATGCAGCCCCGCCTGCGACTTCGGGGATCGAGCTTGTATTACTGGCAATGACCGGGCATCCCATCGACATGGCCTCAAGCAACGGGATACCGAATCCTTCGTACAGGGAAGGGAACACAAAACAAAAGGCATATTTATATAATGATGCAAGCAGGTTATCCTGCCCGTTCAAATGGATGACATTCTTTGACAGATCGGACTTCCTGATAATTCTTAATTCATTCTTATCGAACCCACCTCCTCCAAAACAGATAAGGTCGAACTTATTTGAAAAATTATCTATGTAAACCTCCAGCAAGAGTGAAAAATTCTTATAATTTTTCCGGTCTCCCACGTATAAAATATAAGGTTTAATGTTGCCCCCGGTTCCGGTTTCACCTGCTGGCGGTAAGTTTGATAATTGCATTGAGGAAGCATGGTAAACCACCTTGATCTTGTTCTCCGGAACATCGTACATCCTGATAAGGTCTTTTTTTGTATTCCCGGAAACACATATGATGACATCAGCAGCATCAATTGATACCCTTTTGGATTCAATGACCCATTTGCTGTTCCAGAACTGGCTGCTGTACAGTTCATGTATCATATCATGGACAGTCAGGACAACAGGCTTTTTTTTGAATTTATGCAGATCTTTCCTGTAATAAGTGGGATGATAAACATCAAAATCAGATTTTGAATATACATGATTGAACCAGAGCTTATTGATAATTTCAAAAGTATAACCTGCGTACTTTATTTCAGGAACATTAAAACCCCTGTATGTATTAAAATTGTTTTTATGATCCGATAATCCGTATTTATTGACATGGAAACCTTCAAAAAGGTCGATACTTACATCTTCTTTTGCCGCAAGCCTCGTAATCAATTCATAAAAATACCTGGAGATACCGCCATAACGCTGGAGCCTGAATATCGAATGATCGTATAGTAATTTCATGAACTTAAACTATTTCTGTTTCTTTATTTATTTAACCATCGTTTTATCGTTGGAGTGAACTAGGTGGTTACCAACGCCTACCCAAAACCATTGGTAACTTTTTCATTACTATTGTAACAAGTTACAATAGGTAAAATCGTTATTCAACAAACAGAGTTCTCAGCATATCCATATTCTCTTTAATCTTCAATCTTTTAATCCATTTTTCCAATTGTTTCCGCTCTATTAAACCTCCTCCAATCTTTATTATGGCCTCTGCAACTTCTTTTTCATTAGGCACCTTCAGAATCATTGATTTTTCAATATCAACTCTTCCTAAGTACTTTTGTTTTTGCTTCTTTTCCGTTTTGTCCCAATACACGAGATATTTGTATTTGTTGCCCTTGATTTCTCGAACGAACTCCCTTCCCATAGTTGCTATTGTAACAAGTTACAATATTATAAAATTTTCTAACACAATTTTACCTGCATGTATTGTAACTATTACAATAGTTCACTGCAAGTGCAAAAAACAGTTAAGTTTAAATGGCGATCCCTATCAATTGGTAACCACCAACTACTGATAGTTATACAGTTATTTTTATCTCGATTTACGACATATTTATACTTAATCAATACGTTAGATGCAAGAGAAATCTCAATAGAAATCCCTTCCCGGGGGATACATAAACTATGCAAAAAAAAAAAGATCTTGTATCTTGTATTGTTCCTGTTTTGAATGAAGAGGAGACTATACTTAATTTTATTCTGAGTCTGCATAGGCAGGATTATAGGCCGGTCGAATTGATTATCGTTGATGGTGGCAGTACGGATGATACTATAAATATAATAAATACTGCCAGGGATGACCTGAACGATGAATCCTTTTCAATAAATTTATTCAAAGAAAGGGATTTCGGGACTATTGCAATTCCTGCAAATGCCCGAAATATAGGTCTTGATAATACCGCGGGCGAGTTCATTTTCTTTATAGATTCTGATACCTGCTTTATTAACAGTTCCACAATTAGTACTGCAATTAATGAAATTGGTGAACGGGATTTTATTAGTATTTATTTTAAACCTATAATTGATACAAAATTAGAAGAATATATCTCAAAAACCATGAAGATGGATGGAATTATTCTGTACAGAAAAAAACTAATAAAAAATATACGATTCAATCCGACATTGGGTTTTGGAGAAGATCGTGAATTCAATTTCCGTTTATTTGGAGATATTAGATTTTATGGACATATTCCATGCTCAGGGACTATAGGAAGACATTATCCACACACAAAAACCGAATTGAAAAAACAAAATGAATGGTACGGGAGAACTATAATTAGATATTTAAAGGCAGTATATCCTATGAGTAAAAAAGAATTTGTGAGCCAGATTTCATATGTTTTTTATAACTTTTTGATTGCTCTATTTCCATTTTTTATAATAATAACCTTAGTAATTTCACCAGGATTTGCCATTATATTACTTATCCTTTTCACCGCGCAAATACTTGTACGATTTCTTAAATATAAGTGGAATAACTTTGACCAGTATGTATTTTTGGTTTGGTATTCTCTTTTTAATGCATTTTTTTTTACAAAAGGTATGATTTCAGGTTTCTATAAAAAAAATAATGCAGGTAGAAATTCATAAATTCATTCATTTTTTTTTGCTACAGCAAAAAAAACCGGGCTCAAAATCTTCGGGTTAAGATCGCCATTAATCAATCTCCTTATCCGAACAATATCCAGATACACACTTCTCACAAATGATCGAATAATATTTTTTAAACTCCAGCCAATAATAATTTCATATGGATAGAATTTTATATCAGAAAACCCTGCCAGCATTAGAAGTTGATTTAAAGAATGTTCTGTGAAACCAATCTCATGAGTCATATCATTGTACCTGTGAAGGGCAGGGTCTGGTGATTGCATATTTGGAATCTGGATAATAATTATTCCATCATTTTTTAAAGCTATATTGATTGATTTTACAAATTCGATGACCTTATTTTTTTCTATGTGTTCTAATACATCGCATAATGTGATCAGGTCAAATTGCCCATGACGGTCGCTGAGATAGTTTTCCGTATTTTGTATCTGAATACAATTCAATCCAATATTTTTACAGAATGAAACAGTAGATGGAGATATATCGACACCAAGATAGTTCCGGTATCCTAAATTATTAAAAACCGTCAGCATTTCCCCACGGCCAATGCCTATATCCAGGATATTAGAATCCAGATCATCCGGGAAGAACCGTGTATAATTATGCATTATTTGATTGATTTTGAAATCAGCTTGTTTATGGTCGCCAAAGGCATGTTCCACATAATTTTCAAAATAGTCCTGTCTCATTTTTGATACCTTTATAATTTTTAAGCTATCTAATCAAGTTTACTTTAGGCTCAACTGAGTAACGAACCGATTACCATGTCCAGGTTTGAAACAGTGTGATTGACCTTCAGATTTCCATTCATTATGACCAGAGGTGTTCCAACTACCTCCACATTATAATCACGCATGATCTTGAGATTCTCAAGTGCAGCATTTCTTGCATAACCGCTCTCAAGTTTGGAATTGAAATCAGCACCAAGGCCGATCCTTGCAGCAACAATCTCAATGGCCGGGACGCTCTCCATTATATCCATTCCATTCTGGGATCTTGCCTGATATAATGCCTGTGATTCAAATAAGGCATCCTGCATTTCCTCACCTTTTCCCATTTCCTCTGCTATGATATATGCTTCTATGCTCTTCGTTGATTGTTTGGGCCATACTATCGGAACATAAGTGATAGTTACATTATCACCATATTTTTTCAGGATCTGGGGCATATTTTTGTGAAGATCATAACAATGAGGACAATCGAATTTGAGTATTTCAATTATTTTCACTTTGCCCGCCTCATAAGTCGTCGGCTTGTCAAGTTTCACGAACTCACCCGCAGACGGAAGTTTCTCAATGGGTTTTTCAGGTGCCTTATTCAATGATATGAAAACAACCAGGGCAGCGATAACAAGCAGCGTTAATAGCGCATATGCAAAGGTCGGGCTTGATTTTTTTTCCGGTTGTTTCTGCTTCTTTTTTGCCATATGGCCAATTTATGGATTTTTGTTTTAATAACGATTGTGGTTTTTGCGGGCTCTTCGATCAACAACCCAAAACCTGATATTGGCCCGTAATGTTAATTAGTGCATGATCACGCTCCATCTGTATCATGCAAACCAGTGCGATCCCAGGAAGTGCTCCGGGAAAAAGCTTGCCAGGTTCAGACTTGCCTTATTGCATGATGCACCAAGAAAGCTTCCCTCCGGGGCCATACTTCTTGATCCATTCGCAGAGCAGGCACTTTCACCTGCTGACAATGCAAGCCGGGGTGTTGCCGTACTTGACTGCTCATGGGAGGAAGTGGAACGTGTATTCCCGATGCTGCTAAAACTGCGCCTTTTGCACCGCGCCCTGCCATTCCTGCTTGCAGCAAATCCTGTGAATTACGGGAAGCCTTTCAAGCTTTGCACTGTTGAAGCTTTCGCTGCTGCACTCTATATACTCGGCGAAAAAGAACAGGCTGAACTTATCCTTGACAAGTTCAAATGGGGAAAGACTTTTCTTGACCTGAACCGGGAACCGCTGGAGAGGTACTCAAAAGCAAAAAACAGCACTGAGGTCGTAAATATCCAGAAGGACTACCTGGGCTGATCTATTCTGATTCGTAATCCACAGCTATCGCAGATTCTTTCGCAGACATTATGAATTTTGCCACTTCGACATGGACAGGATGGGATTGGTATGCTGCAAGCCCCTCAAGGGAATCGAATTTCGTCACAAGGGCGATGTCATACGAACGCTCGGTATGGAGCACATCAACCCCGACCTCCAGGTGACGCAATTGCGGGACCTTACCTTTCATGCCAAACAGGACATTCCTTGCTTTTTCAATATTCTCCGGACTTCTATCTTTCAATTTGAAAAGAACTATATGCGTGATCAATTATTCCACCTTCATCAAATTCCTCACGGGCTCAAGTATCTCGTTCATATACCCGGCTGCTGCTACCTTCAGGTCCATAGGATGCAACACCTTTGCTGCAAAATCGGACTCAAGCTTCTCGTAACTTTCATAATGCAGGTCCCCCCCGTATTTTTCAGGGCGCTTTACCACTATTTCGGGATAGCGCGGCATGATATGGAACTTAAACAGGCTCAATACAGGATTATCTTTGACCTCACCTTCTGTACAGAAAGCGCCTTTCATTTTCTTTTTGATATCCTCGGCCGTATCGTCCACTGAAATATAATTGCCCTTGCTCGATGACATCTTCTTGCCGTCAAGCCCAAGGAGGATGGGGGTATGGATGCATACAGGCGCCCTGTAGCCAAGCTCTGGCAAGCCTTCCCGCGCAAGCATGTGGATCTTTCGCTGGTCGATGCCGCCTACTGCAACGTCCACGCCAAGATGTGCAATATCCAGTGCCTGCATGAGGGGATATATCATCTGGGACACCTTGGGGTTCTCTGCATCCCTGCTCACTTCGTCCATGCTGCGCCGCGCCCGGTTCAGTGTGGTACTGCGGGCAAGTTTCAGGACATCAAGCATGTATTCGGGTTTGAGCTGGTATGATGAGCCGAGAACGAAATCGGTCTTATTTTCATCAAGGCCAAGGGCGATAAAGCATCTCTTGTTGTAATCTGCGATTTTCCTCACTTCATCCATTGTCCCTTTTTCATTGAGGTAAGCATGGATATCGGCAAGCAGTACGGTTATCTTAAAACCTGCTGCCTGGAGGTCAAGGAGCTTGTTCACGGTCAAAACGTGGCCCATGTGAATCTTCCCGCTGGGCTCATATCCCACATAGGCCGAGGGCTTTTTACTTGAATTGATAAGTGCTTCAAGCTCATCTTTTGTGACTATTTCTTCGGTGTTCCTTGTGATTAGCGATAAACTGTCCATAATTAATACTCCATAATCTCAAAATCAGCGGTTCTCTAAGACTCCGCATACACATATAACCTGCGATATATGTTAATTTTACCTGCGCCAGATAATAATGCAAAGCATTATAAAGAAATAGACACAGTGATAGCGTGGAAAAGGGATGTCGATCAAGTTCGACAACCAGTATCGTGCAATAATAAAAGCAAAATGGTATGGGTCGCTTGAGGAAGATCGCCGGGATATATTGCAGGGGTGTTCACAGTGCATATGGCTAAGATATTGAAACAGAGAGCTACCGCATCTGCAATTGTGCTGTCTGCTGCGATAGCCCTCCTTGGGCTCTACGCTGCTGTAATCGGCATCCCCACGAGTTATATAGAGGAAACCATCACCCAGGAAGGAGAAACGATTACGACAAAACCTGTGTTCCAGTACCATTATATTGGAGGTCTTTTCTACGCATTGGCAGCGGTTATGATCATTGGAGGGCTCTTGTACGGGAAACTCAAAATTATTTTATTAAATATCTATTTAAGATAACTATATACCCTCTCGAAAGGATTACTTCATAAGAGGAAAAAAATGATTTTAAAAGAAGATTGTACTGATTTTGGATATTCAAAGGACGATATTACTGAAATTGGAGTAGGGCAAAAAAGATATGTAAATATTCCTAATTGCAGGATAAAAAAAATGTCTATATGTGGATGTTCTGAAACTTGCTCATATTATAAAAATATTCCATCCATAAAGTAATATTTTGGCTTCCCTTCTCTAACCGGAATGGCTACAAGGGCCTTCTTCCCTGGATGATTCTGACCAGTATCACGATGATAGCAGCGACCAGCAATATATGGATTAAGCCACCAAATAAATTGAGCGAAAATCCCAATAGCCAGAGGATTACCAGAATCACAACGATTGTCCAGAACAGATCCATACATCTAACCTCCTTAAATATTAAATTGTACATGGATTAAGTGAACTTTTGTGCATGGCATGAAAATCACAAAGCTCTGAGCGCTTGGAAAGGATACAAGCCCGGGCAGGAACTAATTCCATAGTTATTCCGCGCACAGCATTACCTGTGTTTGGTATTTCTATATCATTCTAAACTTACGAGATTACCACGCAGGTTTAGATAATGATTACCCGGTTTACTCTCCATTTTATTTATATGACATTAATGGCATTTATAAATTTTCCTATGAAAAACTCATATCACCCGTAAAACGTGGGGGCTATATGCACCCCCTGACATCCCTCTTTTTAATAATATATCCGGCATTGGCAAGCACATTAATCATATCCTGCTCAGTCATTTG
>CABMIH010000038.1 GCA_902386205.1 uncultured archaeon | reverse complement strand
TATATTGAACTAATTTGTTTGATTTAAAAAGTTAGGCCATACATATTAAAATTTGCAAGAGGTTCTTTGCATTAAGGTTTGTCAGAAAAAATTAGGTTGATTTTACGTTTCTTTGAAAGTCAAGTTAGACCAGAGCAGCGGACTTGAGTGGGCCGGAGGGGAACGGCCAATCTCAGAAGAAGAACTGAAAGCACGCGGAGCTAAACCTCTTTTCCTCAACGATCCTAAATATGGCACCATGATACGAAAAGAGCAGGCCGACAGGGAGAAAGTCCAGGAGTTCCAGGAAGGCTTCAAGGAAGCCGGAATAAAACCAACCAATGCATCAACGAACATCATGAAAGGATCCGAAAGCTTGGCATCTCAGATCCGGGGATTGGACATCAACGCGCCTGAAGAAATTAAGAGATCAAAAGGTGGGCAATTGGTTGGATTGGGTAAAGAATCTGCGGCACGGATGGTAGAGTTCGGCGGTGTTATCCCGGTAACAGTGGATATCGTCGGATTTACCGCAGCCAAGAATCCGGCAATGCTGCCAGGAATGGCGGCATATGGTGCAGGTCAGGCCGCTGAAGGAATGGTTCAAGAAGCTACAATGAACACTGCACAGTTCGGAATGGATCTGTTGTTTTCGGCGGGAGTAGTTAAAGGAATAAAGACAGTTACGGGGAAGGTCGGGACTATTCCAGCAAAAAAGGGAGCCCCACCGATCGAAGAGTTTAATATCGCAACCGGCTCACAATCATTTTTTCCAAGAAACTCCGGGAGAGCAGCGGAACCACCAATAAAAGAACCGTTTAATATCGTCACAGGGGGAGGCGCAACCAGCCAACAACTCGTCTCAGCATCCAAGGCTAAAATTAGCATTGGTGTTGCTGCAGCAGCCACAGCCTTAAGCACACCCCCCGCCCGCGCCACTCCCACCGAGAACCAAGCTAAAGCCTACGAGACTGCCAAAGAATACAGCGAAGGAAAAAACGAAGTAACAAGCATCACGCCACCGAGCTCACCATCGAGAGTACATCTAAACGTCGCTCAGGAGGGGGCAATAGAGTTCAATAGAGGCCTTGCAGCAGAGTTAGGTAAGACAATAGACAATGTCAAGGTAGATAGGAAAGGCCGTGTTGTACGCAAACCCCAAGGCTTTGATGTGCAGGCTACAGATGAGGTATTGGTAGAATCGGATTACTTCAACAAAGTCAAAGAAGAATCCAGGCCGGAAGTAAGGCATCGTAAGGATATCAGCATAGGTGACGAAGAGCCGGGAATCCTTACATACAGGCCCGAAGAGATCCCGAAAGGCGGAGGAAAGAACACATTACTACCCAGTCGGGAAGAACTATTCGGGAAGGCGCCAAACATTGAAGAATTCCAGATAAAACCATCAAAGAAGAGGCTGATGCCCAGAGCAAACCTTCGAAAGGCATACCTTGATAAAGTTGTCTCTGATGCTGAATGGCGCGATTACGAGACTTGGAAGGAAGCGGGTCGAATGGATGTGATAGATAGGAAATACCCGACACTGGAACCCAAGCCAGTAACAGAAGCAGATATTGGATACGACCTTAAAAAAGCAGTTCACAAGAAGATCGTACATGATGCGGAATGGATGCGGGAAGAGCGCAAGTTGAACCAGCAGAACCAGATACCTAAAGACATGCGCAAACTGGGTATGGGGTACCTGGTTGAGGCAAAGGTAAGACCGAGACGGAGAGGCACAAGAGCCATCCTTCAGAAACCCCTGGAACCTGAATACGGAGCATACAGCAAAATAGCCATCCCCCTACCGCTTGAACGGGAACTTGTAGTTGAGGCGCCGCAGGAAATAGTTGCGATTGCTAAACAAAGACCCGTAGCCGTAGCAGTACAGAGGAAACAGCAAGCACAGAATACAAAACAAACTCCTTCACTCATGACACCTCTTCAAACAGCCCAAATTGAAATCCCGGCCTGGGAACAGGCACAGCGCGAGATTGCAATCCAAGCCCGGGTCCAGAAACAAACCCAAAAGTACGCACAGGTATCAGACCAGGTGCCGGATTTGTTGAGCGTAACACCCCCTGCTCAAAAACAGAGGAGCGGATCAAAACAAGTCAGCATCGAGAAGCAGGTACAAAAACAGACGCAGAAACAGCGTACAGTACAGCAGCTCAGGCTCAGACCGCGCACTACCACAGGTAGTAAGAAACAGCCGAAACCCCCCAGCATGAGAAAAGTGTTCGGCACGGTCAGGATAGCCCCAATATGGGAACCGGGAGCGCCCCCGGCAAGAAAGGGCAAACACCGGAAGAAAGCCCGGTGGGAGATGTAGACATGTCCTTCTCATGGCTTGAGGCCATTCTCAGGGGGTTGTTTCATGCCTTCGATTAAACTCACATTCTCAGACATCAGTATCGAGGTTACGGACGATAGTAAAACATTAGATGAAGTCAACGCAATTGTGAGTGAAGATCTGGCCTATCTTGTCCAAGAGCGTATCAAGTTTGCTGAAGTCATGGCAAACATCGAACATGAAGATGATGAAGGAATTGGTGATATCCCTCCCAGCAGTAACCCACCGGCAGAACCCGGAAGCTTGGGGGGCGAGCCTGAACGACTAGATCTACAGGAGTTGAGGGGGTATGTCTAAAATTAAATTTTATATTCCAACGCATTTGGAGAGTAGGCTCTTAACTCATCTCAGGGTCGCTGTTGTTCTCAGCTTATTTTTATGGATTGTCTCGCATTGATGGAAGGCGAAAGTAGTGGCGACTGATATATAGTCGAGCCGATAGCCGACACGGTATGGTGAATGGTCAAGGAGATCTGGAAGAGGAGCTGTCTGAGGTTCAAGAAACGTGCCTTCGGGTGCGGCGAAAGACTGCATTGCAATCCCAAGAAGTGTACTCTGTACGTAGCGAAAATAGGTGGAGGTAAAAAGATGACTGACGAAACGAAAACAGATGGGATTGAAAGAATAACGGTAACGGCTCAGATCACAAATATTGATCAGACGTTCCTGAAGGAAGTGATGATGAAAAAAGAGGTGATGAGTAAGAGCGAAGCAGTGCGGAAAGGTCTTGAACTTTTGCGCAAGTCGCTCGGGTACTCGGAAAAAACAGGACATAAAGAGGTGATATCGTGAACGGTGGGGTTGGTGTTATCCATCGCATCCCACTCTGCGAAGGCTGACTCGGATATTGAAACTCAGGACATGTGAGCGAATACTTCATGGATGATAAGGGGTTAAATGCTGTCGATTCTGTCCTTCCTGGGAGCTCGCCGCAGGCCTGTCGGCAGGATAGAAAGCTTTCTATCTGGGTCCCGATCTCCTGCAGGACCCACAACACGGACAGAATGGTTCTGTCTCCCAGGGAAGCAGTTCGATATCTCTCCGGAAGGACAGATTTCGTGAGAAACCTGACGTCAAGGATGCGATATGGCACGTTTTCTTCAAGAGGTGCTTGTGATAAAACCTGGTCGTTTGGTGGAAACTCTCTATTGGCATGGGAACAATCTGATTAATTATAATCTAATTAATTATAATATAATTTTTAAATATCTCAACAATTTCATAAGAAAAGCCAATAAAAATTATAAATACTCCTTTACCCATATGATTGACGTTGATAAACATCTCGGTTATTAGTATAAAATCAAAATGATATTATACCAGGAGATACAAATATCGTGGGTGGTACTATGGCGTTGAAGTTATTGTTTCTTGCTATGATATTTATATTATTACTGTCCATAGCAGGTGCAGCACCAGAAAACGATTACAGGATAACATATACAATCGATATCAAAGCTGACGGTACAGCCATCTGGAACGTGGAATACAGGACTATACTGGTTTCAGATCAGGATTTTGGTTCATTTGATAATTATACAAGGCAATTGCAGTCGGTCTACCTCAATGATTTCACCGACCTCATGAAAAAGTCGGTCTCAGAGGCTTCTGCCGCAACATCGCGGGGGATGACCGCAAAGGACTTTTCAGGAACTGCTGTTGTGCAATCCACCCCCACAGGCAAATATGGGGTGGTGCATTATTCTTTTACATGGACGAATTTCGCAAAAGTAGATCCGTCGAACCTCAATATCGGTGATGTTTTCGTTGGCGGATTGTACCTGTCAAAGGACAATACCCTGATAATCCAGTATCCTCCGGGTTATACGGTAGAAAAGGCAACACCTGAGCCTGACCAGGTCCGCGACGGGATGATATGGTACGGCCTCCGCTCTTTCGGGGCAGGTGAACCCAGGATTGTCCTTTTAAAGACCCAGTTTCCCTGGTTACCGCTGGTTATTGTCATTTTCATCATCGGGGCCGGTGCGTTTATTTATATCCGCAAGACAAGAAAAGAGAACTCAAACGACGCTGTCCCGGACATTACGGAAACAGAAATGATGAATCTGGAAGACAGGATCGTAAAACTCCTGAAAGAAAAAGGCGGGTCTATGTACCAGTCCGAGATAGGGAAAGTATTCGGTCTTCCAAAATCAACAGTGAGCACGGCTTTGAACGAGCTTTATAATAAAAATATCATTCAAAAAATAAAGAAAGGGCGGGAGAACCTCATACGGCTTGTTTCAGAGCAGGTTAAGGATGGTCTTTAGTTCATCGACTCTCAACTGGCCAGGAGCAGTGGCGGTCTCCACATATCCGTAGGTCATCACAGATCCATAAACAGGAGCAATGACACGCGAATGCCTGCCTGTTTCACCCATGGCAATGGTGCATACTGCTCCTCCTGCATGCAAAGTGACATCAAGCAAACGCAAAACGTCATCGAGCGAGCCAGGCATTACCGCAAGTTTTGCAATATCTGCGCCTGCATCAAAGGATTCTTTGATTGTTCCGATCATATTATCAAAATCGGGCGTCTTCTGGAAATCATGTGTGGATATGATAACCGTTTTTCCCGTACTTTTAGCTTTTTTAACAACAGCGTCCCTCATCTTTGCGCTTAATTCTATGTCAATCGCGTCGGCCACAGGCATGAGGGAAAGCAGTGTCCGTATGCGGTCATCTTCAGTCCCTTTCCATGCCCCTCCTTCCTGTTTTGCCCTGTTGGTGATAATTATGGGCAGACCTGTTTTCCTCACATCCTTAAGTATCCTGCCTGCATCTTCCTCCAGAAGGTCTATCCGCAGCTCCAGTATATCCGCGCCAAGCTTTTTTGCCCGGGTCGCAGAATCAACAGGATCTTTCGCTATAGATGCTACTATTGACCTGTTAAGTTCCAGATTGCCGATGCGTACCATAAAGCGGTAGATGTCGCTATAATGTGATAAAACTATAGCATGATGAATCCGGATTTTACTATTAAAAAAGAAATAGAAAAAGATATAACAATTAAAACCATAGATATTATTGAGATAAAGATGCCACAACCTAAGAAGAGAATCTATAATCCGGTAACAGATACGTATTACGAAATTAGGCAACGTACTACAGAATATGGAAAAAAAGGGGAAATTAAAGGCACTTGGAAGAAAAGAAAAAGTAAATAATTCTTGGTGGTATCACGAACTTATTTATTGATACGAATGTCTGGATAGATTATATCTGGCAGAACTATATGGGAGAAAGTGAAAATAAGGGTCAAAAGATCAATGTAATAAATAAATTAGACGAAATCAAATTTGAACATTTCGTCATTCTTTCGCCTTTTTTGATTGCAGAAATATCAGCTCATTTTGCTGATTGGTATTTATTGAACAAAGTTATAAAATCCGGTCATAGTTACAGGGAATTTGCAAGTGAAAAAAAAAATCATTTCTTAGATGAAAATGAAAAATATAGACTAAATGAGATTATTGAGAAAATAAGTGCAAAACGTTTTGTAAATACAATAACAGTCAATGAGATTAAAAGACCAAATTTAGACCTCTTATTTACTTTAGTAAACAACCAGGTAGATTTTTTTGATGCACTTCATATCATGACAGCAGAATCTACAGATTGTAAATATTTTATCACAAAAGATAAAGAATTGAGAATAAGGACACAACCATTAATAAATAAAGGGGCTGTTTCCAAAGAATTGAAACTTATCTCACCCAATAATTTTATAAAATTGTCTGATATTAAATGATTATTAGAAGTTTCAGCAAAAACGGTTACACTCCCCGTAGTTATTCAGGAGATGTTTGAATTGGGCATTAGTCCTCAATTCAATCTTCCAATTCAACCGCTTGACAATACTCATCCATAATTCCTTAATACACAATGCTTTTGTATTCTTTTTGGAAATCTTGACCGAGTATCAAATATAATTAAAAATGACACGAAAAGATGTTGGACGTCCGTCTAACAAGATTCAATATAGATTAGACACTTATTTAGAATTGTTGAATCAAATTAACACAAGGGCGTATCATGAAAGAAAAGAGACATAGAGAAACAATACTGAAACTCCTTGAACAAAAGGATGTAAGTTTAGCCGAACTGAAACTCAAGACATCACGACAGGCAGTTCATTATCATTTATCAATTTTATATAAAGAAGGAAGAATCAGACCATATATTACAGGTCTCGGATTAGGTCTCAAAGATAGTGAAATTTTTTACTCAATCAAAAAAAGTTATGAAAATCCACAGGAAATCTCGGAATTAATTGATAAATTGCGTAATAGGGATAATACAATATCTGAGCCTGCCCGTTCTGAGTTTATTGGTCTGTATATGAAAAAAGCTCGTAAAAAGATAGAAGACGATACAAACGAAAAAGTCAACCACATGAAAGAACGTCGCATATCAGTCATAAATCAGGGGATAAAACAATATGATGATACAAATTTTAATCCGTGGGAGCAGCAATTTGAGTTCTGTTTGAGGTTATCAAAAGAGGGGTTAACTCGTGAAAAATACGTACAAAAAATCAAAGAAGGCATTGAATTTGATATTCAATATAATCATCAAGACAGACAGAATACAATACTTAATCGAAAGGATTTCAAGGTAATTGACCCCTCCGAGTTTGATAAAATATTTGAAGAAAGGATATTAATCGAAAATACCGAAATAGCAGAACAGAATGCCAGCCACATAGCTTGTGCATTAATGTCTGATACGTCGTCTGATTTAAAGAAAAGGGTGGTTTTCAGCATGATTCATAATGGTGGTTACGACCTGTTAGGTGTTGATAGAGACGGAGAGATTAAGCCGTATAGTGAATTTTTGCCATGGTACGTGCCTGCACAAACCTCTAAAAATAGCTTTAAATCACCTATCCGTTTCCTGTAACCGTTTCTGTGTAAAAAGTAATTCGATTGTGTATAAAGTCAAGGACTTTGATTATTTATTACACAAAGCCCCCACTCCCGCAGTCTATATATAGAACTGCAAACAATGAAAACCCCTTACAGGCAAGAAATATTTTAAGAAGGAGGTATATCTATGAAAATAAAACCAATAGGCAAAAGGGTTTTGATCAAACCTGTCAAAGAGGAAGAAAGGACAAGGGGCGGGATATATATTCCCGAGACAGCGAAGGAAAAGAAAAAACAGGGATTGGTAGTTGAAACCGGAACTGTCGAGGAAAAAGAGTTCCCTGTAAAGAAAGGGGACATGATACTATACACGGGGTACAGTTCCGAGGAACTGGAAATAGAAGGGGAAAAATATCTCATCCTTGAATCAAAGGACGTAATCGCAAAGATAGAGGGATAAAATGGCAAAACAACTGATTTTCAATGATGAAGCCAGGCACGCCCTATTAAGGGGAGTTGACCATCTGGCCAATACTGTAAAAATAACACTCGGGCCACAGGGCAGATACGTGGTACTGTCAAAAAGCTATGGAAGCCCGGTGATCTCCAATGACGGCGTCACCATCGCCAAAGAGATAGACCTGAAAGACCCTTACGAGGACATGGGTGCCAAACTTGTAAAAGAAGTGGCAACAAAGACCCAGGATGTCGCAGGCGACGGGACAACCACGGCCACGCTGCTGGCCCAGGCAATCCTGCACCACGGCATGAAAAACATCACTGTCGGGGCAAATCCCATTGAGATAAAGCGCGGTATAGACAGGGCGACGGAGATGGTGGTAAAAACCATCAAAGGCATGAGCGAAGAGGTCAAGAGCAAGGAAAAGATCACACAGGTTGCAACCATTTCTGCGAACAATGACGAAGAGATAGGGAACCTCATATCCGATGCTATGGATAAGGTCGGAGCCAACGGTGTAATCACAGTTGAGGAAGCTAAATCCATGGAAACCTCCCTTGAAGTGGTTGAAGGCATGCAGCTTGACAAAGGTTATATTTCGCCGTACATGGCAACCGATAAGGAAGGAATGGAGGCCCTGCTTGAGAACCCGCTTATTCTCCTGTTTGATAAGAAGATAAGCGCAATGAAAGAATTCCTCCCGGTGCTGGAAGCCGTGGTAAAGGAAAATAAGCCGCTGCTGATAATTTCAGAAGACATGGACGGTGAGGCCCTTGCTACAATAGTGCTCAATATCATCCGCGGCACCCTGAAGGTATGCGCGATAAAAGCGCCGGGCTTTGGTGATGAACGAAAGGAGATACTTGAAGATATCGCCGCTCTCACTGGCGGGAAGGTCATAAGCGAAGAACTCGGCATGAAACTTGAGAACACAAAGCTCTCTGACCTTGGAAGCGCAATGAAGGTCAGGGTTAACAAGGACAAGACCATCATTATCGAAGGACAGGGCAGGAAAGAAGACCTTAAAAGAAGGATAGCCATCATCGAAGGACGAGTCAAGCTTGAAGAATCCGAATACAAGAAGAGCGACCTCAAGAAGCGCCTGGCCAAGCTCTCAGGCGGTGTCGCCGTGGTTAACGTCGGCGCTGCAACAGAGACTGAGCTTAAAGAAAAGAAGATGCGCATAGATGATGCACTGAACGCCACAAAAGCCGCAATAGAAGAAGGCGTGGTACCGGGCGGCGGGATAGCTCTTCTCAGGGCTGCCACGGAACTCGATGGCCTTACTTTGGAAGGCGACCAGGTGATAGGAGTGAATATCATAAGGAAAGCCATAGAGGAGCCGCTGAAACAGATAGCCATAAACGCAGGAAAGGAAGGTTCTGTCGTGATCGAGAAGCTAAAGGCTGAATCAAATCCTAATATGGGCTACGATGCAAAGACCGATACCTATGTGGATATGATAGAGGCTGGCATCATCGATCCCGTGAAAGTTGTGCGAAGCGCCCTTCAGAATGCAGCAAGCATAGCAGGCCTGATGCTGACCACAGAGGCGCTTGTGGCCGAGATCCCTGAAAAGAAGAGTGAAATGCCAATGCTTGGGCCTGAGAGTTATATGATGTGACCAAAGCGATTTTAGCATAATTTAATGGATGCTCTGACCGGAGTATCCATATTTTTTTTTGTGATCGTGAAATAACACTACATCAATACTTCCGTGCGATCATATAATCAGCAAGCGCTATGAGTATCTTTTTTGCCTCCGAATCCGGAAGTACATTCAGCGCAGATTTACCCGTTTCCACAAAATTCAGGGCCTTGTTCATGGCATAATCGATAGAACCCGATTCCTTAAGGGCCAAAAGGGCGGCTGAGACTTCACTTCTTGTGGCATTGCTTTTCCCCAGCGCCTCAATAACGATTCCTTTTGAAAGCGCATGTATCACTATCAGAGTGCGCTTCCCTTCTATGATATCCCCGCCCTGCGCCTTACCCAGTATCTCTTCGGGCGTTATAAGGTCTATCACATCATCATATATCTGAAATCCCACACCTGTTCGGCACCCGAAATCCCATAACGCCCGCGCAACATCCCTGTTCGCTCCTGATAATATAGCCCCTATCTTCAAGGCCGCAGCAAAAAGGACGGCTGTTTTTTTCTCGACCATCCGGATATATTCTTCTTCTGTCACATCTTTCTTGGTCGCGAAATTCATATCCATCCACTGGCCCTCGCATATATCCGTGCTCGTCTTGGATAGGAGTTCTATGCTTTCAACGATCTGCGAGGGTTCGCTTCTGGCGCACGATAATATCTCAAAAGACTTCGAAAAAAGTGCATCCCCTGCTATGATCGCTCTCGATGTTCCCCATTTCTTATGAACTGTTGTAAGTCCCCTCCGAATGTCAGCATCGTCCATGATGTCGTCATGTACCAATGTGAAATTATGTACAAATTCCACTGCCAGGGCAGCCGGGAGCAGGTTCTCAGGCTTGCCCCCCACAGCTTCGGCAGCCAGCAAAAGCGCTGTCGGACGAAGCCTTTTTCCCCCGGCGTCAAGCAGGTGGCGCATGGCGCGATAAAGCTCATCCGGGGGCGTTATCGGAAGGAACTTCGGGATGGCCTCGTCCACCAGTTTGGCTCTTTTCTGGAGGGCTTCTGCAATCATAACAGCATTTCCTCGCCGTTTCTCATTATATGCACAGTATCGCCGAAAACATAACCTGCATCCTCAGCCAGCTCGACATAACTTGAATGCATCGTCATATTGCCATGCGACGGTATGACCTGCTCTGGATTTACCATCCTCAGGAGTTCCCAGTGGTCTTCCCTGGAAGCGTGGCCCGAGACATGCACATTTTCGTATATCCTTGCTCCCGCCATCTTCAGTTTTGTTTCAAGGGCGTACCTGTTGGCCAGCGTCATGGGATTGGGTATGGCATTTGCGGAAAAGATGACCTTGTCCCCGGGATCTATCTTGAACTGTGTTTCCCCATTTGCGATCCTTGTAAGAATGGAGTCCGGCTCGCCCTGGTGCCCTGTTATTATAGGGAGGTATTTCTTCTTGCCATCCTGGGAAATACGCTTCAAGGCTTTATCAACAGCGTTCCTGCTTCCGTGTATTTCAAGATTTCCAGGGAATTTTATATAATTCATGTTCCTGGCTGTTGTAAGGTAGCGTTCCATGGAGCGCCCGAGAAGCACGGGAATCCTGTCCATTTCCTCGGCAGCCTGGATAATCGCATTGATCCTTGCAACGTGGGATGAGAATGTTGTGATAATAACACCTGATTCTGTCTCCTCCGTACCAAGAAGCACATCGCGCACCAGGTCTTTTGCTATCTGTTCCGAGGGTGTCTTACCCGAGAGCCCTGAATTCGTACTCTCTGTGATCATGGCCCTGACGCCTTCTTTCCCAAGCTTCCTGAGTCGTGGGAAATCCGGCGGCTCGCCCAGTGTTGGTGTCCTGTCCAGTTTGAAGTCGCTTGCATACAGCACTACGCCGTCGGGTGTATGTATCGCCGCATACGCAGAATCCACGATGCTGTGCTGGATGCGTATGAACTCGATCTGGATATCAGGCGTGAGATTATACATGCCCCCGATCTTAAGCGGGATCACTTCATTGGTCACCCTGAACCTCTGTTCATCCTCTATCTCGTGTTTTACCAGTTCTGCGGTATATGGCGTGGCAATAATAGGCGCTTTATATCTATGCGCAAGTTTGGGGATTGCCCCGATATGGTCAAGGTGGCCGTGTGTACATACTATTGCTTTTACAGTACCTCCGACTTCTTTCATGACCGTGTCGTCGGGAATCGCTCCCATCTTTATGAGGTCAAGAGAATGCATTTTATCTATTTCAACATCCTCGTGGATCTGCACCCTGTCAAGCTGCAATCCCATATCAAGTACGATGATGTCATTATCTATCCTGATGCCGGTCATGTTTTTTCCCATTTCATTGTAACCGCCGACCGCTATAATTCCAATTTCCGTCAATTAATTCACTCCGTAATAGTTATTTATCATATCTTTTTCCTGGCAAATTTCCCGGTTTCAAATCCCCTCTGCTCTAAAAACTCCATGCTCCTTCCAGTTACGACAACCGGGGTCTTTCCAAGTTCTTCAACAGTCCTGCACCCGCTTAAGAACATTGCCACCCTGAGTTCTTCAATGACCAGGGTCAGCTTTTCCACCACATCCTTTTGCCCTTTCAATGCAGGGGCAACAAGAGGCAGTGCGATACCGCAGATGGATGCTCCGAGTGCTATTGATTTTGCAACGTCGATACCGGAACGCACACCGCCGGTCGCTACGACCGGGACCGAGATTTTTGCCTCGACGATGCTGGCAACTGTGGGTATTCCCCAGTTCCAGAATTGTTTTCCGAGATGGTCTGACAGCAGATCGCCGCGTTTTTGCGCCCTGTATGTCTCAACTCCAGCCCAGCTTGTCCCTCCGAGGCCGCCCACGTCGACAGCAGCCGCGCCTGCATCACATATTGATTGCGCCTGCGAATGCGCAATGCCTGCCCCGGTCTCTTTTACGATCACGGGAACTGAAAGTTCCCTGCATATCTTTTTGATACCTGCCAGGCATCCTGTCGCGTCAACATTTCCCTCGGGCTGTATGGCTTCCTGGAGGAAATTAAGGTGGATCGCCATTGCGTCGGCCCCTATCATCTCAACTGCCCGCTCAAGTCCCTCGATCCCGAATTCATTAAGCTGGGCCGCGCCAACGTTCCCGTATATGAACGCATTCGGGGCTTTATCCCTGACGACCCGGAATGAATCTTCAAGTGCAGGGTCTTCGATTGCTGCCCTCTGGCTGCCCACGCCTATGCCTAAACCGAGTTCTTCTGCGGCTCCTGCAAGTGCAGCATTTACGGATTTCGTATCCGGATGTCCGCCTGTCATTGAAGCGATCAGCAACGGGGCACTGAATTTCTTGCCTAAGAACTCAATTTCCATATCGAGGGATTTTTTATTTATCTCAGGGAGGCAGTTATGGACAAGCTCAACGTCATCAAAACCGCTGGCTCTCTGTCCATTGTATGTCCTGTGGGCTTCAACGTCTTTTTCAACGCATAATAACAGATGTTCTATCTTCCTGTCCGACGTGGTCATTCAGTACCTATAATTTCACCGTATATATTTAACTCATTTGTCTGAGATCAATGTTCCAACATCCTCACCATATAAAAATTTAGAGACCATATCTTTTCTGGTTGCATTGAAAATCCTGGAATTTATTCCTTTTTTTGCAAGTTCAAGGAATTCAGACACCTTCCCGAGCATTCCGCCCGTAACATCCGATAAAGCTGATCCCCGTATTTGCGTTTTAATATCTATAAAGTTATGCGGGGTTATCTTTTTTATTACGGCGCCTTTCTCATCAAGCACGCCATCAACATCGCTTCCCGCTCCTATTTTTGAAGCGTTCAATGCAATAGCAAGATACGGGACTAACCTGTCTCCTGAAAGGACTGAAGCTCCCAGTTTCCTGTCCATCACCACATCGCCGTGGAGTACAGGAACAATATTCCTCTCCAGCATGATTTTTATCTTTTCGACCTGCATATCCACAAGCATGCCGTCCTCAAGAAGGCAGGAACTTAAAGGATGGACGGGCAGGGCATTGATACCTGCACCGGTCAATGAATCAAGCACCATCGAATTCAATATTTTTACAGAGCTGTGGGTCAGGTACACGCCCCTGGCATTAAATCCCTCCTTTATCCATTTCATCGCCTGGGGATGGCCAAACGAACCCGCACCATGAACAAGTATAAGATCCATGTCTGTTTCGGATTTAAATGATGCGATCTCATGCGATATCCTGTCGATATTATCCTTCCTGGCGGCTGACACTGAACCTTTTTCCGTGATCACGCTCCCTCCGATCTTCATTATCACAGGATTCATTCTTTTATCACTCCTTTTGAGGTGAACTTTGTGATTATGGCTTTTCCTCCGGCAGCCTCTATCGCCGATGCCACCTCATCCGGTGAGTCGGTCAGGGCGACCATACATCCGCCCCCCCCTGCCCCTGTGATTTTTCCCCCGAAAGCGCCTGCGTTCCTTGCAGCATAGACAAGGCAAGACAATTCCGCAGTGCCGACGCCAAGGGCATCAAGGAGGCCATGGTTCACGTTCATGAGTTCGCCAAGGGAAATGTAATCTTTCTTTGGGAGGAGGATCTCACCTTTCATGGCAAACGAACCGATCGTCTTGATTATTGGATTTACGATTTCAGGATAATCTTCTTTGAGAGCAGCAACCTGTTTTACCAGCCGTGCGGTCTTTTTAGGGGTTGCGCCTTTATTCGTGTTGCCTATCACGATGCCGCAATCCAGCATTTCAAGTCGCTTCCTGGATGGGATCTCAACCACGCCCCCGAATGCCGATACAAAAGTATCGGTCGGGCTTGCGGCGCCCTGTATTTCTTTTTCTATTTCATGCCCCATCCTTGCAAGTTCCCCGCTGTCATGCCCAAGCCCGAATTCGATATTGATGGCTGCAAGAGTTGCGATCGTTACTGCGGCAGACGAACCAAGACCTGCTCCCACGGGGATATCAGAGGTTATTTTTATCGAGACCTTCATGGAACCTAATTTCTTGATAGCTGCTGAAACATATGGATGTATATCAAAATCCAGCCCGGTCGTTCCGATGTCCGAAAATATGGTTATAGCGTCTGATTTTTCCACGCTTATACGGGTGCGCAGCGCCACAGCGCATGCAATGGCAGGTTCGCCGTATACTACCGCATGCTCTCCAAAGAGGTATATCTTGCCCGGGGCTGAGCAGGTAGTGGTCATTTCAGAAGTTCTCCAGCCTTAGAGATGACATGGGTAAATATAAGCGTTGCCGATTTGAACATACGGACTGAAAAAAGATAACCTTTATGCCCGGAGAAAAGTAAGAGATATAGAACTCACATTTATATGATTGTCCTTCATGGCACATGGAAACCGCCAGAAACAGCAGAAGGGGCAGGGAGCTTTTTCTTTTGGGGCGAATCTTCAATTTCTCCAGCCAGAAAGAGGGGACGCCTTCCAAAGGCAGGTTCGCCGCGTGCTCATCCTTTCCAGGCTTCGGAGAATGATATAAGGGCTGTGTTAGAATCGGTGGATCCGGAGCGGGTCAGGAAAGTGCAAATCGATAGCGCACTGTTCAGCTTTCCCTCATATTCCAAATACCCTCAGGCTTCACCTGATCTTCTCAGGGATGAGGATGAAGTGGAAGGAGCATTAACCCTGCAGCAGTGGAAAGTGAAAGGTCTTTGCATAACGCCTGAAGATGCAGTTTCATTGTTGAGTTCCCTTTCCGGGACATGGGCAGGTGATGCGGCGATAGGTACTGATACAAGGTTCTGGAGCAAAGCATCGAAGCTTGCGATGGAACTCCTATCGAAACAGCACTTTGTGCCCGGGATCGTTTCATTTGATGGAATGGAATTCGCCAGATGGCAGTATGTGCTGAACGATGATAACGACAGAACGCGCTTTTCAATGCTTATGCGCTCAATGCCCCCTGTTTGCAGGGCTCTTGTTCAAAACAGGTTCAATGATTCGCAGGAACCTCTGGCTGATTTTCTAAATAGTGCGATCGATAGCTGTATACGAAGCTGGATCCCGATCTCAGAGATAAAAACAAGAAAACCCGGTCTATCTGAAGCGTGGCTTCATTCCCTCGCGACAGGAGAACCGATAAAAGCCAGCGCATCAGGCCTTTTGAAACTCTCTGAAAACGTATTTTCATGGAAAGCTCCGATACACGAAATAGAAAGATCAGGATTTCGTACATGCTTCCGCCTCGAGCCGCCCGAAGATAAAAATCGGGATAAATGGAGTTTGCGGTATTTCCTTCAGGCATCCGACGATCCAAGCCTTCTTGTGCCCGCTGGAATGGTCTGGAAAGAGTCAAAGGATACACTTGAATTCCTGAACCGTAAATTCGACCATCCACAGGAGAAACTTCTTGCCGACCTTGGGAAAGCCACCCGGTTATATCCTCCGATCGAAGATAGTCTTCATTCAGCCAGGCCAACTCAGGCAGCGCTTACCAGCAGGCAAGCATATGCTTTCCTGAAAGAAGCCGTGCCGCTGCTGACAGAAAGTGGCTTTGGCGTTCTCATACCTCCCTGGTGGAACAAAAGCGCGGCCAAGCTCGGGGCAAAATTAAACCTGAAACCGAAGCGCGACCCGAAAACCAGCAGGGGAATATTTGGTTTTGATTCGATCATAAATTACGACTGGCAGATTGCCATTGGAGATGAGCCGATAAGCGAAGAGGAATTCGAAGCTCTCGTAAACCTGAAAGAGCCTCTTGTATGCATAAGAGGACAGTGGGTGGAGGTGAAAAAGGAAGATATCGATGCAGCGATCAAATTCTTCAGGTCCGGGCATTCGGGCGAAATGATGCTGGGTGACGCCCTGAGGCTTGGCACCGGCCTTGGTGAATCTGGAATCGGTCTTCCTGTAAGTGGTTTTAAAGCATCAGGCTGGATATCGGAGCTGTTTGAGCGACTGTCGGGCAGGAATACAATAGAGCAATTGCCGCAGCCTGATGATTTCGTGGGTGAGCTTCGTCCCTACCAGGTAAAAGGTTTCTCATGGCTCTCCTTCCTCCGCCAGTACGGGCTTGGCGCATGCCTGGCGGATGATATGGGGCTTGGAAAGACCATACAGATGCTTGCTTTGCTGTTGAGGGATAAAGCTAACGGCATCGATAAGCCCACACTATTGATCTGTCCTACTTCAGTTGTCGGGAACTGGAAGAGGGAGGCAGAAAAGTTCGCTCCGCCGCTTCGGGTGATGATACATCACGGCATCAACCGAAGAAAGAAAAATGAATTTCTTGCAGAAACCGGGAATTACGACCTTGTGATAAGTACTTACGCACTGGCGCACAGGGATGAAGAGGTACTCTCTCAGGTCGAGTGGAACGGCGTTGTGCTTGATGAAGCGCAGAACATCAAGAACCAGTTCACGAAGCAGTCCCAGGCAGTACGAAGGATAAGATCACACTACCGTGTGGCACTTACGGGTACGCCTGTTGAGAACCGCCTGTCGGAATTATGGTCGATCATGGAATTCCTGAACCCCGGATATCTCGGCTCAGCAGATGGTTTCAGAAAAAGATTTGCGCTGCCCATAGAACGGTATAATGATAAGAATGCAGGGACAGAACTCAGAAAGATCGTTTCACCATTCATACTCCGCCGCCTGAAGACAGACCCCACCATAATCAAGGATCTCCCTGACAAGATCGAAATGAAAGTCCACTGTAACCTTACAAAGGAGCAGGCAACGCTTTATGAGGCGGTTGTCAAGGACATGCTCAAAAAGATCGAAAGTAGAGAAGGAATAGAAAGAAAAGGTATGGTGCTGTCGGCGCTTGTGAGGCTGAAGCAGGTCTGCAACCATCCTGCGCAGTTTTTGGACGATAGTTCCGCACTTTCCGGGCGCTCTGGTAAACTGAACCGGATAACTGAAATGCTTGAAGAAGTGCTGGCTGAGGGGGATGCTGCTCTTGTCTTCACGCAGTTCGCAGAGATGGGCGCCATGCTAAAGAACCACTTACAAAAAACCTTTGGACAGGAGGTGCTTTTCCTGCACGGCGGAGTATCCCAGAAGCAGAGGGACAATATGGTCATGCGCTTCTCGGAAAAGGACGGCCCCCGGATTTTCATCCTTTCGCTCAAGGCGGGAGGCGTGGGTCTTAATCTTACGCGCGCAAGCCATGTGTTCCACTTCGATAGATGGTGGAACCCTGCTGTGGAAAACCAGGCGACAGACCGGGCTTTTCGTATCGGGCAGACGAAGAACGTGCAGGTGCACAAGTTCATCTGCGACGGAACACTTGAAGAGAAAATAGATGAGATGATAGAGGATAAAAAAGCGCTGGCAGAGAACATTATCGGCGCAGGTGAAGGCTGGCTGACCGAGATGACGACCGAGCAGTTGAAGGAGCTATTCACGCTGAGAAAAGAGGCGGTTGCCGATGAATAATGGACGCGGAGGATAAATGGGCTACCGTGATGATTTCTGGGGCTTTTACCCTCCTTCAAAACCTATTAAGGTCGAGGGAGGTATAAAAGCAAAAAGCAAGCGGGGAGCAATAGGCGACACATGGTGGTCAAAACGCTGGGTAAAAGTGCTTGAATCCTTCGGCTGGAGCAACAGGCTTGAGCGGGGACGGCGGTACGCCAGGGGCGGGCAGGTCCTCGATTTTATGCTTTCGCCCGGGAAAGTGACCGCAAGAGTGCAGGGCTCGACGTCAGAGCCGTACATGGTAATTATTGAAATAAAGCCGCTTATTGATAAGGAATGGAATGATGTCCTGGAAGAGATGTCTGGGAAAGCCATTTTCGCCGCAAAATTGCTCGCAGGCGAGATGCCTCAGAATATAGAGGAGGCGTTTGATGCTGCAAGCATTTCACTTTTTCCGGAATCCTCGAAAGACATAAAGACCGACTGCTCCTGCCCCGACAGCGTGAATCCCTGCAAGCATATCGCAGCCGTGTATTATATCCTGGCAGAGGAGTTTGACCGGGACCCGTTCATGCTGTTCAAACTCAGGGGCAGGACAAAGGATGATATAACTGCATCGCTTCGAAAAATGCGCACAGCGGCTAATGATAGCGTTTCACAGTTAGAGGTTCATCCATCAGGAGAGGATAAAAAAGAAGTCACGATCGATAATTTCTGGGCTGGAGAGGAGCTTGAATCCTTTTCCGTGAACATATCCCCGCCCGATGTATCAGCCGCCATAATAAAGCGTCTGGGAACGCCTGAATTCTGGGACAGCAAAGATGATTTCAACAAGACGATGAGCAGATTTTACGAAGATATCAGCAGGCGTGCAGTTGATGAAGCATATGGCGAAAAGACTAAAGGAAAAAAACTGAAAAAAGAAAAATAGATAGGAATTGAATGGGAAATGCCCAGACCCGGACTTGAACCGGGGACATCTGCGTCTTCAGCGCAGCGCTCTCCCAGGCTGAGCTATCTGGGCATACGAAGAGCTAATTGCCGCCATCGTATATCTATTCTTCGCAAATGACGGCTTTCATAAAACCCTGGGATTAGGCACGAAATAGGAGTAAGAACAGAAAAACCTTTCGGATATTAAAAAGATTGTCTCCAAGATTTAATATAAATGAAATCATGTTTTACGATTGGAACATATTGATTTTATTAACCGAATGGCTAACCAAGTCAGGTATCTTTTTTTAGGGAAGCAGGAGGATTATTTTTAAGTTTATATATTCGTTCAGGCCTTTCAATTACCCCTTCAAGTCCTGCAATAAGGAGTCCTATCATAAAAGCCACAATTGGAACATACCATTGATTTGTTTGTTCATATACACTCCCCGAACCTTGATCAGAAGCAATTAAAACTTCATTTATAGGTTTTTGACTAAGTGTTTTTACTTTTGGGTATAATAATATTTGAGTACCATCTGTCAATCTTGGGATATTAGCAATTAATGTGCTGTTACTTTCGATATTGATTGTGAGTTCTTCAGGTGTTTTCTTCGGAATACTTGGATCAATATTCCCAGCAGTATAAACTGTTATTCGAACATTTGTTGCTTTTTCGTGTCCTTCGTTTCTTATTATAATTGGTATTATATATTCTTCATTGCTTAGTGGATAGGAATCCAGAGTTTCATAAGTCAATTTTGGGGTCTTATACCAATTATTGTATATAAAAGATGCACCACCAAATATTATTAAAGCTATTGTTATAATTGGAGCAATCGTCTTTGCTAAATCTGTAATTGATTGGCTTGAGTTCATAATTCACAATTATTTTGCAAACCTTAAATATTCATGAATTCTTATATAGTATCTATGATATATTATAAATTAGAATTTCTTGTTCTTAAAGTCTCTTCTTAAATCAATTATCTTAATTCCAAAAAAGAAATGTAATACGAATCCAGCGGCAACTGAAATAATAACAAATATAATTCCGAGCCAAATTGTATCCCAGCTCTTTGCATATAAACCAAGACCCGACATGAATATTCCGAAAAATGCTACATACCAAATAAATTTTTGCCAATCCTTTTTGGTGTATTCTCCAAATGATTTTGGCTCTGAACGTCTAACCATGATAATTATGAGAAACGTATTGCTATATAAATCTTTACCAATTGTAACAGTCTCTTCTATACCTACATTTTAAATAAGTAGATGCATTGGCTATATTTTGGTTAAAATCATATTAGTTAAGGCTTAGAACTTAGAACTATATCTTTAATATAAATAATAGCATTAAAGCAGTAGAAGGTGACTGAACGAAGGTGAATAAATGGACGATTTCCTTGATAAACTAAAGACTGTGAGGTCAGGATTTTTTAAAAAAATGCGTCTCCTCTTTATCCTGGATTTGATCATTATAACCAGTATCTTCTACACGATCTTTATCATCCTCAATATGCAGTTTTTCCTTGAAAAATCATTTGCAAACCCGCAGATCCCGCTCAATATCATCCCGCCGGTACTGGCCCTTGTAATCGCTTTCATCGGGGCGTTTATACTCCACAGGAAAGATAAAAAAGCGAACGTCACTATTTTGATCGAGGACAAATACCCCGAGTTAAATGAAAGGCTAAGGACAGCTTATGATAACAGGGACGAAAGCAATGTTATCATTGAATCCCTGAAAAGCTATGTTTCCGAAATGCTTGGAAAAGTTTCGGCCTCACAGCTTTTTTCAAAAAGCAGGATCGCTGCAAAGATTATTGTAACTATAGTGTTCATTGTGGCAGCGGCTGTGATCCTGATAACACCTGGAGCCCGGATACCGCCAAGTGACGTATCGAATTTTATGAATACGGTAGGCGGAAACCTGGGGAATATCACCAACGATACACTCAACCCTTTCGCGGATGTGTCCATGGATCAAAACATAGCCGGGAAAACAGGGTCAGGGGAAATATTCGGCAAACCGAACATAGCCCCGGTTGAAGGAAAGCCTGTTGACCTGACGCTTCAGGCAGGCGGGGGGCTTGGGAATGTGCCGAAGGATTATGATCCGTCACAGAACCAGTTCATCAAATCTGCCGCGTTCCCTGTGGATGTCCTGGGTTCTAACGTTTCTGACGGGGGATACAGTATCCTGATGAAAAAATCCGAAACCGAAAAAGAATTGATCAATAAATATGCAATCGAACGGAGTAAGATATGAAGAGGTTAAAACATGAGTGACGAGACATACAAGAGCTCAAACAGGATTTTCAAGGAACTTCTTGATGAGATCGGCAAGGTCATTGTCGGGCAGCATGAAGCCATCGAACAGATGCTGATAGCGATCCTGTGCAACAGCCACGCCCTTGTCGAGAGCAATCCGGGGCTTGCGAAAACACTTACCATAAGTACGATAGCCAAAGCCCTTGACCTTAAATTCAACAGGATCCAGTGCACTCCCGACCTTATGCCTTCTGATATCACAGGCACAAATATCATCGAGGATGTGGGCGGGAAGAAGCAGTACCGTTTTGAGCCCGGCCCGGTGTTCGCAAACATCGTGCTCGCTGATGAGATAAACAGGGCGTCCCCCAAGACCCAGAGCGCGCTGCTTGAGGCAATGCAGGAAAAACAGGTGACCGTAGGGAATAAAACATATCCCCTGGACAGGCCTTTTTTCATTCTTGCCACACAAAACCCCATAGAGATGGAAGGCACTTATCCATTGCCTGAGGCGCAACTGGACAGGTTCCTGCTCAAGATATTGATGGATTACCCCACGTTCGAGGATGAAAACGAGATTGTAAACAGGTATACGAAAAACATCATACCTTCTGTGAACCGCGTGGTTACAAAGAACGAGGTCCTTGAACTGCAAAAACTCACGCGTGATGTCCCTATAGCCGAGGATATTAAAACAAGAGCTATCAAGATCGTGGGTGTCACAAGGCAGAAAAACGAACATATAGAATATGGAGCATCTCCACGGGCTTCCATAGGCATCATCCTGGCAGCCAAGGCCCGCGCTCTTATCAAGGGCAGGAATTACGTGAGCAAGGAGGACATCGACGCCATGGCCTATACAGTGCTTCGCCACCGTGTTATTCTTACATTCGAGTCGGAGCGCAAGGGCATGACCACAGATCAGGTCATTTCTGATCTCCTGAAAACCGTGAAATAAAAAATGATCGATACTTCGTTCTTCAAGGAGCTTGACCGCTTCTCGTTCATGATACGAAAACGCGTATCTACAGCTTACAGCGGCAGCCGGCGCTCGATCTTAAGAGGGCGCGGCATGGAGCCTGTTAGCTACAGGGAATATTCGCAGGGGGATGATTTTAAGATCATTGACTGGAAAGTGTACGGGCGCACCGAGAAACTTTATGTAAAGGAATTCGAGGAAGAAAAAAGCCTTACAACGCATATCCTTCTTGATACAAGCAAGAGTATGGATTTCCGCAATAAATTCGAGTATGCGGCAATGCTTGCACTGGGTTTTGCGTATCTTGTGACAAAGGATAACGAGAAATTCGGCGTATCCACGTTCGGGGAAGAAATAAATATCACAAAACCCAAGCGTGGAAGGAAGTATCTCTCACAGACCATCGACCTTCTCAATTCCACGTCGCTTACCGGGAAGACAAAATTTGATTATTGCATGGAAAAGTACGCAAGTGTTATCAAATCAAGGTCGCTTGTAATAGTAATTTCGGATTTCATGGCAGATATAAATTCCATTAAGAACAGCATTTTCAGGCTCGGTGACAATGAGCTTATATTGATCCAGGTACTTGACCCGATAGAGAAAAACCTTGACCTGGGGGGAGAAGCAAAATTGATCGATCTTGAGACCGACACCAAAATGGATATCTATACAAGCCCCAGATTCCGCGCGGAATATGAAAGGCGTCTCAACGACCACATGGCAGGCATCAAAGAGACATGTCTTATGGCCGGGGCATATTTCCATAGCGTCACAACTGATAAACCTGTTTTTGATGCCATATTCGAGGTCATAAGCCAGAGAGATGTAAAGGGAAAGAAATAGAGGTAAAAATGGGTCTCCTTGATACTTCAATACAATTCGCTAATACCGCGGGACTGTACGCACTTCTCTCCATTATCCCGCTTATAATAATATACCTGCTGAGGCCAAGACCTAAAAAAATAAGAATACCTTCCCTCATGTTCCTTCTCGATATTGAGAGGAAAAAAAGGCTTAATATATTCAGGAAATTCCTGAAAGATCCACTGTTCCTGATCCAGCTTCTGGTGCTGACTATTATCTCATTAGCAATAGCAGCGCCGTTTATTATGGCAAACGAAGAGGCGGGAGGCGGTCATACCGTGTTCATACTTGACGCTTCGGCAAGCATGCAGGCCGATGGGAAGTTCGGGCGTGCAGTCGAGCAGGTAAATAATCTCCTATCTGGGAAGAACACGATAATCCTTGCTGAGAGCGTCCCGGTCATGGTCGTAAAAGAAGTCCCCTCAGGCAGCGCGGCTGAGGCCCTGCGGAAATTAAAGGCAAAGGACACAAGCACCGACCTTTCAAGCGCCATCATGCTTGGGCGCCGTTTGCTACCTGAAGGAGGCAGGATGGTGGTTCTCTCGGATTTCATAAGCTGGAATGGGGATGACCCGTCTATCGCTAAAAAACTTGCAGAAGCAAACAGCATTGTTGTGGATTTCCTGACAATAAGCGGAAGGACAGACAATATTGGCATTGTGAACGGCTGGTTCGAAACAAATGGCGATTATAAGATCACAGTAATGAACTATAATCAAAATGCACAGGATGTCAGGATAGATGTCACGACAAACGGCCAGAACGTGCTTTCAAATTCGCTTAATATCAAGGGAGAATCGAACGAATATTTTGCGATCAATAACCTGGCACAGGGAACAACGAAGATCTCCCTTAATGTGCAGGATGCACTTGCCACTGATAATAACGCCTATGTAATTATTCCCGGATCAATGAAACAGGACCTTCTTTATATAACCGATAATGTGAAATCACCATCGGTCGTCGCTCTCGGCCTGGTCAATACCAACATAAAAAAAACAGGCACAAGAAATATCCCCTCATTATCAGGCAATTCTATAGTCTTTGTGGGTTCACCATTATCGGCAGAAGCAATAAAATCCCTGTCAGATTATGTCAGCAATGGGGGAAATGCGGTAATAATCGCATCCCCGGATTTAAAAGATATGGAACTGCTGCCTGTTGAACTCGGCCCCCTCGCCAATAGGACGTCGCTGACCGTGGCCCAGCCCAGTATGATTACAGATGGCATCGACATCGGGAAAATAGAAGTTAAGAAGCATTTCAAAGCGAAACTGAAACCCGGCGCAGTAACCCTGGTCGAAGGGGGAGATAAATCTGTCATGCTTGCCTACTGGAAATTCGGGAAGGGAATGGTAATATATTCAGGTCTTGCAGACCCGGAGGGGGATAATATCTTTGACCCCCTCAACGATAACGTCTGGAATGATTTCCATGCCAATCCCGGTTATCCTCTTTTCTGGAAACAGATGCTGGAATGGATAACCGGAAGCCTTGACGTGAGCGAATACAATGCAAAGACTGGGATGTTTATCAAGCTGCCCGCAAAACAGGCTGTCAAGACTCCGGGCGGCGATAGCCTGACAACTGACCTGCTGTTACTTGATGAAGTGGGGATATATGACCTGCCGGGAAAGAGCGTGGCAGTCAACCTGTATGATGACAGGGAATCAAATCTCGCAGGCAGGGGTCTTGCAGGCACGAGTTCGAATGTTTCAAGTTCAAAAGATATCGTTTCGGGTGTCCAGACGATCAGGAAGCCGCAATCTATTGAAATATATCTCATAATAGCTGCAATGTTCCTTGTGTTCTTTGAACTGTATTTCCTGCGCTGGAGGGGTGAACTGTAATGGATCTACCCCAGTTTGCCAGCCCGATTCTTCTTTTGCTTATAAGCCCTATCGTTCTTGGGGGGTTGTATGCCGTCAGGAAAGGGATCCCAAAACCATTGATAATCTCGCGTGTGATTATACTCAGCCTTCTTGTGGTCGCCCTTGCCTCGCCTTACACTCTTGGCACGACTACTATACGGGATGATGCGCCAAAGATAACGGTCATCTCGGACCAGACCATGAGTATGGACCTGTTCAAGCCTGACACGGGGCAAAAATTGTCCGATGCCTTAAAATCAAAAACCCCTACCACATACAGGCAGTTCGCAGGCATAAAATCGCCCATCGGGGATGAAGTGATCGGTGCTTCTGAAGGGAATAATAATATCGTCCTTGTGAGTGACGGGAATAATAATTACGGCAAAGACCTGTTCGATGCCATTTCTTTTGTTTCTCAGCCTCCTGAAGGAACACGCGTGTTCGCGATAAGACAGGAGCCTATACACAATGATGCAAGCGTTGAGATAGAGAGCCCCAAGAACCTCATCATCGGGAACGAGAACGTATTTAATGTCGTGGTCAGGCAGGCAGGAAATGAGACGAGTTACAGGCTTGATGTCGAAATAGATGGCACGATTGTGGACAGTGAGGCAGTTACTCAGAACGGGCGCACAAGGGTCATTCCAGTTCCTTATACTTTTAATTCATTGGGAGCACACAGGATCACAGCTACGATAACACCCAGCAGCGAGGACAGGTTCAAGCTCAACAACGTTTTCTATAAATCCGTGTTCGTGGTGCCAAAACCAAAAGTGGTAATGGTGACGAACGACAGGAATTCACCTCT
>CABMIH010000037.1 GCA_902386205.1 uncultured archaeon | reverse complement strand
TTCACGAAGAATCGATATCTTGAATTCTCGTGTGAATTTTTTTCTTGTTTTCATATTTGCACCCTTTCTGTAGATGTTTGTTAAGAATGTTTCTTAACTACCTGTCCACTTTTTGGGGTGCAGTCCATGTACATAGCCAGCGTTTTTGGTCGTGAGATACTGGTCATGGACCCTGAAACCGGTCAGATCATTAACAGGTTTGGCGCCGAAAGGGGAGTGGATACCCCGGATGATCTTGCATTCGGTCCTGATGGCTCGCTTTACTGGACATCTATCATGACAGGGGAGGTGGGCATGCTCACACCTCAGGGCGGCAATATTACCCAGAAAGTAGCAATGGGCGTTAATCCCATCACTTTTTCGGATGACGGCCGTTTGTTCGTGGCACTGGATTTTTTCGGCGATGGACTGTATGAACTTGACCCCGGCCTCATCAAACAGCCCCGCCTCATCATTAAGGATCTGGGCTGGTTAAATGGCATGGATTGGGGACAGGACGGATACCTGTATGGCCCTATCTGGTCTAAAGGAAAAGTGGTGCGGATCGATGTGAAAAATGGTACGAATACATCTGTGGCCGAAGGCTTCGGGCTTCCGGCGGCGGTGAAGTTCGATGCAAAAGGATATCTGTATGTCGCCGACCATATGAAAGGTGAGATCTCACGGGTCGATGTAAAGACAGGCGGCAGGGATGTGATTTCCACAGAGCTTCCGGGATTGGACAACCTTGCATTTGACTCGAAAGGCCGCTTATTTGTTTCGAATGCTCAGGATGGCTCAATCTTTGAGATCCATCCCGATGGTACGAAAAGACCTGTAAGTCCGGGCGGGATGATAGCACCCGGTGGAGTTGCAGTAATGCAGCGCCCCGATGGCGAATCCGTATTCGTGGCTGATATCTTTACACTTCATGAATTCGATGGGCTGACCGGAAAAGAGAGGAGTATAGAACGAGACTGGATAGGAGTGCCGGATGTTATCGTTGCTCCAAATACGGTCTCGTCTGATGGCGATAAACTTGTGCTATCTTCATGGATCTCAAATGCAGTACAGGTCTGGGACCCCAAGACCCGCAAGCTTGTCAGGAATATCATTTACCCTACGGACTTTCCTGCACTGCCAATAAATGCGATCAGTTTCCAGGGCGATCTTGTGATCTCGGAACTCAAATTAGATGGAACAGGCGGTCGTGTCGTTCGGGTCAACAGCGACAATATTAAAGATCAAATTATTATTGCTGACGGCCTGACAATGCCAGCGGGCCTTGCGGCGAAGGACAATAACCTGTGGGTCAGTGATTGGGTCACCGGGATGGTCCTTCAGATCACAATAGATGGAAAAAAAGTTTCCACACCGATACAGATAGCGAAAAACCTGTCTTTTCCTGAAGGTCTCGCGCCGGACGGGAAAGGCGGCCTGTTGGTCATTGAGACAGGAGCAGGTCGTCTCTCCCGCATCGATATAAAGAAACAAAAAGTCAGCATCGTGGCAGAAGGGCTCGACCTCGGCGCCCGGGCTTCGCGGGATGCCCCGCCTACTTGGATATTTAACGGGGTGGCCGTGGGCCGATCCGGAGCCATATATGTCACAGGTGATACTGCAAACGTCCTGTATCGCATCGAAAGTGAACCCTGATACTTAAGCGAATGGAGCGTAGATGAGCCTCAGGCAAATAACTGGAACGAACTCCAATCTTCATGAGTTCGTATCGAGTTCGTTGAGTTCGCTGCTAATTTCTCCATCACACCACACTCTCACTTTATCCGCAATTGCAGCGATATCATCAAATCCCATACCGGCCTTCCCCACAACCGCTATAACGGCACATCCCCTCTTGAAAATCCCGGCATCTTCTTCATTATCGGCTACGATAATCCGGGGTTTATCCGATAGTGCAAACCCATCAGCAAGCACGATATCGGAATCACCGAAGTAATATTCGAGGATCTCATCGATTCCCATCTCTTTTTCAAGATCCTTGATGAAAGCAAACTTGACAGGTGATGATATCGCCACAGCATCAGCCCCGGCTTTTGCGTATTTCCATGTATCCTTGCCTTCGATGTCGATCTCGAAATCGCCATGCTTATGATGCTTCAGGGCACCCACCCGCAGACCCCGGGATTTTAACTCTTTTATCAAAGCTTCCATCAACTGCGTTTTCCCTGTTTTGTTTTTTCCCACGATGCAAATGACGGGCGGCTTCATAGCCCGAGCCTCTCAGGATGCGTGAATATGGACATCCTGTTTGGTGAAACAAAACAAACAAGACAGACCCCTGACCTTTTTGCGGCTTCAATACCGGTATTCAGGGGCGCAGTTTTTGTAGCCACAAGAGGAATACCCGCCCGCGCAGCTTTCAGCACCATGCCTGCGGACTGGCGCCCCGTGGATAAGATGAAATGACGGGAAAGATCGATGTTCATAAGACAGGCGCGGCCGACAACCTTATCGAAAGCATTATGCCGCCCCACATCTATTGCCTTTACCGCACAATCCCCGTTGATATCTACAAGGCATGCGGCATGAGTTCCCCTTGTATTCCTGTAAATATCGGATTCCAGGAAATTGAGGCTTTTTTTGATAACGTCTGCGCTGAATATCGTATCAGAACTGACCGAGATTGTCTCGTTCTCATCCCACCTGACTCCCACACAGCCGGAAGAGCGCAGTTCGCGCCATAGCTCAAGATGTTCGGTGGGCTCTATCTCAATATGTATGATATTTCCGTCTATTCGACAATCCTTTATATCATTACGGGATTTCACAATGCCTTCGCAGATAGCATAACCCAGGGCAAGCTCGTTTAGCATCTCCGGGGTGGCAAGGATCGAGGCCATGTGAAGTTTATTTACGAACAACTCGATAGTATCTTCAACCGCTACAGAATACGTTATTTCGCGGGGTGTTTTGTCAATTAATTCTTTTGCCTGGAATTTTTTAAGGTACATATTAAAATTTGTTTATAACTTGTTGTATATCCTCATAAGTATTAACATTCATGAACGTCCTTAATTCCGGGTCGCAATTCTTAATCTCTTCCATTCCTACATAATTTACATTTAGCCTGAATACGGGCGCCAGAATAACAGTTTCACCGCTTTCAATTGCTTTTTTTGTTTCCCTGATCATAGGTTTGCATCTGTAAACCGCATGCAGGGGTTCAAGTGAGCCGTCATTCCAGCGGGGGAGGGCAGCATCAAATCCATTACATTTGCGAAAAAGCAGCTTTACGGCTTTTTCATTTATGAAAGGCATATCGCAGGCTGCGACGAAACAGTATTTATCATCGCAGGCCGAAAGCCCCGAGAGTATGCCTGCAAGAGGACCACGGTTTCTATAATCGTCATATGCAAACCTGTATCCGGGTACGCGGGAATCGATCAATTCTCTCTGTTCCCTGTCGCGCACGGATATTATGACATCGTCCACTGCTTTCTCAAGAGCCCCGATAACAAATGATATGAGGGGCCTGCCGTTGATATCTATAAGGGCCTTTTCCTGGTACCCGAGGCGGCTTCCCATGCCGCCCGCAAGGATTAGCGCGCAATATGCCATGATTAAATATGCCCTGCCTCCTTCATGCTGAAATGCCGCCCGTCACCGATTATTACATGATCAAGCACGGTGATGCCTATGATATTCCCGGCCTCAATCAGTTTTTTTGTGATCTCGATATCTTCCCTGCTCGGTGTCGGGTCGCCCGAAGGATGGTTGTGCGCCACTATTATGTGGGCTGCAGATTCTGCCAGGGCTGTTTTAAATACTTCTCTCGGGTGTACGATATTGGCGTTCAGCGAGCCGATAGAAACTGTTTCTTCCTTTATTACCTGGTTCTTGGTATCAAGGCAGAGTTCGATGAAACATTCTTTTTTCTGTTCCCTCATCCAGGGATATATCAGCCTGTAAACGTCCTCTGGCGAATTGATCTTCGGTTTTGCCTCCTCATTGAAAGATTCAAGCCGCCGCGCGATCTCAAAACAGGCAGCTATCTGCGCAGCTTTACTTTCTTTAAGCCCGTGTATCTTCATCAACTGGGCATGATTGACGGCTGAAAGCTGCTTCAGGTTATATTCGGATAATATCCTCTGGGACATGTTCAAAACGTTTTCCTTCCTCGATCCTGTCCTTAAGATTATCGCAAGAAGCTCGGAATCGCTTAATGACGCCGCCCCGCTGTTCATCAGCCTTTCCCTTGGCCTCTCCTCTTTTTTCATGTCCTGTATCCTGAGTTTATATTCCTGCATAATTCCCACGATTACCCCACAATAATTTATGTAGATTAAAATCTTTCTAAAAATGGTTCTGCATAACCTATATATCCTGAACAAATATCTTCACCCCTTTGATGGGAATCAAAGAAAACGCAATAAAGCAGTTCGGAAGACAGGCCCAGGCGTACTCCAGGGGGAATATTTTCGTGGACGGATTCCACCTCTCGGAGGTAATTAAGAGAAGCGGGGTAACAAAGGACCACAAGGTTCTTGATATTGCAACAGGTGCAGGATTCCTTGCACTGGAATTTGCAAAAACAGCAGATATGGTCGTTGGTTCTGATATCACGCCCAATATGCTGTTCCATGCATGTGAAAAACAGAGGGATTCAGGATGTGAAAATACACGTTTCATCCTTTCAGACGTCGAATCATTACCTTTTAGGAATGAAACATTTGATATCGTCTCATGCAGGTTTGCATTCCATCATTTCCCGGAACCTGATAAGGCATTACTTGAAATGGAACGCGTCTGCAAAACAAATGGCCGCATCGTTCTTGTGGACGGGGTTTCATCTGAAGAGCGCGATAAAAGCCTGTTCCATAACCGTATCGAGAAACTTCGCGACCCTTCCCACGTCAGGATATACACATTAAGTGAAATGATTCGCATGTTCAATGCTTCGGGAGCGGTAATTGCTGATATAGAGCACTGGGATATTCAGCAGGATTTCGAGGAATGGGTAAGAAGAGCGGGAACGGATGAAGCGAAAATAAAAGTCATCGAAAATATGATGAGACAGGGTTTGAGAGATGACTGCACTGGTCTCAGGGTAAAGATAGATGATGGCAGGCTCGGATTTACCTATGATACTGTCATACTGGTTGCAGACGTTCACAGATCAAGAAAATCCGATATCGTACAAAAGCGGTAATTATTGCTTTTGAATGTTTTGATAAGCGCCTCAATATTCGAAAGCGCCTTAGCCCCGGTATTTATTTTACAGTCCCATCTTATCGGTTCACGCTGCATTCCCACGAACTCCCACGGATGGAAGAACAGGACAACAGGATGTGAAAGATGCCTGATAAGTTGATCGCCGAAAGGAAAGCGCAGCAGAGACGAAGTGGCGGAAACAGGGACTCTCAATATATTTATATTTGATCCGGTTTTTCGTAAAGTCCAGCCGGGTTTATATTTTGCGATGGATGAATCGATCGAATAACCGTTGTCTTTCAGGAGGCAAAGGAACCTTTCAGGAAATATGAGATTAGGCGCCCTGAACGAATCCAGTTTTTCCTTACCTGTCAGCCTGCATAATATCCCAGTACTCTTTTCGATCTCATGCGCAGCTTCAGCAAGAGTCATCCTGTCAAAACGCTTATGGGAATAGCCATGACATCCTATTTCATGGCGCTTTGCTATCTCTTTTATCTCCCCAGGGTATTTAGATGCCACATCCCCTGTCACAAAGAATGTTGCTTTCACATCAAATCCATCAAGAACAGAACATAATCCCGGAAGCCCTTTTTCTATACCCCTGTATGTCTTCAGGTAAGGGGGACAATCATGTTCAATATCTATCGTTAAGCTTATTGTTTTTTTCATGGAACCGCATCAGCCGTTTGGCTATCCGTCCTATTTTCGCAAGCTTCATATTGTAATATTTATTTGAATCCATCTCAGCCGCCTGGTCGATAAAATCGTAAACCCCCAGGGTCTTTTCGCATATGCCCTCCCAGGCGAAATTGGTGAGCACGTGTTTCCTGTTATTTTGCCCCAGCCTTGAGCGAATTTCGACATTACCTGCCAGGAATTCGATATTATCCTTTACACCATCAGCATCCAGGGCATGCGGAAGGATATTATTGCCATCCAGTATATCGCTTATGCCGTTCACATTTTTAACGGCAACAGGGAGTTCGCATGCCATTGCTTCAAGTATCGACAAACCGAACGCTTCTTCTACAGAGCACAAAGCGAATATGTCCGATGCATTCAGGTAATTTCGGGGATCTTGTGAAAAACCAACAAACCTTACATGCTCGTTTACCTTCAACGATTTCGATAATTTCATCAGTTTGTTTTTTTCAGGACCGTCGCCTACTATCAACAATTTAACGTTATGTTGATTGGTAAGATGAGGCATTATCTGTATCAACTCGTGCATCCTTTTCCTCGGGACAAGCCTACCTACTGTCACAATTATAATATCGTTATCCTCATATCCCAGTAACTTTCGTGTCTCCTCCCTGCATTTAGCATCGGGGTAATACCTGTTGCAGTCCACGCCGCCCGGAATGATGAAGACGGGCTTGTCGATACAAAACCGTTCCATGTCTTTTTTAACTGCGCTGCTTACTGCGATCACTGCATCAAGCCTTGTAAACTCTTCGCGCATGGTACGCTGGAGCAGGCTTCCCAGCCTCCATTCTCCCCATATGGAATGGTTCGTGGCAAGAGTGGGTATGTTCCGGAGGGTCTTGCCCACATACGCTGTAACCATAGCAGTGGGTGAATAAATGCTGTGGGCATGTATCAGGTCGAAATTCTCTTTCTTGATAACATCGTTTACGATCCATGAAATCCTCGGATCGACCACGGCCCCCCATTTTTTTATTGTGTAACCCTTTATCCTGTGAATTGTTATGCCCATATCTCTCCTGAGGGCATCATGTTCCCCGATTTTATCCTGTAACTCCTTGTTCCCGCAGGTCAATATGTGGATTTCGTTGCCGCGCTCAACAAGCTGCCCGGCCAGGCACTCGATATGGTTCTCGATACCTCCTATGCCGGGGTAATACCAGTCGCTCACAAGACATATCTTTCTGGTTTCGATGCTTTTGCCTCCTGCCCCTTCACAATACGCTTCATAAATATATTATACTTCTTTTAAACTCAATAAACCTGTCCTCAAGTATCGCTTCCCTTGCACCCTTAACTATTGACTGGATAAAGTGAAGGTTATGGATGGATGCCAGCCGAAGCGCCAGGAGTTCGGATTCGCGAAAAAGATGATGGAGATAAGCCCTGGTATAATTTTTACAGGTATAACACCCGCAATTCTCATCGATCGGGGCAAGATCAAGCGCAAATTTCCCGCGTGCGATGTCTATATTTCCTTTTGAGGTCATAAGGGTCTGGTGCCTGGCGTTCCTTGTGGGAAATGCGCTGTCAAAAATGTCGATACCGCATTCAATGGCCGACAAAAGTTCGGCAGGCGAACCAACGCCCATAAGGTATCGCGGTTTATCGTCCGGAACTGCCGGGACATTATATTTCAATACTTCATTCATTAATTCCTTCGGCTCACCTATCGACAGGCCGCCGATCCCGTACCCGTCAAAATCCATCTCCACCAGTTCCTCAGAGCATTTTTTCCGCAGTTCTGCGAAAGTCCCACCCTGCAATATGGCAAAGAAAAGCTGACCACGGTTTTTATCTACGTTTTTTGCGCACTCCGCCCATTTTATCGTGCGCTCAACCGATGCCTCTACAACGCTGTAATCGCTTCCGTATGCCGGGCACTCATCCAGTATCATGGCAACATCACTCCCCAGGATTTTCTGGTTTTCAAGGCACGTTTCAGGAGTGTAAGAATATTTCTTCCCGTCGCGCGGGTTTTTGTAAGTTATCCCATCGTCTGTTATCTTGAACGGGAAATCCCTGCGTATCATCTGGAAACCGCCGCTGTCTGTGAATATGGCCCGTTGCCAGTGCATGAATTCATGCAGTCCTCCGGCCTTCCTTATCACATCCATGCCCGGCGCGAGATACAGGTGAAAGGCATTGCTGATGAGAGCCTGTGTGCCCATATCATAGAGTTCTTCAGGCGCGAGTGTCTTCACAGTCCCTTTGGTAGCTACGGGCATGAACGCCGGGGTTTCTATGATGCCGTGGTTTGTCAGGAGTTTTCCTGCTCTTGCGCCCGTGTTTTTATCAGTGTGGATTAATTCGTACATATTTTCCCTTATCTCAAGATCAGCATCGCATCGCCGAAGCTGTAGAACCTGTATGAAAGCGATATGGCTTCGCTATAAGCGGCCATCAACCTTTCCCTGCCTGCATACGCGCTTACAAGCATTAAGAGAGTGGATTTTGGGAGATGGAAGTTCGTGATAATACCATCGATCTTTGATTTGAATTCATAAGGCGGGTAAATAAAAAGCTGGCTTGAGCCTTCCATTGAACTGATTTTCCCGTCCACTAACGAGCTTTCAAGTGCCTTTACTGTGGTTGTTCCGGCTGCCATGAGCTTTCCTTTGTTCCGGTTAATAACCTTTGCATTTTCCGCACTTATTGAAATATATTCTGGCTCCATCGTGTGTTTTTCAATATCCTCAGCTTTTACGGGTGTGAAAGTGCCAAGACCCACATGGAGGGTGACATAGGCGATATTAACTCCTTTCTTTATTATCCTATCCAGTAAACCGTTCGTGAAATGAAGGCCAGCTGTGGGCGCGGCGATAGAGCCTTTTTCCTTTGAATACACCGTCTGGTAGCGGTTCTTATCATCAAGTTTTTTCTTGATGTAGGGCGGCAGGGGCGCTTCCCCGATCTTTTCAAGGATGCTGTCAAGGTTGCTGTTGCAGCCGAAGTCCACAAGATACCTGTTAGTGTTAGGATTATTTCTTACTTCAAGGATCATTGCTTCAAGCTCCCCGAAATGGAGTTTTGAGCCTTCATGGAGGTTCTTGCCCCAGATCAGGCATTCATATCCTGCATCGGTTCTTGAAATCATGAGGGCTTCAACATGGCCCCCGGTGCTCTTTTTACCCTGGAGTTTTGCGGGGATCACTCTTGAATCATTGAGTACAAGGGTATCGCCTTTTTCAAAATAATCAACGATATCAGAGAAATTGCGGTGCTCAATATTTTTTCCAAGAACCATTAACCTTGATGCATCCCTTGGTTCTATGGGGGACTGGGCGATAAGTTCTTTTGGAAGGTAATAATCGAAATCACTGAGTTTCATCTGGTTCTTAGTTTACATGCTGGCTTAAGTAATTTATGTTGGATTTATAATAAAACTCTTGAATAATCGCACCCCCCATCCTCTCAGTAATCGGGCTCCTGTTAGTGCTGCACGGACGGAGGTAGAGAGGCGCTGCACAGTTTTCATAAAAGGAACTTATGATGTTTGCTTCAGTCCTCATTTAAGTGCCACAATTGATAAATAGCCCCCTCTCCGAACTTACATCTCCGCAAGCTCTCTGACACCTATATTAAACAATTTGGCGGTTCTTATAAGCTCAGAAGTTAAATGGAAGGCTCTAATAACCTTCTTTAATATACTTTCTTTTGTGAACTGGTGTACCTTGTTCAGCCGCACACAGTTTTTTGCAACATTGAAAAAAAGTTCAATATTTGATCTGATTTCTCTAAAACCTGGCCATATTTCTGCTATTTGAACAAATTCCCTAACAATTTTCTTCCAGATATCTAATAAATATGGCTTTCCACTCCAAATATCGAGAGGTGGAGTTAAGGTTGCCAATATTCGTTTTAGATCTGTATTTTTTCTGGCAAATATCATGGGAACCAGTAAAAACCTGCTTATCAAAATATGGTAATTCTGCATTGAAGTAAAACCTCTGTCACAAATGACGAAGTCCCCCATTCTCAGTTTTCTCGAATTACGGAGATTTTCAATGAATTTTTCCAGGAGTTTTGAATCATTCGGGGAACCTTCGTAGATCTCAAATCCCAATACATCGAAAGTTATGGCATCCATCGCCAGTATAAGCTTGTATCCCACATAATAGCCATCGGATGATGAATATGACCACGTATATTTTTTGCCTTTACCAATCTCGAATCTTTTTCTCCAAGTATTGATGTCAACTGGAATTGCAGTAGTATCGATTATTACGTATTTTCTACCTTTTCTATGGGTATTTGATACCACTTTGAAAACATTTCTGAAAAAAGCGTTTATGCAGCTACTATCTAATTTTGAGATATATTTGTAGAGATATTCGATTTCAGGTACATTTTTTAACTCCATGAAGCTTTTAAGCTTCTTATTGGTCTGTATTTCAGAAATAACGTATGAATAATCAAGTTCAAAGGTATCACTGAGAATGAGTATTTTTATGCAATCTAAGAATATTTTTACATCTGGAATTTTCAATCTGCTTGCAACTTTTTTAGCATGTGCTGAACCGATTGATTTAAGCATTTCTTGAACAATTAACCACTTTGGATTGGACAAATCCGGTATTAAAGGTATTTCCATTATCTATTCACCAAAAATACCTTTAATATCTAATTGTTTATTAATATTGCGATTTTAATCGATGATATAACTTAAATAATCTTTATTTATTTTTCCTTTTAATTTACAGTGTATGAAATTACTTAAAATAAGTATCAGAGCATTTTAATTGGATAGAAATGACATGAGTTGGAGAGGGGGGTATTGATAAAATATGTAATTAAACCATTATCGGTTATACATTCAAAATTACCTTGAATATTTAAATTTTACTATAATTTAACTATGGTTTGATTTTTACCATACTAAAATTAAACCATGGCTAATTAAATACCAAAAAAATTATACGACAATATGAGTACGATGTTAATCCCATACATCCTATATTTTTATAACAATCTCATCACCCTGTTCCATATCAAACAAAGCTTCCGCACTCCCCTGGTTTACTGCTATCTCCAGGTACCCGTGGCTTCCGATCAATGCCACCGGTTCGCCTTTTTTGCAGAAGCCATATGACGTGTGGAATAAAACCCTCTTTTTCTGGATTTCCAATACATCGCCGGGCTGGATATCCTTTACGGCATCGGCAGGTATATTTGTCACTATATTCCCGAAATGATCGATAAATACGACCTGGCCGCGGAGGGATCCATCCATTCTTTCCACTTTCCCGAAATCAAGCTCCACAAAATCAAAGACCTTCGCGCCCGCATTACCGATATCCAGCCCTTTTGAGATATGCGCTCCCACAGGCGCAAAGATATCACGGCCGTGGAACGTGCCGGACACGTTCTTGCGGAACAAAGTTGTATTCGTGATACTGTAAACTTCAAAATCCCCCATGCTTCTTGCGGCAGGGATCAGAAGACCGTTATCAGGACCGATAAAATATTGGGTCCCGGCGACAGGTGATTCAGCCTTTATGGCCAGCGGCTTTCTTTCAGTCCCGACTCCCGGGTCAACAACTGCAATATGCACGGTGCCGGATGGAAAAAATCTAGCGCATGACATTAATATGAATGCCCCGGTGCGAATGTCGTGCCGTCTCACAGAATGGGAGATATCCACGATAGGAGCTTTCGGGTTTATGCCCAGTATCACACCTTTCATGGAAGCGGGATACACATCTTCGAAATCTGAGAGCAGTGTAATAACCATAACTCTTCAAGAAACATTTAATACACAGCTTAACTATAAAACCCACGCTGCCATGGACTCGTGGGGTAGCCAGGATATCCTGGCGGGCTTCGAACCCGCAGACCCGCGTTCGAATCGCGGCGAGTCCGTATTTTTTCCTGGAACAATTATATTACTGCGCTTTCCTTTGAATCATGGAAAGGTATCCTCGCATCAGGATACCACAATTGCAGGAACGTCAGCATATGGTATTTCATAAAAACAGGCACAGGTGCCGATACGATCAATAAGAGCAATATCAATATTATCGCTGCAATGAATCCGTAGGGTATCATCACGATCCAGAAAAGGGCACTTTGAGTCCCATGCCCGATTCCTGACAATATGAAATAAAGGACTGCGCCTGGCACGAGAAGGATAATTATTGTCACCACAAGAAGTATTAATGCAACAATCCCCACCATGATCCCGGCCGTCAGACCAAGAATAACCCTCGTTACCCAGAAGACTATTATCTGCTTCCAGTCGGCTTTGAATTTGCCAAGAATTATCTTTAAGGCTTCAATTATTCCTGTGCCTCCATACATTACGAGTGGTATGGAGAGATTAATAAAAGAGCTCAGGATCAAGCTAAATATGGCAATTATCACGAGTACGAAAATACCCCAAAAAATAGCCATTAAGATATTTCCAAAAGTTATGGCCCCAGGCGATTCCAGTAACGGGACCAGGATCGGAACCATCGCCAGGATAAACAATGAAAAGAAAAATATTCCCATTATGGTTTGTATTACAAACAGGTTGAATCCAACACGAAAATATTTTCTAAAATATGCCCTGACCTTAACGACATTTGTTACAAGGGATTCCACGAGGACAAATTCCATTATGCTTGATATCAGACCAAAGAGCAGTATTAGCAGGATAATAAATGCCAGGCCAATCAAGATGTATGTTTGGTACTGTTGCCAGAACTGGCTGATCTGATTTATTATTTCCCCGGTTGAAGGGCCAGCCTTGTCTTCTTCCGCATACCTTTGGTTGAAATCACCAAAATTAGAGCCGTTTTCAATGCCTCCATTCCCAATGAGTATACTTATAATTCCAAGTTTTATCCATTTCCAGAAATCAAAAGGCTCGATAAGAGCTTTCTTTGTCCTTTTGATTGCTGCATCGATCGCATCTATACTGTGCCAGCTCATAATCCCAATTGTCCAATTACTCTCATAAGACAAATAAGTTACTGACCTGTAGAATTCTTATTTTTTAGAATTCTTTGCAATATTGATAAATTAATATATCTTGTCTTGTTTACAGCACGGGATTTTTGAATCTCTTCATATTTTGTAACCTGATGGGATTTTTGAATCTCCCTGTATTTTGTCACATATTCTGTCTCTATATCTTCATATGTTATATTCGAATGGTCGTAACAATAAAATTGATAGCAAATTCTATATGTATATTCATCCTGTCCCCTGATATTTTTTCCTGTATAATTATATGAATATGAAGTAACATTACCAAGAATATATGTCATGCCCTTTTCAGTATCTTCGTTTATTAAATATCCACGATACATCGGCACTGTATATGCCTCTTTGTCTGTATAATTTTCGGTGACATCATATGGTATTTTTTCTGTATAATTCTCAATATCCATATACTGTTCCGTCGTTGTATAAGCTATGTTGATGCCAATTAGAATAATTGTACCGGCGATAATAAATATCATCAGAAACCATTGAAGTTTAATTGGTACTGACATTTATTTTCTCTTCTCTTCAATGCCCTTATTTGATATATACGCTACTAATCCTGACACTGTCAATGTTCTTCTTTCAGCCATCGGGCAAACTTCAATAGCGCCCGATACCTGTGGGACAACCTGTTCTTCTCGTTATCTCCCATTTCCCCGAAAGTAATTCCATCCACCTCAAAAATAGGGTCGTATCCGAAACCCGAATTTCCACGCATTTCTTTTGAAATTTCCCCTGCCACATCTCCTGAAAAAACAAGGGCCTTCTCACCAGGGCGGCAGTATCCGATTACACATTTGAAAACCGCTTTCCTGTTTATCTCATCTTCCATCAATTTCAGGATCCTTTTATTTCCCAGTGTATCAAAGACATATGCCGAATACGGGCCAGGGAATCCTCCCAGCGCATCAATGAACAGGCCTGAATCATCCACCATGACCTCATTATCCAGCAGGTTCGCGGCCCACTCGGCCCCAAATGCGGCGATCGGTGAAAGTCCATCCTCCTGCAGTTCGGGATACCCGCAATTGTTTTGCTCCACGGTTATGCCAAGAGGTGAAAGTATTTCCTTTGCTTCCCTGACCTTATGGGGATTTCCTGTTACGAAGATAATTTTTCTCATAATAAGAATGTTTTTTTTGATTTTTCCTTTCAATCGTTCTTTTTATAAATTCCCGGTAATCGGGCCTGTACTTCATCAGAATCAAAATTATCGGGTAACGGAGAAACAGGACAAACGATGCGATTCCCAGTGCAAAACCTATAAAGAGTACAGCTTTTGAAGTAAAGGGGAGGTTGTTGATATCGATCATGGAACTTTATTTCGAGCGTTCAAGACCGAACTCCTTATGGAGCACCTGAACAGCCTTTTTTGCGCCTTCTTCACTTACTGCAAATGAGATATTGTGCTGAGATGATCCCTGGCTGATCATTATTACGTTCACTTCCGCTTTTCCGAGGGCCCCGAAAACCCTTCCTGCAACGCCTGGCGTATTTGCCATTCCTGCACCCACGACCGCGACCACAGAGATATTCCTGTCCTGTGTCACTTCCTTGATTATCCCGTTCTTGAATTCGGACTTTATAGCCTTTACCGCCCTTTCAAGATGGTTCTCATCGACCACAAGAGAAATGTTCGCCTCTGAGGAGCCCTGGCTGATCATTATAATATTGACCCCTGCATTTGCAAGAGTAGTAAATACACGCGCTGCCACGCCTATCGTTCCGACCATTCCCGCACCTGAGATATTGATGAGCGCGACATTCTTGATAACTGTCACAGCTTTTACAACGTCTTTGCTCTGTTTCTGGTCTTTAACAACAATTGTACCCGGGAAATCAGGATGGAAAGTATTTTTGACCCGCACGGGTATCCCATGCCTTATTGCAGGCTCGATAGCCCTCGGGTGGAGTACTTTGGCTCCAAAATAAGAGAGTTCCATTGCTTCGATGTACGAAATAACGGGTATCGTCTGGGCTTCAGGCACGATCTTGGGATCTGTTGTAAGGATGCCGTGCACTTCTTTCCAGAGCCATATCTCATCTGCTTTCAGTGCAGCCCCGATTATGGATGCCGAAAAGTCAGAGCCTCCGCGCCCGAGGGTTGTTATTATCCCGGCCTCTGTCTCACCGATAAAACCTGTTATCACCGGGATACCGTCATGTAAAAGGGGTTCGATCCTTTCCTTTACGAGGGAATACGACGTTTCAAGGGGCTTTGCATTGCCGTACTCGTCAGTGGTTATTATGCCCGCCTCGCCTCCTGTGAAAGAACGGGATCTTACCCCGAGTGAATTAAGAGAGCCACAGAGGATGGGTGCGGCAAGCCTTTCCCCGTATGAAGAGATGTAATCTATCGACCTGGCGGTAAGTTCGCCAAGGTAGCAGATGCCGATGAGGGCTTTTTCAAGCTCCTCAATGCGGGAATCTATTTCTCCGGTCACCTTTTCAACGATACCGTTCTGTTCTATGGCATCGTGGGCTGCCTTATGATGCTGTTTTGTCAGGTCGGCAATGAATTCTTTTATGGTCGAGGTTTTCCCGGTATCAGAGGCTTCCCTGGCATGAGTAAGGAGAGCATCCGTGACCCCGCTCAGGGCGGATGTAACAAGGACGATTTCATTCCCTTTATCCTTATATTTTTTTGCAAGCTCGGCGACGTGCTTCATGCGGCTGCCATCGCCCACGGAAGTGCCTCCGAATTTCATCACAAGTCTCATATGGGCATTCCAATCGTTCGCAGTTCTATTAAAGATTATGCAAATTACCATGAGCCAAAAACTATTTAGGGTGATTCGCCAAAATATAATATGTTCGTAAATTATCGAACGTGGGACTACATAAAAAAGGGCAAAGCCTGTCGTCATAACGAGTACAGGGGAGAATATACATATGGATAAATGGGCAAAATACATCGCTGCGGCCGCTGTTGCTGGAGCGGTCATGGGCGCGGCTTATTATTACCCGGCACAAACATTCATTGCTTTCGTGATGGGGTGGATGTTCCTTATTCCGGCGACTTTCATTGTATATCTGGTTTATGGAATGTGGGTATATAGCAGGGACCTCAGGCGTACGATCATAGTGAAGATGAAACCTTCAGAAGCTATCAGGACTCTTGCCCGTAAGGAAGCGGCCATCAAAAAAGAAAAAGAGATATTGTACGAAGAACTCAAGGGCGGCAGGTCATTACATGGATTTATTGCATAATATTCATAGAAAAACCATCAGCAGCAATCCCAGGATACGCAGGGAGGCTGTGAACCTTTTATGCGCTAATATTAATATTCTTCCTGATAAAAAACAGGCATGGGACGACCTGATGCATCTTGCATGCGATGACGATATGAATGTATGGCTGGGTACGGCAGGGTCATTTGGTGCTGTTTTTCCCATTGTCCCAGACAAAGAAAAGGCGTGGGAAGACTTAATTCGATTGACACAGGATAAAAGAACAAATGTACGGGGGATTGCGGCAGGCTCGCTTGGGGCTGCATTTCCCCATGTCCCTGACAAAGAAAAAGCGTGGGAAGGCCTGCACCGTGTGATGCAGGATGAAAATATAAACGTGCGGGGGATTGCAGCAGGGTCTATTGGTGCTGCGTTCCCTTATATCCCTGAAAAGGAAAAAGCATGGGATGACCTGTTTAGACTGACACACGATAAGGACAATGATGTAAGGGGGATAGCGGCGGGCTCTCTTGTTGTAGCTTTTTCCCATACCCCTGATAAAGAAAAGGCATGGGACGACCTGCATAGATTGGTGCAGGATGAGGATGCCAGTGTGAGAGAGATAGTGGCAGGGTCTCTCATTGTTGCGTTCCCACACATCCCGGACAAACAAAAAGCATGGGATGACCTGCATGTTTTGACATTGGACAGCAATATAAATGTTAAGGGGATAGCGGCGGGAATATTGGGCGAGGTGTTCTCTCATATCCCGGATAAAGAAATGGCATGGGGCGACCTGCACCGCCTGGCACTGGATAAGAACATAAACATACGGTCGCTTGCAGCTTATTCGCTTGGCTCTGCGTTCCTTCATATCCCGGATAAAAAAACAGCATGGGAAGACCTGCACCGCCTCTCATTGGATAAGAACAGGGATGTAAGGTGGGGCGCATCTTATTCGCTTGGCGCGGCATTCTCCTTTATCCCTGAAAGAAAAAAAGCATGGGATGATTTGATCCGCTTGGGACATGACCAGCACCGCGATATGCATGTATCAGTAAACTACTCCCTGGGCAGGGCATCTATTTTTAAGGCTACCCTGACAAAAAATGAAGAGGACTTTAAAAAACAACTGGAAATTGCCCTGGATTTTTTTGAGAAATCATCAAAAGAAGCGAAATACTTCAATCCTGCCCAATTCTGTCATCTTTTTTATAAGTCGTTCTATACAATCACTTTCACTAATAGAGACGTTGAAAATGAAGTACAGGACTATCTTGCAGGGGCCAAAAAAGCATTAGAAGGTTCGGAAAGTAAAGAAAAACTGCTTGAAGCAGTAGAAAAACTCGCCAGCGCCCTTAAGGAAATCTGGAATGCAAAGGATAAAGGTCTTGAGGCCGTCGAATCCTCGCTTGACGCACACAGGCAATACTGCGAACAGGCGGCCGACCTAATTAAAACAATAAGGGAAGATGCTCCCAGCGCAACGAAAATCCTGGAGAAGGGGCTCCCGATAATATGCAGAAAATTTAAGTTCCAATAGATAAATGGAGCCAGTAATGTTAACTCTTCTTTCGACCCAAGAACTGATGCATCAAATAGAATTATCGGGAGACAGGGCCTCGATGGAACTGGCCATGGCCATCATCGCAAGAGACAATGAAGCTGTGTCATATTTGCGCAATGTTCTAAAGGACAGTTCATACATGGAAGCCGCCGACGACAGGCGATGGATGCCTCTCCACGCTGTCAAGCTGCTTGGGACAATTGCCTATCCTCAGGCTATCCCTGAACTTATAAATGCACTTCTGCTGGCCGGGGAATCCGATGATGACTGGATCCTTGAAGACCTGCCCACTGCGTTTGGGCGTATTGGTCCACAGGCGATCGAGCCGCTTGAAGGTTTTATCCTGGAACATAAAAACGATCATGAATTATGGTGGCCTCGCAGTGCGGCGGCCGACGGGCTGGCATCCATAGCAATGAAGCATCCTGATGAGAATGAACGTATCCTATCTTTCCTTCATAGTTTGTTTTCAGGTGATGACGACACAGAATTTTTAAGCTTTGTCGCAAGCGGCCTATATGATATGAATGACACATCTTCTGTCCCAGTTCTGGAGAAAGCATTTGATGATGACCTCATCCAAGAGGACATTTTTAGCAGGGATGATTTGCAGGATTTCGGTAAAGTAAAGGAAAGATATCTTGGCGTATATGACAGGGATCTGCTTGATTTTTATGAAGCCGACAACGTGGCTGCACGGCAGGCGAGATGGGAAAAAGAAAAAAAAGAAAAGGAGCGCCTTGCAGCAGAAAAGCGTGAAAAGCTTGAGAAAAATCTTGCTCAGGAGATGAGGCGGCTGGAAGCAGCAATGAAAATGACAGAACGTAATATTTTGCCTCAACTCAGGAAAGCAGGACGAAATGATCCGTGTCCATGCGGAAGCGGCAAAAAATATAAGAAGTGCTGTCTTTCTTCGGTGGAGGCCATTCCTTCAAAGCAGGTGCTGGGCAGTGGCCACTATGCCGATTATGATTATCTGCAACGTGCATCCCCGTACGATCCGGTACTTGTCCTGGAAAACCTGACCGCCCTGGCGCTTCAGGCTGAAGACGGAGGAGATGCGGCGCTCGCTATGGATATTTTCAGGAAGCTTGAGCCACTGGCAGAACGTGCTGAAATTGGAATGCTGGGTAATCTCCTGAACTATTGGGGAGACTTTTGTTTCAACCACCGCGAGTTTGGAGAGGAAGGACTTGGGATTATACGTAAGCGCCAGGACTTTTACAATAATAAGGATAAGGAGCAATGGGCATTTGCCGTTATGGATGAAGCGGATTATCTCGATCTTCTGGGAAGGCGGGAAGAGGGGATTCTGGACTACGAAAAACTCCTGAAGGAAGTGCCTGGTTTTCACTGGGTTTATATCAGGTTCGCCCGCTTCCTGGAAAGAGGCGGACGCTTTGTTGAGGCAGCAGACCGATATAAATTCGTACTTGAGATGGATGAAGAAAACGATTCAGGCGATATGGTAACGGTGGCACGGGAATTAAAGGAACTGGCAGCGGCTCACGGCATCGAACTTGATGAGGAGGTGCAGGAAGATATAGAGATGTTGCTTGAATATGATATCTAACAACATTTATCAATTTGACATTCGAAGAAATACTAAATATCTATTATCTCTTCCTGTGTTCCACCCTCGATTTAAGTAGGCGTCAACATGATTATAGCCCTGAAAATTTTAGGGTGCATAAAATATGCTGGTATCTTATGTGCCCATAAATTCACGAGACATACATCAAACCGTTGGTGTATTTAAGATTGTCCTTAATGTCCTGACCGGATTGGCTTGTTGTTTTACCCGTCAGGTTGCTTAAAGCCTTTTGCCAGTCCCGGGTTTGTTTTAAATCACCCAAAAATTTTCCAAACGCTTCGTCTCCATAGGTTTCGTTGATATACCAGACAGTATAGGCGCCCTGGCCGCGGCAAAGAAAATCAAGGGTTTCTTCTGCAATATATCCATCACATTTTTGCCCGAGTTCATCCAGACCCAACAGTCGCAGGGTTTACGGTTTCTATACTATTGACCAGTAAATCCGAATGATAAATCTGGTCAAGAGGATCAAATACCGGCCCGGCTTAAAAAAATATTCAATTTAGTGTGCCGAACCTTCGTTCAAAAATCCGGGAATATACCGCATCTTATCCTGCCCCAAATACTGGTAAATTGTTGCATGAACTCCCTCGTGGATACATCTCCAAAATAGATTTTTCAGTAATAAGACTTAATAATGGTTATTTTAGTAGTTCTTCAGTGACACCCCACCGAACGCCGTTGCGCTTCGTGCGATGCCGCCTCCCTTGGTCAGGAATCTAAGATTGGGATTTAAAAAATGACTAACTTCAGGTACATGTATTGGGGTAATGTTGGGGAAAAGGTATTTTAATGATAATTAGAAAAGAAGCCCTTGCAGATAAGAAAAAATAGGTGGGTTGGGGAAATGGTGGGTATCCCTTACTACAAGGGCCAATCATCTATTTTAGATTTATCGTATAAAGACTTTTTGATTAAGCATAATGACAGATTTGAAGTTTTATTTGCGCTGGCATCAAATATCCATCCCATCAAGATCAGATTCAATATTTTTTGCTATAAAATATAAACCAGAGTATTCATCCTGGCCTTTCGTTATTATTCCTTTTTTTATCAGAACCTTAAGATGATGCCTTATTGTTTTATAATCCATATTCAAGGCCTTAGCTAATTGATGAGCATTATAAGATTTCTCAGTAAGATGTCTCAATATTAATGCACGGCTCTTTCCTCCACGCGTTCCTTCAATCAGATAGCATAGGAGCTTCTTTTGTCTATTGGATTTCTTTAATTTTTGTCTGAGAGATTCTTTGATTTGCTCTTCTGATTTTTTACGTTCTGTTATGTCTCGGCCAAAACTCACCGTTCCCACAACTTTTCCTTTTGAATATATGGGTGCTGTATTTACCAAAAGGAAAAAGTTACTGCCATCTTCCTTTTTAACTGATACCTCATATTGTTGAGGCTCTCCGTTTAATGTCTTATGAAAAATATCGATAACTTTAGGTAAATCTTTCTTATCGATAAAGGGAGTAAATGACTTCCCCAAGAAGTAATCCGGTTTAAGCCCGCTAAATTCTTCACAACGCTTATTGACAAATTGATAACGCCCGTCGGTATCCAGAATCCATATCATATCATTAGAAAACTCAATTATGGTGCGGTAACGTTCCTCACTATCCATCAGCGCCTCCTCAATCTGCCTGCGTTCAGTAATATCCATGATATTTCCAAAAATCCGCGTGAGCCTTCCATTTTTTCGCTCGGCTTTTCCAATCGTTCGGACCCATAGATTTTCACTATGAGCATTTCTGAATCTCAATTCAAGATCATAGGATTTTCCCTCCTCAACGGCTCGTCTGAAAGCGGTTTCAATCGTAAGCCTGTCCATGGGGGCGTAAAACTCTATATCCCTTCTCAAATCATTCGGGTCATAATTCAGAGGAGAGACACCATGGATTCGATACGTTTCTTCAGTCCAGGTAATCTTTGATGTATTGACATCATATTCCCATCCGCCTAAATTGGCTAGATGCTGTGTCTCGTTAAGTAGAATCTCGCTCTTTTTCAGCGCCTCCTCAGAACGCTTGCGCTCGGTGATGTCGGTTGCGATCTCTATTCGAACTAATCGGCCGTCAGGCCAATAGATGGCCCTGTCCCTGCATTCATACCAGCGCTTGTTGGATGTATTTTGGATCTCCCAGACAACCGTTTCTGAAGGTTTCCCATCCGGGCCTATCAACTTTTTATTGGTACAGAATTCACACGGGCCGCTCTGGCCTTTCTGCAGGGTCTGCCAGCAAATTTTCCCTTCGATCTCACCCCAATTATCTCTGCCAAACTTATTGATAAAAAGAACTTCATATGTTTTCATATCTATGGCATAAACAAGTGAATCAACGCTGTTCAAAACATCTTCGAACCTCTTATGAGCAGCTTTCAAATCTTCTTCAGCCCGCTTGCGTTCAGTGATATCCAGGGAGAGAACAAATATGCCTTCAGGCACCGGATCGATACTTAGCTCGTACCAGTTAGCGGTCCCGTCCGGGAAGGTATACTCTGACTCCAACCGCTGGTGGACACGCTCCTCCATGCAGCGGCGGTAGGCTTCGAAGATCGTGCTCTTCTCCACGCCTGGGTACATTTCAAGCATGGTCCGGCCGATCAGGTTCTCACGATTCTGGTGACCATGTTGGGCAGCCACATCGTTGACATACAGGTATGTCCAATCGAAACCAATGATCATACAGCCTATGAACACATTGTCAAGAGTGCGCCGTACATATGTTTCTGCCTTGATGTGCTCCCGCCTTCGCTTGGTTTTAGATTTTTCCAATTCAGCGATTCGTCTGGGCTGCCATTTCATTCATTGGCTGTTTATATGCTTATGCAGTTTAATCCTATTGGTTGTTGGATTTTCTTCCCTTATACGCCTGACATCGAATCTACCCTCGATTTCAGATTGTCTTTAATATCCTGACCGAATTGGCTTGTTGTTTTACCCGTCAGGTTGCTTAAAGCCTTTTGCCAGTCCCGGGTTTGTTTTACGTCGCTCAAAATTTTTCCAAACGCTTCGTCTCCATAGGTTTCGTTGATATACCAGACAGTATAGGCACCCTGGCCGCGGCAAAGGAAATTAAGGGTTTCTTCTGCAATATATCCATCACATTTTTGCCCGAGTTCATCCAGACCCAGCAGTCGCGGATTTCCAGTTTCTATACTATCGACCAATAAATCCGAATGATAAATCTGGTCAAGAGGATCAAACTCCGGCCCGGCCTTAAAAACATATTCGATATAGTGTGCCGAACCTTCATTTAAAAATCCGGGAATATACCGCATTTTGTCCTGCCCCAGATACTGGTAAATTGTCGCATGGACTCCCTCGTGGATAATCATTCCTTCTGTTTTGCCCGGTCTTGAATCTTCAAAGGGCTTATAAAGATATATCTTGCCGTTCGGGGCCGAACCATCTCCAACTTCCACGTTCTCTATTCCGCCCGGGAAATCTGCGATATTCACATACTCGTCTACAGACGTTGCCAGATACACAGGAACGCCTTTCGGTTCAAAACCAAGGTATTTTTTATATAAATTTAAACCTCCCTGCTCCAGTACAGCGAGGGCTTTATTGGCATTGTTTTCATCCCCGGGATGGTAATAGGCCACAAAACCGGAGCCCGCTTTTTTCATTTCAAAACCGGAAGCCCCTGTTGCGGATGCAGGGTACACCTGGGAATAATCAATCTTGAAACCCAGGGGTTGTTGCGCAGGATACGTCTGTTTTGGCCCGCCCATTATTTCTTCATTGACTACAGTGGCGCCGGGTGTGCCCGGATTTATATTTGGATCCTTTCCTTGTTGTATGCAGCCGCTTAATAGGATAATACCCAGCGTTAATCCTGTTAATACGTAATAAATATCTTTCATGTTTTATGGGGTATAATAAATTTGAACCATTCGTAGGCAAGTATAACAAGGAATACAAGTGCCAAAAATCCTAATGCCGCAGATAACGTTTCTGACCACTCACTTATAAAATAATTTGAGTATTTTATGAATTCCAGGGATTGATGGATTGTTAGAGAAGCACCCGATAGAAAAACTAAAATCCAGTTCTTTTCCAGGAAATTTTTATCCAAGAAAACCCTTGCTTTAAAGACATCCTTATCTAAATTCTTCCATTTCATCCAGATCCTGACCACAAAATAGAATCCTATCAGTGCAAGTATAATTGAGCCGCTTGAAAGTATTGAATATAATGAATACATTTTTACATCACCTTTTTTGCATAATAATTATTCCAACGATGTATATATACAGAGTTGTGAAAAATTTGTGAAGCATGCAAATATTGGGACTGGATAATCTCCAATAATTAAACCCATATACCATAAAAGCAAATAAGCCCCCCATGGAAGTCAGTTTCTCATCCCTTGCCCTCGTGAACAATCCTTTTGACTGGGCTTATGACCTTGAAGAGCTTGGCTTCACGGGCTGGGAAGTCGTGAGCGAAGGGAAACAGCAGTTAAATGACGGGACTCTTCTGGAAATAAAGAACATTATTGAGACCACAAATCTAGTTCTCACCCTCCACATCCCTTTTTCTGACCTCAATCTTGCAAGCCTGAACCATCCGATATGGAAAGAGACCATCAGGCAGATGACAAGGTGCATTGAGAGGGCATCGGATTTCGTGGAACTTGCCGTAGTTCATCCCGGGCACCTGTCCCCGCTTGGCATGCAGATACCTGAAATGGCTTGGCGTCAGAACATCGAGGGCTTAAGGGCCATCTGCGATTTCGCCAGTGATTTTGGCATAAAGATCGGGGTTGAAAATATGGTGAACATGCAGTTCATACTTGGTAAACAGCCCGGCGAGATACTCGGGATGATCGAGTCCCTTGAAAGGGAGAATGTGGGCATGACGCTGGATATAGGGCATGCGAACACCAACGGCATGGTAAATGAATTCCTCGAAGACCTGGGAAACGTTATCCATGTTCATCTCCACGATAATAAAGGCAGGCACGATGAGCATCTTCAACTTGGCAAGGGGAATATAAACTGGAAAGAGGTCATCGGGAAATTAAAAGGGTATAAGGGGAGATTTGTCACAGAAGCGAGGACGGTCGAGGAAGGGAAAGCCAGCCTGAAATATCTTCGCAACCTGAAATAAAAATTTGCGTAAACTATATATACTCTGTTCGCATACATTCGAACATAGAAAGGTTGGTGGATAATGATAGGAAATGGAATAGAAGCCTGACCGGGAAATCCTGGCGTATGATCGTTACAAGACATATATCACTTGACAAAGATTGTATCGAGAAGATAGAACCTTATGTCCAGAAACATAATGGCAATTTCAGTGCCGCGATAAGGGAAATAATCGATGAAGCGGGCAAGAACAGTTCATCCAAGAACATAGCTGTAATTGACAATTCCCTGTTCAAATGGATGCTGGATGAGATCAACGGGTTGCTGGTTCCTGAAAATGTACTTGATGACCTGATAGACCCTGCACTTATAAACTCGATGAGAAAACTTGAAGACAATCTTAAATGCAAGTTCAGCGAACTTGATTGGGATATTGGAGTTGTCATAAAATCTGATAAAGACAATTCTCCTTCCAGTGTACATGTAGAATTAAGGGGCCACAATCAAAAAATAAAATTCGTTGCCTGCATACTATCCCAGTACCTTGTGAAAAATTCAGCCGGGCAGTCACCGCTGGAAATAGTATCTGTTTCAGAATCTGAAGGTTGCATCAAAGTTGGATTATCAAAGACGAACAATAAAGATGCCATTGGCAGCGTTATCAACTTTTTTGGAGATATGGATGAAGTGACAAACGCGATCAAAAGCAATCCAGATTTCTGGAAAACAGTGATCAACAGGCATGTCGTAAGCAATTACAACATGGTCACTATCCACAGGAATTACTTCGAGGATCTGCTGGCAGGAAAAGTCCCTATGGGAGAAATCGCAATCGAAACCATGGCAAGAAAACCGATCCAGGAAATACCTCTTAAAGAAATGCTTTCCCTTGTAAAGGAAGTTTATGAGACTTCAAGAGTTGCCGACAGGGTGGAGATCGATAGGGAATCAATAATAATGTTCCACAATTACAGGAACATGGATGTAATAGAAAAACTTAAAAAGAGCCTTGTAACGCTCATGGAAGCCAACGGCCACCTTTACGATGCAAAGTCAACTGCAAACATGATAGTCCTGAACCACAGGCCGGATGTAGGCATCAAGATCAACGAAATAGTGGATAATCTAAAGATCAGCAATAGCAGGGTCGACCAGGAATTAATAATGTTCATGGCATTTCTAAAAGGCCTCAAGGATATGCCTGATATATCCTTATCCCTGACGGTTTTGGGAAGGAGAATAGGCAAATCTCTCATGCAGGAGTACGAAAAAGAAAAAGGGATTAAAAGCTGGAATATGGAAACTTTAAAAAACGCTTTCGAAATAATCCATTCAAAACTCAGGATAGAAAGCGAATGGATAGCCGAGAAAAAAAACCTACTTTTTACGGTCAAGAAATGCAATATCGTTGAAGAAGGAAATACGATCGACGTATATGCATGCCAGACCATACAGGAAACTTTCAAAGGTGCGCTGAATTATGCTTTCGGTAATAAGGCCGAATTTGAGGTCAGGAAGTCCTTGATCCAAGGTGATAATTTTTGTGAAGTGGTCATACGAATTCCATGATTACATGATTGGTCGTCTTCTACCATAGAATACCTTCCTTTGGCGCATAATACGCATCTATGACAAAATCTCCGCAAACAATTTTTTGAGATTGGCATTAGATATAGTAATGTGAGGATGCGTATGGATAAGAAGGTAACATATATTCTGGCTATTTTCCTGGCGTCGGCTTTTATAGTAACAGCCTATTATAACCCGGCAGGAGCTTTTTTATTTTTCGTGGCCGGATGGTTGTTCTTTATTCCGGCGGCTTTCATCGTATATCTGGTCTATGGATTCCTGAAATATAATGCTGAAAGAAAGGACAGGATAACAGTGACCATGAAGCCTACAGAGGCTATGAAGGCCCTTGCCCGCCGGGAAGCGGAACTTAAGAGGGAAAAAGAAAGGATATTCTATGAAATGGGCAAACAGACAAAATAGTAAAGCTCATTCCAGGGATATAGGCTAATTATATATCAAAACAAGAATCATATATAATGCCAATGGAAAAAGTCACTTTCAGGACAAAAGATGGAGTAACGATAGCAGGAAATTATTTCAGACCTCAAAAAGTTCATGCGCCTGCTTTTCTATTACTTCACATGATGCCCTCCACGAAAGAAAGCTGGACCTTATTTGCCTCTTTTCTTCAAAAAATGGATTTTGCCGTACTTGCAATCGACCTGCGCGGGCATGGCGAAAGCATAGATAAGAATGGCATAAGAATCGATTACAAAAAGTTCAGTGATGAAGAACACAGGGAATCCATTTACGATGTTGACTCTGCAAAGGAATTCCTGGTATCCAGAGGCGCAGATACATCAAGGCTTTCAATAGCAGGCGCAAGTATAGGCGCAAACCTCTCCCTCTGGAAAGCATCTATGGATGCTGATGTCAGGCTTCTTGTGCTTTTATCTGCCGGTGTTGATTACAGGGGAATAAAAACACCCGACATTGCAAGAAAGTATTCCGGCGCCGTATATATCGTGGCAAGTGAAGGCGATACCAGGAATGCAGCAGTGAGCAGCAGGATATTATTCGGGATGTTTCCGGGTGATAAGAAATTGAATATCATAAAAGGAAACTCACACGGCACAGATATGTTCGGCTTCCAGCCTGATCTTATGGATGAGATAATGGAATGGATCGCTGCAAGATCGATTTAGGTCAGATCCTCCCAAGCAGCCTGCATGTCTTACATACCGCAACACTGCTTGGCTCACCGCATATTTCACATCGCACGATCTGTGTTGTCAGGGGCTGCATCATGGGTGAGATCTCATCAAACCCGCCAAGGAGTGAGTATTTTGTCCCCGGGTGCCTTACCTCATAATTATTGACAATTTCCCTTATTTCGTTCCTCAGAGCCTCCCCGGCATAGGGGCATTCGTCCGTGCTCACGGGCAAGTTGTTCAGGAACCCGTAGAGTGCAACCTCTTTTTCCGGAATGCTTCGAAGAGGTTTTATCCTCATTACCAGACCGGGCTGGGTAATGCCTGGTGACATTCGTTTTAATCTGTCGGTGTCTCCCCGCAGGTAATTCATTAAAATGGTCTGCGCCTCGTCGTCAAGATTATGGCCTGTGGCAAGCTTGTCGGCCCCGAGTTCCCGCGCGACTCTGTTCAGCAGGTTTTTCCGCAGCACCCCGCAAAGAGTGCAGGCGGCATGCTCTTTTTTCGCTGCAAGTTCATCAAGCGTGATGCCAAATCCTTCTTTAAAGGACACGATCGTATGGCTTATCCCGAGTTCACGCGTAAGCTTTTTTGCATGTTCAAGCGTATGTTCCCTGTACCCGTGGATACCTTCATCTATGGTAACTGCCAGAAGTTCAAGATCTCTCCTATTTTGAAATATCTTATGCAGGACATAGAGAAGCGCCGTGCTGTCCTTTCCCCCGCTCAGGGCAATAGCAATCCTTTCCCCTTTTTTTATCATCCCGAATTTTCTGATATCACGCTTTATCTTTCTCTCCACGTCCTCGATAAAATGCGGTTTACAGAAGTGGGCATTTGAATATTTCTGGAAAACTACTGCTGTTTTACTGCATCGCTGGCATTTCATGTTCCAGCATAAAATGTTATTCTTTGTTAATAATCTGCCTATCTTTTAAGATCTGCAATTTTTGAGATTTTTAGGAAAAAAGAAGGAAGGATCAGGAATCCTGATCTCATCCAATGGGTTTAAGTCCTTTTTATCTAATCTTCGTCCAACTCTTCCAGGGAGTCATCCTCATCTTCTGAGTGCTCATTATGTTTTGAGTGCTCATTATGTTTTGAGTGCTCATCATATTTTGAGTGTTCATTATGTTTTGAGTGCTCATCATGTTCTGAGTGCTCATCACTTTTTGAGTCATCATCAGTCGGTGGATTTGTTCCTGTCGGAGGTGCCACCGTTACGGTTACTGTCGCTTTCCCGCTCACGGATCCGCTTGTTGCGGAAACGGTCGCAGTCCCTGCCGCTTTTGCGGTGAACTTGCCTGTGGAATCGATTGTACCGACGGTTGTGTTGCTGCTTGTCCATGTCACCGTTGCAGTGATCGGTTTGCCGTTCTGGTCAAGTGTCGCTGCCGTGAAGGTCTGGGTTCCGCCTACAACCACTGATGCTGTTGCAGGTGAGACCGTTATCTTGGTTAATACCGGCGTGGGTGGCGGTGAGGTTGACGTTGTAACTGTTGCAGTAGCTGTCCCTTTGACAGACCCGCTTGCTGCTGTTATGGTGGTAGTTCCTACTGTTTTTGCGGTGAACTTGCCTGTAGAATCGATCGTACCGACGGTTGTGTTGCTGCTTGTCCATGTCACCGTTGCAGTGATCGGTTTGCCGTTCTGGTCAAGTGTCGCTGCCGTGAAGGTCTGGGTTC
>CABMIH010000036.1 GCA_902386205.1 uncultured archaeon | reverse complement strand
GCAGAGCAGTTAATAGAATATTTCCCGGCGGAGGAAAAGGGAATACTTGCGGTCATCAATATTCTTGAGGAAGTTATAGCTGCTCTGGATGTGATTAAGCCTGAAGATATGATCCGCAGTATTGACGTCCGTGGAGTTATCAAGCGCCGGGGCAATGTCCCAGCCCGCGAACACGTTGACCTACACCTTCACGACCAGCGCCTGAAAGACCTCCTGGGCAGCCAGGGAACAAGTGAAACCGAAATGTCGGTTGTCCTGCTGGCCCAGATGTGGCGCTTCATGTCAAAAGTCGGGATATGGTACACCGGGGGCGGCATAGGTGAAGTCCCGGAACTTCTCGCAGCGCGGGTGCGCGCCCTGAGCGGAGAGATCCGGCTGGGAGAACGTGTTGAGCGCATCCTGGTGCAGGATGGCGCAGCCGCAGGGGTTGAACTTGCCGGGGGCGAGAGGATTGGATCACCCATTATCATTTCTGATGCGGATTATAAGGAAACGATACTTAAGCTCCTCACGCCGGGCACGATCCCTGACCCTGAAAAAGAGGCGGTATCGCGCATGCCGCTCACTTCCTCAGCCTTTACGGTCTTTCTGGGCGTGAAGAAAAAGCTGGTGGACCTCTCTGCTTTTCGCGCAGACCACCTGCTTGTGAAACTCAGGGAAGGGAAGCCTGTGCCCTGGGAGCAAAAGAGGCCGCATCCTGATGATTTCCTGCAGGATGAGATATGGCTTTCCTGGTGGTCAAGACACGATCCGACGCTTGCCCCGCCGGGATGTGAAGCGCTTATGATCAAGGTGACGGCGCCTTTTGAGGCGTTTGCCCCCTTCTATGGAGGCGGACACTATCACGAAATTTACTACTCGATGAAGGAAGAGATGGCGGATGCCCTTGTAGAGGCAGCTTCGAAAGTTGTGCCCGGACTTCCCGGCGCCGTGGTTGTCCGGGAGGTTGCAACACCCATTACCTATAAAGACCGGGGGCACAGGAGCGAAGGGTCGGTGGCCGGCTGGTCGTGGAGATTCGGCGACCACCCGGAACCCTGGACGCAGAGCCTCGCAGTTACTCCGGTTCCGGGATTGTTCATGGTGGGATTGCAGGCGTTCACCCGTCTTTTCTATGGTGGGGTGGGAACGGCGATGTACAGCGGGAGGTATGCAGCGGAAATGGTGGTGGGAAAAAGGTTAGTGGGGATAGCATCTGAATGCCCCGGCAGGATTATTGAGCAGCAATAGTTCGCTGAAGCTTTCCCGTTCAAACTCGTTAGCAGGTACGAAGGGGATATTAAGCTTAAGACCGCTGAAAGCTCTATTATGAAATATGACACTACATTTTTCTATCAGGTAAGATCTAAAAGCTAGTGTATCATGAGGTGCATGTTCAAGTGCGTTTAGGTGCTGCAAGTTTTTCTACAAGACATGATATATCTCATTTCAATAGATCAAGGGCTGCTTTTGGTTTTATAATCTTAATCTTTCCATACTCTTTCAACTCAAGAAGATGCTTATCTCCTGAGACAATATAGGAAGCTCCGGAAGCCACAGCGCATTCCAGTATCTTGTTATCATCCGGATCAGCTTTAATGGCATCTATTTCGATTCCAGGATTTACGACATCGGAGAAAGATATTATAGCTTCAACGAAAGTATTTACTTCTTCGTCTGTGTATCCAAATTTATCCCTTGAAATTACATCTCTCAATTCGCTCAGTATGTCTTTTGAAATGAACAAGATGTAGCTTCTTTTCACTCTGTCCAAAAGTAAGGCGGGATTGCCCTTTTTTGACATCAAAGCAGAGATAAAGACGTTTGTGTCAAAAACAAATTTCAGCATCTCTTACCTTTTCGTGCTCTGTGCGCTTTAATTTCTGTTTCTACGTCTTCTTCTGTCAAACCCCTGGCTTCAGCTTTTTCCCTCAGGGGCATTAAAATATCCCTTATACTTTTCTCAAATATTTCGGGTTTGACCTTTTTCAAAAGTATGTTTTCACCTTTACTGAAAACCAGAAGTTTGTCCTGTTCTCTCAGCCTAAGCATCTGCATTATTTTCTTGGGTATCACTATCTGTCCTTTAGACGAGATGGTGACCATATCGATTGTTTCATTCATAGTAAGGTATATCTTGTTTGTAAGACTTAAGTTTTTGCATGATATTTATATTTCTACCTTCACCCTCTCCAGCTTCTCCTTCCTCCTGAGCTCAAGCTCCAGCTTCCTGCCAACGACGCTCAGGATCTCAGCAATACGGCGCTGTTCAGCCAGTTGTTGGTGGAACTTCTGGGCCGAATTATAACACAAGCACATAAGCCGATCGAACCCAAACCATATCTTGTGCCGCTGACATAATACTCCGGGCAAACATTCCGATAAACACCAAAAGGTTAAAACCATCAAAAGATGAGTATTAGGTTCATGAAGTTACTTGCGTTATCAGACCCGCACGGAGATTATTCCCATATTGAAGCGATCCTTGAAAAAGCAGGAAGTTTTGATGCAGTTTTGATCGCCGGGGACCTGACGAATTTCGGACCTGATGAGCAGGCACTTGAATTGCTTAAGATGTTCAAAGAACCTGTTCTTGCGATACCTGGGAATTGCGACAACCCCTCTATCCTGAAATTGCTGGATGAAAAAGGCGTTAATTTGCATAATTCATTCCGGATTATCGGGGACATGGTTTTTATCGGCGTAGGAGGGTCAAATCCCACGCCTTTTAATACGCCGTTTGAATTGTCGGAAAAGAAAATCGGCGAATATATCGGCACTCTGTTAAGCAAATTAAATGACAGGAAAAAGTTCATTCTATTATCACATGCCCCCCCGCGGAATACAACAGATAAACTGCCGCGGGGAAACGTGGGCAGCGAAGCATTGGCCCGGTTCCTGGGGAGATTCGACCTCATAGTCTGCGGTCACATCCACGAAGCCAGGGGTTCGGTGCATTCGAACAACACGCTCGTGGTGAATCCCGGCGTGGCTGCCAGGGGACAGGGCGCCCTGATAACTATAGGCGATAAAATATCGGTCGAATTTATTGATGCATTATGAAAATCGCTATCTCTGGTAAAGGCGGCGTCGGAAAGACCACGATTTCTGGGACGCTGGCGCGGCTTCTTTCAAGAAAAGGGTACGATGTGCTTGCCATAGATGCAGACCCGAGCATGAACCTTGCCTCGGCGCTTGGCATAAAGAATCCGCCAAAACCTCTTACTGATTTCAAGGAACTTATCGATGAAAGGGCTGGCGGGCCTGCGGGATTTTTCAAGCTGAACCCGAAGGTGGATGATATCGTCGAGAAATTCGGGGTAACCGGGCCTGATAATGTGAAATTGCTCGTGATGGGCACAGTGGAAAGGGGGGGAAGCGGCTGTATGTGCCCTGCAAGCTCTTTTTTAAAAGCGCTCCTTCGGCATGTGATACTTAATCTCAACAGCGTGGTCGTACTGGATATGGAGGCCGGGGTCGAACATCTCGGGCGCGGCACCACAAGGGGAATAGATATTATGCTCATCGTTGTAGAACCGGGGGCAAGGTCTGTAGAAACGGCAGGAAGGATTGTGGAACTTGCCCGGCAGATAGATATCAGGAAGTTCGGGGCCGTGATCAATAAGGCGGGCGGGGAAGTAAAAGAGATCAAAATCAGGCTTGATGGATACGGTATTCCCGTGATAGGCACGATACCCTACGACACCGCCCTTGTACAGGCTGACATGGAAAATATCGCCCCTATTGATAAAGGCGGCGCAGCGCTTGAAGCGATAAAAGAGATATGCGAAAGGCTGATAAAACAGGAGGGGAAGTTATGAAAAACACCAGAATCCCGAGCGGATGCGCGGGCCTTGACGGTCTTCTTGGCGGCGGGTTCGAGGGCGGCATAATCACACAGTTATACGGCGCATCGGGCACCGGAAAGACAAATATCTGTATCCAGCTTGCAGTTGAATGCGTAAGGAGCGGGAAAAAGGTTATTTTCATGGATACCGAAGGTTTCTCATCCGAGCGCTTTTCGCAGATAGCGGGCGGGGAGGCAAAAAAAATAGCGGGAAACATAATCATTTATGAACCCGCAAGCCTTGAGCAGCAATATTCCGCCATTTTGGACCTTGAAAAAATCATCAATGAAAAGATCGGGTTGATAATCCTTGATTCAGCAGCGCTTTTCTACAGGCTCGGGCTTATCCACGATGATTCCAGTGAAGAGAACATTGCACTCCGGCGTGAGCTTGTGAACCAGATAGGGATACTCCACGGGATGGCAAGGAAGCATGGCGTCGCAGTGGTGATAACGAACCAGGTCTTTAAGGACGTTTCATCCGGCGAACTGCTCCCCATAGGCGGGAATGCGCTTGAACACCTCTCAAAGACCATAATATTGCTTGAAAAGACAGGGGTGTCTAAGCGGAGGGCGACACTTCGAAAGCACAGGTCAAAGAGCGAGGGCGCTTATTGCGATTTCATGCTGACCGAGAAAGGGGTGGAGTAGGTTTTACCAGGATTGCAGGTACGTCAGGAAATTGGTCAGGCGTGGATCTCTGAGTTACATGAACATTGTCGAAAAATATATTTCTGAGTAAAGTACATATGATCACAATAGAGAACAATAACAAAAACGATAGCTACAGGCCTCGGAACATTTGTCCGGGGTATACCGGAGTGACTGTCCGCGATAAGTATTATGTGCATCCATGCAACTATTTTCAGCCATAATGACAATTGAGCAGCTAAGAATGGGCACGTATTAATTAAACTAAAAGAAGAGAACGCCAAAGAAAATACAAAAGTAGATTAAAATTACTAGTTAATAAAGTTTATATAGCTTTTTGATTGGAAGGCTCAGCTATATGCTAATTAGGAGGAATTTCAGAAATTTGCTGCCGGCCATTGGAGTGATGGATTTGAAGATATTTATTACAGGTTCAATATTTGATGACAAGCAATCGAACCATTCTGTGTTACTTAATTATCGCTACGAATGTGAATGCCGAAGAGGAAGACGATCCCAAGTCAGAAATCGATGCCTGCGACTTTTTATCTCAATACTTTCATATGCATATATACGTTACAACAGCGGAGAATTGACAATCGGCATCAGTTTAAGTGCTCTGGTATGAAAGACTTTTTATCGGTTATCTGAACCACAGTTCATAGCTGACTTTACGGTAAGTTTTTAAGCTTAATTATTAATATTGAAATCATGTCGGATTTAAAGCATGAAACTGTAGAAATAATCATATATATTTTAGCATTAATAATATTAGGAATTTGGCTAAAGGATTTATTTGCAGTATCATGGCAATTTAGATTATTTTACCTTCCATTCAATGTTATTTCGGATATTATAGCTATGGGTGCTGGAATCTATTTTGGTATCCTAGTAGCTACTATACTAAAGGATGCATTCAAAAGAATTCAGGCAGTATTATTATGTATGGTTTCGATATATGTAGCCACTTATTACATCCATCATATTTACAATAATATTCTCTTGTTCATAGTTTTTTTTGGAGGAGCTTTATATTATGCTGATAAACAAGAAGTACCGAGTTGTAGATATAATATAAGAAGAAAATCAATAAAAGATAGGCCGCTCGCCATAGTAACATTCCTTGCAAGCTTCTTTCTTTTAATATCATTACTCAATTATTTAATTGGCTATTATTATAACTTCCATACATTTCCTAACTCAACAATGAATTATGTATTATTTGCAGGAGTTTTCATCGCTATTTTTCTTAAATTTATGAATTATGAATTCAATCAAATTCAGATATTTATCGTGGGTCCACCTCACATTGGAAAAACCGTATTTATGGTGGCATTATGCAATACTGCAAATGGAGATCCTAATATAGCATTAAGAAATGTTCGCAACTCGATGACCAAGGAATGGCCTGAAAGAACTAGAGAAGCTTATGATCTTGAATTTAATTTCCGAAGAGGTCGTTTATTTACCAAGTGCATCAAAATTAGTACATATGATTATCCAGGAGCTTACCTTTTTGAAGACATAAAAGATTCTTTTAAATGGCTGGATGAAAAGAAAAAGGAATTAAACCCTTATGACTTTCATGATTTGATTTCTAAAATAAATCTTTCGAAGGAACTTCCTACAAAAATTTCTCGAATAGATGATACAATTAAAATTATAAGAACTATTGCCGAATCAAAAAAGCTTATATTCTTAATTAGTGCCACTAGCATACTTAGGCAAGACATGCAGATGGTTGAAGGTGGTTATCCTAGTGGGGAATTTAAAAATTATATTAACATTTATGAAATCATTGCTTCAGTAACTGATAAACCAGTTATGATAGTGGTAACTAAAGTGGATAGAGAATATGCTTATGAATTGAATTCTCTCTCCTATATAGATGATGTTGCAAAATGGATACTTGCTGACATAAAAGAAAGTGAAAATATATTTTTTTTGAAAAATACAAGATTAGTAAGAAGAGATAAGTCGTTTACTAAAGATGAATCTTCCCTCATTTTCCCTTGCTGGGTAGAAGGGGATGAAATTAAACCAAAACTTAATGAAAAAGGTGAATTTGTAATGATAGGATATGATGAATTTCTCAAAAGATTGTGATGTAACGATATATACAGAAAGTGGTAAATATGAAAAAAATAGTAAAGATTATGATTACTATTGGAAATTTTTAAAAGGAACAAATATAATTTATCTACGGAAAGAGAATGGTAAAATTTTAATAAGTATTTCAGGGATTATTTGTCGAAAAGGTCTCATTGATTTGAATTGCCTCTTCTTTTGCGGATCATTTCTAAAAGATAAGTTCTTATTAGATTTTTCAACATCAATAGAAAATAAATGCTCACGCTTAGGTTTATCAATTGATGATAATAATTTTTTGGGTTTTTTCAAATCGGAAAATGACAAAAAATATGACGAATCAGAAATAAAAGCAAAAATTATTTATATAAAAGAAAATTTAATAAAAACTATACCTTCTTTTTATATCCCAAGAGAAAGCGCAATAGATATAATTGAAAAGACAATCAAATTAGAGATTTTTAAATCTGTGGGTTTTAGTTTCTCTGATAGAGAAATAAAAGATGTTAATCTAGATATTTTGTATTATTATGGTAGGGTAAATGATATAATACCTACTCGAAAAACTGAAAAAAAGATAGAAGAAATGGAAAAAGAAAGAGCACCAAAGTTGATTAAAGAAAATATTACTAAAACTAGAAAGTTTTTAAGATTCTTTGCGGATAATTTCTACTATAAACTAGGAAGAAGATTCAACGATCGAAAAAGACAATGATGATATAAATGGGAATTGAAAATATTTGGAATAATGTTAGGGAATATATAGACCATTTAATAGGGAGTGTAACCGTTTTTGCTGAAACTTTGAATCTTCATTTCTCACCATCCCTATAAATATCCATCCACTCGTTCATCGAAGTACACTCTAAGCTGGTTAAGGATTGTACCCCAATTCTGAAGAGG
>CABMIH010000035.1 GCA_902386205.1 uncultured archaeon | reverse complement strand
TGGGAGTTCGCATTAGCACTTCCTCCATTTGATGCTGTTGCCTGGGAGTTCGCATTAGCACTTCCTCCATTTGATGCTGTTGCCTGGGAGTTTGCTGTAGCGCTTCCTCCATTTGATGCTGTTGCCTGGGAACTCGCATTTGCGGATGATGCATATACTGTGGGCATCAAAATAATTATGGCCACGATAGCTAATAATAGCAGCCCTTTCTTTCCTATACTTTTTTTATTATCTGATTTATTTTTCCCCATTATCATTTGTGCCATCAATTAATTCCCATAACTCCATTAATCACTCTGGCGTTATTAGTAAATAAATTTAATGGTCAATAAGGTTGTGTGTAGTATCCCGAAATTATTTTCCCGGAATTTTTCGCCAGGTGACCATTCCACCGGGTTCATAGTGAAGATGACGAACAAAAGAATACGCTTGGCAATAAACTGGGAAAAAGGGGAAACTACCGCTAACGTAGCGATTTTAAGGTCTCTAAGCGGCGGATACAGCAATTAATATAACTCTATAAAGAAACAGGAGAAATATCCTGTTTTGAATATGAAAAGACCCAAAAATACATCTTTAAGACGAACAGAAAATAGGCATGTATGACCTCTTTAATGTCAATTTCTAAGAAGAATTAATTATTAATACAAAAAAATCAAGTTGAAGTATAAAGAATTGTGAGAGGAACAGGTAGAATAGAAGCAGACTATGAATACATGGAAAAAAATTGTTATAGTTATAGGATTGCTTATAGCAGTTCAACTGCCTTACATGTGGTTTATATTTCATTCTGATCAAAAGGTCACCACTTATTTGAAACCCAATTTGCAGAAAAGTGCTGAAATAGATTGGTTCAATCCCGAGAATTTCCGTTTGAGGTGGTACGCATTTGATAATTTGTCAGAACCAACAGTCGTAAGATCAGGTGACAATCTAACATTATGGATACATACATATCATTATAACAAGACAGAGTTCAATATTTCTGAGATTAAGAATGTACAGTTATGGTTTTTCAATATATGGTCGCCAAATGCATCACAATTTGGTGGAGTGTGGAAGCTAAATATATATTTGCAGGGAGAATTTGATAGAACTCAGATGTTAGCAATTCCGAACGATAATACTGGAACTCAATTAATTCTGAATTGGGATGATGAACGTGTTGCCAAACCCGGTGAGATGCTGCGATTTGACATCAATTTTGAAAGTATTATACCTGCAGATGCAACGTTGGAAATTAAGAGTATTGAATTATTGTTGATTGGCAAGAGCAAATAAGATTTAAGTGGGTAACATGGATGAAGGAGGCGAAGGATTAGGTTTAAATGGGATTAGAAGAAAGATTTAAAGGATAATTGTAATAACAAAGATAAGAGTGATATCTGTGTTATTCAATATAATGTGGTTTTATGACTGGGGAAACAACTGCTGAAAGTATTGAAGAATGCAATCTTGCAGATAGAATTCTTCTTACACTACATCTTGCCGGCAGGAGGGGGTATGGCATGTGTCTCTCTCACATCTCAAAGATGCTAATATATGGGGAAGCAAAAGAAGAACAGGTCAGGATAATATTCTCTTCCATGCCTCTGGTGTCGCACCAGAACGATATCTATTGCCTGAAAGGAAGTGAGAGCTTTCTCTTCGAAGCACTCTCTCGCGTCAGGTGTGTCACAAAAATGCAGAAGCCTTATCCCCTTTTTTGGTGACAGGATATGAGATTGCTCGATATAATGCTTGCTGTTTATATTCTCGTCCTAGTCACTCTTTTCATATATGGGAGCAATTGTTTTGTCCTGACCTACCTTAACAGGAAAAAAAAGAAGGAAAAACCAGCCAACATGTCTTTTTACCCCAAGGTTACTGTCCAGCTTCCTGTTTATAATGAACTTTATGTTGTCGAGCGCCTCATAAGGAAAGTTGCACAAATGGACTACCCGGTGGAGAATCTTGAGATACAGGTACTGGATGACTCCACAGATGATACTACAGGCGTCATACAGCGTTGCATTAGCGAACTTCGTAATGAAGGATATAATATCAATCATATCCATCGAACGCAGAGAGAAGGGTATAAGTCCGGGGCGCTCAGAAATGGCCTGAGATACGCATCTGGTGAGTTCATTGCTGTTTTCGATGCCGATTTCCAGCCTGATAGTGATTTTCTCAAGAAATCCATCCCTTATTTTTCAGATCCAAAAGTCGGGATGGTGCAGACCCGCTGGGGACATATCAATGAGGATTATTCATTTCTCACGAAAGCGATTGCTATCGGAATTGACGGACATTTCCAGATAGAGCAGAATTCAAGGTACAGCTCAGGGCTTTTCTTGAACTTTAATGGCACGGCCGGGGTCTGGCGTCGCACCACAATCGATGATGCGGGCGGATGGCAGGACGATACCCTCACTGAAGACCTTGATCTCAGTTACAGGGCACAGCTCCGGGGATGGAAGCTTGTCTTTCTGGATGATGTGGTCTGCCCTGCAGAAATACCGGTGCAGATAAATGCATTCAAGCGCCAGCAGTTCAGGTGGGCCAAGGGTTCTATGCAGTGTACGAAAAAATTATTGCCTGAATTGTTGTCCGCAGATATCCCTGTTTTTAAGAAATTCCAGGCTCTGGTCCACCTCACCTACTATACAGTCCATCCACTGATGGTGATACTATTACTCCTTATCCTGCCCCTTAATTTTCTTGCAAGTTCAACCTTCACGACATTTTTCTATCTGAATTTTTTATCCATCGGCACCTTTGGCCCGATAACCATGTATGTGCTCTCCCAGCACGAATTATATAAAGGATGGAAGAGCCGTTTGAAATATCTTCCCGTACTTATGTTCCTCGGAACAGGGATCTCAGCCAATAATACAAAGGCAGTTGTTGAAGCGCTGCTGAATCGTAAAAGTACATTCCAGCGCACGCCAAAGTTCGGGATCGAGAAGAATACGGATGAATGGGAAGGGAAGAAATACAGGCTGAATTTTCCGATGATCACGGTAATAGAAGCAGGACTTGGTATCTATGCACTAATTGCGCTTTTCTTTTCTTTAAAAAATGGAAGTTATTTCTTGGCTCCCTTTCTTGTTCTCTATGTCGTTGGTTACTTCTATGTCAGCGGACTTACGGTCATACACTCCATTCCGCGATCGGTGTATCCAAAATTGGCACCTCCTGCAGCAGAATAAGGAAGAAAAGCTGGCATAACCCTTCTTCTGACTTGACTTTCAAAGAAACGTAAAATCAACCTAATTTTTTCTGACAAACCTTAATGCAAAGAACCTCTTGCAAATTTTAATATGTATGGCCTAACTTTTTAAATCAAACAAATTAGTTCAATATAAT
>CABMIH010000034.1 GCA_902386205.1 uncultured archaeon | reverse complement strand
CAGTTTTCAGATTATTCTCCCTAAGCCATGTCCTTATTTGCTGTTTTGTTAATAGTTGTGCCATTTTTGCGAAACTCCTATAGTGTCTCTTGTATTTGAAGTTTCAGCAAAAACGGTTACACTCCCTTTGTGGGGTAAACTATTTGGTCACTCATCCCAAATATTTATCAAATATTCCCATTTTCAAACCCTCCTTTTTGAGACTTTCATCTTTTATTTTTTTTATATTTATTTTTGTTAACTTTATCTCACAGCCCGAACATAATATTCATAAATTTTATCATAGGTTGTCTCAAAACCATCTATGAAATCAACAGTATAAGCGATTTCATCTCCCAAATATTTTCCATCCACATAATGTTCAAATTCCGTAATTGTCCAATATCTTTCAGCTTTAGAATTAGCGAAAATCTCATCGACGTTTTCAGGTCTACCTTGCACCACTATGGTTAGCAATTCTTCCAGTGTTGGAAGCCTCCAATCCGAATAACCTGCTAGCCTTAATTCCCTACAATAATGTAACGCTTCATTGTATGATCTCTTCTTTTCATCATCTTTTTTCTGCCACATGAGGCCAGTCTTATTATCAGTAATTGTATCATCTTTATTATCAACAAAACGAACTATTTTCCCTCTTTGTGCAAACTGAACTGTTTCCAGTTCACTTTTCTTTCTTCCCAATAATGTATCAAATATTCCCATTTTCAAGCATTCTTGGATTGTTCTCCAAAAGTTAATCTATACCATGCTTCCAATTTCCTGGGGTACTGGGGTACGATTCCTAATACCTTCGTTCAAGTCCTTCTTTTACTTTTCCACAGTTTTTACATCTTTGTCTGTAATTAATGTAAGGTGGATTTAGATGTCGATCCAAATCGAAGGTACCAGGTAAATAAGACCTCATTGGAATATAGCGATCTTTCTCCCCCCAATCATGTATTCCTAATTTACATGCAAGACTCATATAATCACCAAAAAGTCAAATTGTTGTTAGTCTATAAATTCTTTTCTAGTTTGATCCAAAACACTGAATTTTTTTTCCAATTCAATAATTTTTCAGTGCCTCAATTTTCGTGAGTACACGCAGTTCTATCCGTGCCCATGCTTTTAGGCCACTTTGTTATTCTGATTTAATATATCCTCTGGATGCACGAGAACGCCTATCGTTGCGTAGAGTAAAGCAGAGGTCTTTCAACCTCCACCTTCTCATCAAACCGAACAGACCGATTTCCGGTATTCGGCTTTCATCTGGCATATCCCATATCAGGAAGTGGATATATCAAAGCGATTTATCCGCCGGATTTGGCTTCCAGCAGTTGTTCGACAATCTTCACGATCTTTGCCAGATGGCGTTTTCGCTTACTCTTTTCGGCGGCTGCCTTTCTGGTATGTTGCTATCCGATTGTTGTTATCGTGCTTTCAACCACATCTCTATCCAGACCAGAACCCCTTTGCTGGAACAGGTTTATCCTTCCATACAGTCGCCTCCTGCACCCTGCGGCACTGGTTCTGTATATCATCAGCCTGTTCTTCCTCGCTACTATGGGTTCATCCGACCCCTCTTAACGCATTGGTCTGGCTTTCCCATACAGGTTATACCTCGTCTACCTTTACCCCTTCAGTTGAGTTCATTGACCCAGAAACGAGTTGGGTGTTAACTCAACTGCAGGGAGGACGTTAAGAGGTCTCCCTCGGTCGCACAGGAGAGCTTTCGAAATCATCCCTGCCATGACCACCCCATCGCTCACTATTCTGCTCAAGTTTCCGCTTGTGACGGGAGCGTCACATCACGATAAGGCCACTTCTGGCTTACTTGCTGTTCAGGGCTGTGGTTTCCGATACTTGGGAACTCCGTACAATGCTTCGCAGCATCGCACTTCCCGTTCTCTTCGTACAGGAGCAGACCTGTACGGTGGGATTTAAACCCCGGTGGATATGGTACCGTTACATTCATTTTTGATATCCTTTCTGTTATTCTTTCTTTCCTGTGCTTCAAGGCACGCAGTGACCTTAAGTCACAAACCCCGGATTATAGTATCTTACAGTTACATATATACCTATCCACAATTATATAAGAAGTTATGAAGTCAAAATCAATTAAGGAGTATCTCGCAGAGAAGAGGGCAAACGGAGTAAAGGATTCAAGTATCAAAACAATTAAGTGGGTTTTAGAATCAATGGACAAGATCAAACCAATTAGTTATCTTATGCTATCCTGAACATCATACCTTTCCAGCGGCTATTCAGTCCAGTCAAGATAATCATCGAGGCAGCAACAAGCAAAACTCCCAGACCAGCAATATAAAATATAGCGTAATTATTGGTTGTGTAATAAAATGATAAAAGTGTTTCTGCTATCAATACAGGAACGACAGCCAGGGAGAATTGCATCAGGATTTTTGCATCAAGAAGATAACTGTTAGTGAACAATCCGGTAAGATATGCTAGTACTGAACCAACGTATGTGGACACTGTAAACAGGATGATCAGGCATACCCCTAAAAGATCTAGCTCGCCCTTCATATAACCCACAGCCACAAGATACGGTACAGCCACGCTAATGGTAAGGCTTACAAAAAGTATCAACTTGGTTCGGATCACATGCGGCATGGATAGGGGAAGGGAATTATAGCATTCAGATATGTCCATGTTGGATAGCCAGCTATAGATCAGGGTACAAAGGAACCCTACCATGGCAGCATAGAAAAGCAGGGAAAAATTCATATCCAGAAGCATGACAGATTCGATGAACCATGTGACTGAGTAGAGGAATAACAACGGCATGAGGAAGGTCAGTACGATGGAAAATATCAGACCACTACGGGTTAAGTCTATTATATCCTTAGACAGCCCGGGTCCATATCTTTTCACAAACAACGATGCTAAACGCACAGTCTTCCTATATGCTTCTTTTGCTTTGCGTTCATGAGGTGCGGGTACCTCTATTATGAAAAAGGACGAGATTAAACCAAACAATACTGCCGATATCATTATTTCAAGCAAAATTGAAAAAGAATGGGAATAGTAGAATAGAAGTGCCGGAAGTTCAGCTGCCATCCTTTTGATATCAATCCCATTTAATCCCAGATATATCCCGCCCACTGCCAGAATACTCAATATTGCACCGGCCCGGCGTATCATTACTGTGAACAAAAGAACACTGGAACTTATCCCGAGCAGAAAGGACAGGCTAAGAGATACAAATAGAAATAACAGGGATGAGTTGGAGATCGATACGAATAAGGATGCCAGTGCTAGCCCCAGTATCATTGGCAATATAGTGAAAATCACGTAGTAGAGTGTATCTTTGATGTAGAAAATGAAGAATAGCCGTTTAAAGCTGACAGGCAATGTATAACCGCTCCCCAAAAGCAGACTGATGCTTCCAAATCGCCGCTCTATGATCCGCTTCCCCAGCAGTGCAAAACCCCCCACACCGAGACCGTAGAACAGCAATACCCAGTGGGTCACAAGCAGCATATCATTTACTTCAACAACACGTCTAAGCATTGGAAGGCTCAATCCTATAATAAACGTGAAAAGAATAATTGCCAGAGACGAGGTAAAAAAAGAGGAGCGACTGAAAAACGATGCATTAAGCCTGAACTCTTCTTTGAACATTAATTTTAGGATCTTCACATCGAGCATGAAATCCTCCTAACTGGAAACCAGACGGACAAATATCTCTTCAAGGTTCTCGCCAGCACTGTTCCTTAGTTCTTCAATACTGCCTGCAGCCACCAATTTACCTTTATCAATTATGCCCACCCTGGTGCAGAGTTTTTCAGCCAGTTCCAGGATGTGAGTGCTCAAGAATACAGTCCCGCCCCCTTTAGCGAAATCAAGAAGCCAACTTTTCAGTTTTCTCTGGATGAGAGGATCAAGATCAAGGAATGGCTCATCCATGAAAAGCACCCTGGGTTCGTGGAGCAGGGCTGCGGACAGAGTGACCTTTTTCTTCTGTCCTTTGGAGAGGCTCATGCACAGTGTAGTGCGTTTATCTTCCAGGCCAAAGAATTCAATCCATTTGTCTACATTCCCGTTTTGAGGCAATCGTCGGACAGATGCCGCAAAATACAGGTACTCTTCAACGCTCAAAAAGCTGGGCGGGTATTCCAGTTCGGGTACTATGCCGATAACAGCTTTTACTGAAATTGGATCAGATGCCGTATTTATTCCCATCACTGTGGATGTACCCGAAGTTGGGGGTATTTGTCCGCAAAGCATCTGTAAGGTCGTTGTCTTACCGGCACCATTGGGTCCGATAAAGCCAAAAAGTTCCCCAGCTTTGATATTCAAGTTCAGAGTGTCTACAGCGGTTAATTCGCTAAACCGTTTCGTAAGGGAGTACGCCTCTATGGGAATCAATGAATCACCTTTAATACCAGTTTTAAAATATTATATTGTCGTTTATCTTTAAATATTTTTTGTTTGATTTAAAATATATTGATGAGGAAATCCAATCAAATTAAAAAATCGCGTTTTTAATTTGACATGTCACCTGGGGGGGTACTAAATAAATATCTGACCCTAGCTTAAAAATTTTGATATTAAACTGAATCAGGCTATTCAATATCTTCAGTAGGTATTTGCATACTTAATATACATTTTCATCCCACAGGCACCTGCTATTCTAATTAATCCATCTCCGCGAAGGGTATCTTCAGCAAATGGGGCAGTTGAAGTTCCCGGCAACCTGGGAGGAGATTTTTCAGGTGTTGTAACGGAATCCGGGGAAAGTAAGGTTGTCTTGAAGATAAAGTAAAACTAAAGAAAAACTAACCATTCGTACCTCAAATGATTTCAGGCATATCGCTCAATATTCATCCGGGATATGGCGCAGCAGGTATTCTTACAGAAAAAGAGATTTTTTTGAATTTCTGGTAATGAATCCAGTTCTCTTTTCAAACGCAAGAGTTCCTCAAAGGTATCTACATCATACCATGTATCGAGCAAAGAGATCTTTAAACCCCGGACTTAAGGTCACGAGGCCTGAATATAGCGTTTCTTACTTGAAGGATATATCTCCTTCACATCTGAAGGTTAATAAACTTAATTTCTTACTCGGAAGTGACCTTAAGTCCGGGGTTTGTCAAACGTTGCGACGGCGCACCCAACCGCAGCAGAGCTGCCGGGGCATGATTGCGCCGTCGCTTTGTAGTTTCGTTTTCATTCAAAATCCAATAGTTTCATTTGGCTAAACCTTCTTTTTCTTCTTTTGTACCCTGCTTCTCAACATACCCCTTTATCATGTCTGCTGTAACTCCATCACCAATAGTCCCTATATATCCCCCCTCACTCCAAAAATGTCCGCCCCATAATTGTTTCTTAATATCAGGGTATTTTTGAAAAATATTTTTGGCTGTTATACTTTTAACTATTTGCATAACATTTGAAGGTGCATATCTTGGTGCTGCACCAACAAAAACATGCACATGGTCCCCATCTGTACCTATTGCATCAAACTTAAACCAATATCTTTTCCCAATCTCTGAGCAAACATCTTTGAAAAATTCAATTCGATCATTGTCTAATAATAATTTTTTTCTATATTTAATGCAGAACACCATATGGTATCGAATTTTATAAACACAATGGCTTGCATGCTCTAACTCAACCATTTATGTTTATATGTGTACACACGTTAAAAAAGGCTCACGTCGTGTTTTGTCCCAGTCGCAGCAGAGCTGCGGGGTATAGTAATCAAATAAATCTTGCGAAAAATTCCGGGTCGCAGTTCTTTCAGGATTTTCACTCTCGTAAACTACTCAGGGCTGGAAGCCCTGAGCGTTTATGGTTGTCTCGGTTAGCCATAGAAAAAGTCCTTTAAAAATTTCTGCGATGGATTTTTCTTCTGTACTTTGAAATCTACGTCTGCCCAATGT
>CABMIH010000033.1 GCA_902386205.1 uncultured archaeon | reverse complement strand
CAGGTACAGCAATGGTACCACACTCCAAAACGTCAGCAAACCTACGAACTATCTTAATCTTACCTTGTCACCACACTATACCCAGAATATCAGTTCCCAGACAGTCGATACCTCCGGGAATACCAACCAGACCATGATATGGTTCAATGCCACGATCCCGAATAACCCGCCAGTCCAGCAGCCAATCGGGAACAAAGTAATAGATGAGAACACTCTCCTCCAGTTCACAGTAATATCTACGGATCTTGATTATGACGCGATATCATACGGTACGAATGCCAGCAAAGGAACATTTAACATCACAACAGGGCAATTCTCATGGACACCTGGCAATGGCGATTCAGGAAATTATACATGGTACTTCAATTCCACAGATAACTACGGTGGGAAAGCGAATGAAACAATCACTATAACCGTAAAAATCGGGACATCGAGTAACTGCCTCGGCTGTCATAATTTACAAAAAGGAATTTATCCTGCCATTGTTCAAGCGTCATTTGGCAGGCACAATAATGTAAATGTAACAGGTGGATCGGATGTTCTGGATAATAATGACTGTGTTTCATGTCACTATAATATTTCAAACATGACGCTGCCTGGAATAACTACAGCAACATTTACGTGCATTGATTGTCACGCGGCGGCTAATTTTTCAGCTCCTATAGTAAAGAACCATATACCCTCCGGCGCCAGCATAAAAACGTCTTCCGATTGCTCTACCTGTCATAACAACAGCATTACCGCGTTTGCTTACAATCCCAATGCAAGTGTTGGTCACTACGGAACAAATGTATCCTTGCTAAAACCCACGGTCAACAACACACTTGCGCCTGCTTATGGATTTATGTCACAGGGAGAAGCTTCAAATTACAATAAGGAATGCAATTCATGCCATAATCCGCCAAATCCGAATTACGGTACCAGTGCACAAATAAAGTCAGCTCATACCTCTCTTGCAACATGCAACCAGTGCCATGTTTCCGGAAATGCCGATAATTTACACAATGGTTCGTTAAGCATGCCTCTGACGAGGAGCTGCATAGGATGCCATTCACTATATGCAGATCAATATAGTGCACCTAATCTAACAGGCACAAATCATAAAGATTACGACTGTAGTTATTCCTGTCACATTCCGACAGATAATGGAACCCTGGGGCAATTCGATCCAGTTGACCACAATACAGATTGGACCTTTTCACCGGGGAATCCACCCACAACAGATACAGTTTATTTGAACGGTACTATGGAATTGACCGTAATGAGAGGTGAAACCGTGACAATTACTTCGAGAATTAAAGACTATAATTACCTTGCAAGCAGAGTCAGGGGAGCGGAATATTATATTAGATCGGATCATATTAGCCCGATTCCTGGACCGGGGAAAGGAAAACCAATGGGGGCGGTTGATGGGCGGTTTGATGCGGTCAATGGAGGATGGGAAGACATCACAGGGAGTATAAATACTTCGGGCCTTTCTTTAGGGACTCATTATGTTTATGTCCGTGGGATGGATATAGGGAAACAGTGGAGTACTCCGGTTACTGCGATCATAACCATAACTGAATCGAAAGGTTTCATCAATGGTACTGTGAGAGAGGGTCTCACTGGAATCTCCGGGGTCATGGTAGCTGCGAGCACTGGGATTTCCACGGTAACTGATAACTCAGGTTTCTATTCATTGCATATTCCAAATGGTACTTATGTACTAAATGCTTCAAAATTGCCGGAATATAATTCCAACAATACAATCCCCCCCGTGATAGTTGCGCCATTTACGACCGTAACCCAGGATATTTTATTGACAAGGAAACCTGTTTATCAATTGAACGGAAGACTTACAAATGCCTCTTCAGGCCTTGGGATAAATGGTGCACTTGTAAAACTTGATGCCTATCCCCAGTATAATGTAACTTCTAACATCACAGGAGATTATTCAATGAACGTTCCAGGTGATAGGTATCAGGTAAGTGCAACAGCTTCAGGCTATTCAACAAACGTAACGACATTATTAGTGAATAAGAATATGAGACAGGACTTCATCCTTAACGTAAGTTCAGGTATATTCATCCCGTGGATAGCGTATTCCCAATCAGACTGGTACACACCGATCCAGGTGCAAAATATTGGTTCATCTACATCTACCGTATCAGTTTCGATGTATGACCAGACTGGCAATTTAGTAACGACCCAGATTGCAACGATCCAGCCCAATACTGCTTCTGTGTTCTGGCCTCCTATTGGCCAGACAACAGGTGGCACTGCAATTATAACCTCCACCCAGAAAGTTGTCGCCATAGTTAACGAAATGCCCAAGAACGGCTTGGACGGCATGAGCTACAATGGTTTTACGCAGGGCTCTACGAAAGTATATATTCCCTGGATAGCGTATTCCCAATCAGACTGGTATACACCCATCCAGGTTCAGAATATTGATAGCACGTCAGCAAACGTATCAGTTTCGATGTTTGACCAGAACGGCAATCCTTTAGCAATCCAGACGGCTGCCATCCAACCCAATACTGCTTCTGTGTTCTGGCCTCCAGCAGGTCCGACCACAGGTGGTTCGGCCGTGATAACCTCAACAAGGAATGTGATCGCCATAGTCAATGAAATGAGTAAAGTCACATCCCAGGCCATGAGCTATGAAGGATTTAATACCGGGTCAAGGAAAGCGTATATTCCGGCTATAAATTTCTCCCAGACGAATACCTATACGCCGATCCAGGTACAGAATATCGGTACTGCGAGTGCCAGCGTGAACGTGAAAATTTACGATTCGAATGGCGCACTTGTCCAGACTCAGAATGGGGTAATACCTCCGAACACTGCATCTGTGTTCTGGCCTCCCGCAGCATCGACTACTTCAGGGTCTGCGGTTATCGAGTCCACCCAAGATATTATAGCCATCGTCAACGCGATGATAAACAACAATAATTGGGCTATGAGCTATGACGGTTTCGCGGCCGGCTCTGTCAAGGTATCCATCCCCTGGATAGCATACGGCAATTCAGGCTGGAATACTCCGGTATATGTCCAGAATACCGGAACTGTGAACGCGAATGTTGCATTATCGTTCTATGACCAGAACGGCGCGCCTGTAGAGACCAGGAATGCAGTGATCCCGGCGAATACGTCACAGATATTCGTCCCAGCTTCTACTGCGCTCACAACAGGTGGTTCGGCTGTGGTTGTTTCAAGCCAGCCAGTGGCGGCTGAGATTAGCGAGATTGATGCAACCTCGAATATGCAGGCTTTGGCTTATGGTGGAGTGTTGGTTTAGGGGGCCTCTAATATTCCATTCATTTTCACTTATAAAAAATGCAATTAGAAAGCTTTATTTCATGATTAATCCATATGATAATCGAGTGAAATTTGGATAGGCGAGGTTAACTCTATGTACAAGCTGAAGATATTATCAAATAATGTGAATAGGACAGGATTGCTGTTATTTTTCATAGGAATTTTTTTTATTCCAGGCGTATTCGGTGTCTCACCAAATGATGCGTGTTTCAACGGGGCATGCCATACATCTCCTAATGCAAAACCGATTAATCATTCCCTTTATGATTCGAATCCTCATGGCATTATAAAGTGTATTGATTGCCATGTAAACTCTATAAATGGTGGTGACCCGGACCACGGTAAGTTTATAAGACAGTTGAATGGCAGTAATATTACCGGGCCGCTCACAACGTCGTATAATTCACAAAATTTTTATCTTTGTTATTTCTGCCATAATGAATCAAAGATCGTAGGTCAGTTGTCCAGCTATATATCTTCAACTGACCACATAAATGATCCAATTGCCGTCGCCAATATTGGAACTAATTTCATTAATACGAATCCGGCTGGTTATCATGATGGTAGTAAAAACGGTGGTCCTGATATCCCGACCAATATACATTGGAATCATCTGGACGACTTCGGGAGTATTAATGCAGGCATAAAAGGCATGTTCGATTATAATATGAGCGGGAATAGAACATCTTACGAATCCTGCCCTGCATGCCATGATGTACATGGAACAAATTATCCTAAAATGACAAAAAATGACCTTGCGATCACATACGGCAGTGACTCCAACGGCACATTCGGTTATATTGGAAGCGATGCTTACCTTTATCGCGGGGGCGACCTCTATTGCACCGGCTGCCATACAAATGGTACAACCTTCAAATATTACAGAATTGAAGTTAATGTATTTGATGATTGCATCTCTTGCCATGTCGTAGTTGAAAATGATGTTAACATTTCCAAGTTCGGGCGACATGCCAATATTAATAGAAGTGATGGTACGGGCGTGGTCTCAAATTATGATTGCTGGACATGTCATTATAAGAAGGATATGGACCGCCGCGATGTTTATCTGTGTGATAGCTGTCATAAAAACAGCACAGGAGTGGTTCCGGTAAATGATCCTTTGTTAATTGTTAGTAAATTAAACCATGGATCTAATACATGCAAGAGCTGTCATGCTCCTGACACCTACCATGTGCAGGGCACAACAGGCCCAAGAGGCAGGGTAGAGAACCCAGGGTGGCAGCTTATAAATCCTGTGAACTATTCAGGTTGTCATGATTGTCACACAACTCATAATGGTCTGGATGAACCTTTCCACGGGCCGGGTATTGCAGTTGAATCTGGCCGATACCATATTCTGGGAAACAATATTACCACCAATCCGGCAAAATGCGGTACCAGTTGTCATAATACTCCAACAAATAATATAACAACGCACAATGTAGCCGGAAAGGACCAAAACCAGATACCAGTCGTTGTGAATATGTCCCTCATACCCTCGATAGTGATAATAACCAAGCCAGTAGATATCATAGCTAACGGATCAAAGACAAGCAAATTCCTGCCTATCGAAGCAGCCCAATACCAGGTTCGGGATAGTCTTGATCGGATTATCATCAATTGGACTTCAATGAATGCAAAAGACGGCAGATTCGATACAAGCTACGAGACAGTGAATGCAACACTTAATACCTCTGTTCTTGGTGAGGGTACTTACAAGGTAAGTGTGAGGGTTATGGCCTCAGCACCCAAGACAATCATAACCAAGCCATATTATCCTCTTAACGGTGAATTCAGTTTACCGATGGATGCGACTCTGGTCATACAACAGCCAAAAGGTTTCCTGAACGGCACGGTAATCAACAGCTCTTCACTCCTTCCCATCGAAGGAGCGATTGTTGCAACAAATACCACCTGGAAAGCCACAACCGATGCATCAGGATTTTATTCGCTTCGTCTCCCTGAGGGTACTTACCTGTTGAATGTGACTAAAGATCCCGAATATGACTATAACAATACGATACCACCGGCAACAATTATAGCTGATACAATACTAATTCAGGATGTTGTGCTAATACCGAAACCAATCTATGCATTAAGCGGAAAGGTTACCAACGCCACATCAGGACTCGGGATTGACGGTGCACTTGTAAAACTGGATGCCTATTCGCAGTATAACGCAACCACAGGCACCACAGGCGATTATTCAATGAACGTTCCTGCTGGTACGTACCAGGTAAGTGCAGGTGCTTCAGGGTATGCAACGAATGTAACAACATTGTTGGTTAATGCAGATATAATACAGGACTTTATCCTTACTCCAAGTACAGGGATGTTCATCCCATGGATAGCGTATTCCCAATCAGACTGGCTTACGCCGCTGTATGTCCAGAATGCAGGGACTGTCAGTGCAAATTTTGCTGTTGCGTTCTATGACCAGAACGGCAACTTGGTAACAACACAGTCAGCTGCTATCCTGCCTAATGCAACTTCGGTCTTCTGGCCTCCGGTGGGTCCGACGGCAGGCGGGTCTGCGGTGATTACCTCAACACAGAATGTTGTCGCCATAGTGAACGAAATGCCAAAGAACGGTCTTGATGGAATGAGTTACAGCGGATTCACCCAGGGCTCAACGAAAGTGTACATTCCGTGGATAGCGTATTCACAGACCGACTGGTATACACCCATCCAGGTCCAGAATATCGACACCGTGCCTGCCGACGTATCGGTTGCCATGTATGACCAGAGCGGTAATCCTGTAGCGACCCAGACTGCTACCATCCAGCCCAGGACATCGTCAGTGTTCTGGCCTCCAGCGGGTCCGACGGCAGGCGGTTCCGCAGTGATTACCTCAACACGGAATGTGATCGCCGTGGTCAATGAAATGGCCAAAGTCACACCCCAGGCCATGAGCTATGAAGGATTTAGTACAGGGTCAAGGAAAGTCTATATTCCTGCAATAAACTTCTCCCAGACAAATACCTATACACCGATCCAGGTTCAGAACATCGGTACTGCAAGTGCCAGCGTGAATGTGAACTTTTACGATTCAAATGGTGTTCCTGTCCAGACACAAACTGGAGTAATACCTCCGAACACTGCATCCGTGTTCTGGCCTCCCGCTGCATCGACATCTTATGGGTCTGCGGTTATCGAGTCCACACAGGATGTCATAGCAATCGTCAATGAGATGATAAACAACAATAATTGGGCTATGAGCTACGATGGTTTCGCGACAGGATCAAGCCAGGTATACATCCCGTGGATATCATATGGCAATTCAGGCTGGAATACCCCGGTGTATGTCCAGAATACTGGGACTGTGAGCGCGAATGTCGCCGTATCGTTCTATGACCAGAACGGTGCACCTGTAGAAACCCGGAACGCAGTAATCTCTGCGAATACATCACAGGTATTCGTCCCTGCGCCTTCGGCGCCTACAACAGGCGGATCGGCTGTGGTAGTTTCAAGCCAGCCTGTGGCGGCAGTTGTTAACCAGATTAATACAGCTTCAACGGTTGCTATGGGTTATGGCGGGGGTTGAGATAGGAAGATGGCGATGCATGATAGATATTAGTTGGTTTGTTTGTGGAGTATAATGATGCTTGATTCATGACTCCGGATACCCGATAATTTATATCGGGTTTCTATTTTTTGATCTAAATATCTTCCAACCGTCCCATTATATTTCTATAGAACTCGCACCAATCCTTATATCCGCATCCTGAATTCCATGGCAATCCAGCCCTGAATTCCCTGACCAGGTCAAAATATTCCTGCGGGAACCAGGGCGCCTTGAAATCGAACTGGTCAAAATTACCCCATTCCTCAAGAGTATTCATCGGTTTGAGGCCGTATTTTAACGAGATATCGTAGAGCGACGTGTGGGGATATGGGGTGAAAAACGATAGCAATATATCCATATGTGCAAGCCTGTCCTGCTCCCCGTACACACATATCATCTTATGGATCTCGTTGAATGTGCTTCTGACTTCCTCTCTTGCATCCACGCCAGGAATCCCGACCATGAACGATCCCCTTATGTCAATGTCATGTTTTATGCACCTGTCAGTACATATCTTGATCTGGCTGACTTTTGCCCCTTTGTTCATTACATCAAGCGCATTCTGGAACCCGCTCTCAATGCCAATGAAAAGCTCACATATTCCCGCTTTGCGGGCAAGAGCAAGGATATCATCATCAATACGCGCAATATGCTCCATTCTGGCATTGACACTTGTAAGTCTGATAGCCGGATTTTTCCTGATCAGGAGTTCACATATCCCTTTCACCCTCCTGACATTCAGGAAGAAATCACTGTCGCGTATCATGAATGTGTCGATATTGTAGGTCTTTGCCAGGTATTCAAGTTGAGAAACCACGGTTTCAGGCGAAAGGCCCGACCAGTGCTTTTTGCAAAAAAGTGGTTCTGAGCAGAAATCACACCCTGAATCACATCCCTGGCTCGCATAATAATCGAGGCAGCGCTTTCCGAACTTATAGCCTTTTATATGGCTCTCAACATTGATCATATCATAGGGAACAGGGGGAAAAACATTGATATTCTCAAATTTCCTGTCGGGGTTGCTTATGATGCGTCCAACATCTTTATAGGACACTCCCGGAACATCATCAAGCGGATCATTATTGTTAATCTTTTCTACAACATCCCTGAAAGTCAGCTCTCCCTGTCCCCTGATAACAATATCAATATAAGGATTTGTAAGTGTCTGTATGGGTTCAGTTGATGGATGATACCCTCCCCAGATGACAGGAAGAGCAGGATAGCGTTCTTTAACTGCTGATGAAACATCGATCCCGTCCGTTATCTGGTAACAGGTCATGCTGCTCACCCCGAGGCAGAGCGCATTTTCACACATATCGAGAATATTCTCTTTATAATCGTTATCAACCACGGCATTAATAATCTTAACATCAAAATCGTCCCTGACCATTCTTGCAATGGCAAGAAGGGATAGCGGGACATTGACAAGAGGGACCTGCAGGGATGTGGTTTGCTTATTTGGGATCGCCACAGGATGTTTTACGGGCATGGGATTGAATAAAATTATGGTTCTTTTATTTGCTCTCATTATGATTCACCTGTACATACTTCTTCGTTCCTTTTGCAGGAGTCATCAAATTGGCCTTTTGATTTAAGAATATATCTATTCCTCAAAATTCAAGAACAAGTAATAAAACCATAAGTTTATTATGCTGTACGCAATCTCAAGTTATGTGGTGTTATGGCACGATCCAAATCCATCATATTAATCACTGCTATTGGAATGATAATTTTCTTTTCAGGCTGCACAGATACTCCAGACAAAAATGTTGCTGAAAATCTCAAACCGACCCTTACTGAGCAGGCCCCGGCAGGCCAGACACCTGCTGCTCAAACTCCTGCGGCCCCTCCATTCCAGATTCAGGTAACAGAAGCAAAAACTCTTGAAGACTGTATAGTACAAACCGGACAAAAGCAGTCCTGTTTTATTATCAACCTGGAGGTAAAAAATAACATTGAAAAGAGTATTGATTTTAAAATCCTCACAGATGCAGTTATTACTAAAAGCGGGAAAGAAATCGATGATAGGTATGATGCCCAGGTCGGGTTAAGTGATTTATGCGTGCGTCCGCTGGGATTAGAATTCAAGCTTGACGCAAGATCATCCCACACTATCGGCATGTGTTACCCCCTGGTCAGTAAAAGTGAAGGTCCTGCTTTAAAAGTTACTGTATCGGTCAATGGAGAACGAAAAGAATATTCCTTTGATGTAAGCAACATCTAACTATTTTAAGACTAACAGGTAGCAATGCCTACAATAAGTGAAAAGATCCTGGGCAGGGCCTCGGGAAAACCAGCGAAAGCAGGAGATTTTGTAATAGCTAATATAGATTACGCCATGGCGCACGATGGGACAAGTGTGCTTGCCGTAAAAGCATTCAGGGAAATGGGGGCAAAAAAGGTGTGGGACCCTTCAAGGATCATTATCGCTTTTGACCATATCGTACCTGCCAATAATGAAACGGCCGCAAAACTCCAGCAAAACATAAGGCAGTGGGTTAAAGAGCAGGGTATTTCGAGTTTCTTCGATGTCGGGGAAGGCATCTGCCACCAGGTGTTTTCCGAGCACGGGTATGCTCTTCCAGGAAAACTTATCATAGGGGCTGATTCGCATTCATGCACATATGGCGCCTTCGGCGCATTCGCAACTGGCGTTGGCGCAACGGACATGGCCGAGATATTTGCCACGGGAAAGCTGTGGCTGCGGGTGCCGCAATCCGTAAGGATAACAGTAGAAGGGACACCGGGGAAGGGCGTATCTGCAAAGGACTTAACACTCTATATTATAAAAAATGTGGGTGCCGACGGCGCCAATTATAAAGCGATAGAGTATTACGGAACGGCTATAAGCGATTTATCGATTTCAGAACGCATGACGCTGTGCAATATGTCAATCGAGATGGGGGCAAAAACAGGTATCGTACCTGCCGATGAAAAAACCGCGGGATACTTAAAAGGAAAAGCTGCTGAAAAATATACCCCTGTGTATGCGGATAATGACGCAGAATATTCAGAGGAATATAGTTTTGATGCAGGAGACCTTGAGCCGCAGGTGGCAAAACCACACGAGGTGGATAATGTATCCGCGGTCACGGAGGTAGCCGGGATTCCGCTTGACCAGGTCTTTATAGGTTCATGTACCAATGGCCGGTATGAGGATTTAGAGGTTGTTGCGAGGATACTGAAGGGTAGGAAAGTCAGGGTGCGTACAATTGTTCTTCCTGCTTCCCGTTCGGTACTTATAAAGGCAACAGAGGCTGGCATTATTGCGACGCTCCTGAAAGCGGGTGTCATCATCGCGCCGCCGGGCTGCGGACCCTGCCTGGGGGCGCACATGGGAGTGATATGCGAAGGCGAGACGTGCCTTTCCACATCAAACCGGAATTTCAAAGGAAGAATGGGAACGGGCGGTCTTATTTACCTGTCGTCGCCTGAGACTGCGGCAGCAAGCGCGCTGAAAGGGGAGATTGCGGATCCCAGGGAGTTGGATTTTTGAGCTAAATTTAAATATATTACATAATAATACCCGTCTTTTTATGGCTTGGTTCCAGGTGGATATTTTCAAAAAATGCGTTGAGGTTGACCTGCACGATTACTCTCACAGGACTGCAATACTGGTAGCTCGTGAAAAAATAAAAGAGGCATACGAGCATGGATTCAGGTATATAAAATTCATACACGGCGGAGCAGGCATCAGGCGCAAAGAAGACGGGGGTGGCATCAAATTCGCCTTGCGTTCCATGTTAAAGAGCGGGGAACTCGCAAGGTGGGTAGAGGAGAGGGATTCAAAGAACCACAGAATAAGGGACGATTCGTTAATTTTTGCGCTTCTAATCAATGATACTCAGATAGATATGGATTGGAAAGAAATGCCTATGAATGAATATTGGAGATAATTTTCTTTTCGAAGTTTTTATATACTATATATATAATATAGGTATTATTATGGAAGAAAAACAGCTAAAAATGGCCGGCTTAGGCATAATAATTATCGGGCTGGTTTTATTGCTTTTTACATTTTATCAGTCCTACAGCTACCTGAATTCCCCATATCCCCAGGCTTCGCCCCCCAAGAACTCACCTCCGAGCACTTCAGGACAGCCGGATATAAACGCAGCCCTCTCCCAGGCCCTTACCCCGTTCTTTGACGCCATGATACCCCTTGCTTATTCCTCTGGCTACCTGTTCTTAATGGGACTGATAGGATTCTGGATACTGGGACGTGGAATACAAATGGTGAAATAGCAAACCAGATCGCATTACTGCTCAATCCTAGTCGTTCTCTTTTTCTTTTCCTGCTTCAAAAAACAGCTCGCCGTAAAGTAATTTTTCAATTACCTGGGATACATAAAGACGCTTCTGGTATCTCTGCAAATCTTCATTCATATGAAGTTCTGAATCGATCTGGACACGCAGCAATATAAACCTGAATTTTTCAGGGTCCCCGATTTCAAGTGATCTAATGGTTTCTATAAGATAAGGCAATTTATCGGGTCCATCTACGGCCTCGGCAATAATTAACAGGTTCTCAGGGATTTTATCGACATCTAATTCCATGTGGCCGGTCAGAAGTTTTAAGGTATCGGATGAATATTTTTTATTATTAATACTAATATAATCCATACTTACCACACATATTCTTTATCTACCAAGTCCTATATTAGCCAGACGGAGAGATAATGGACACACCTGTAATTTTAAAGACTTTTCATAAAGGTAAAATCAAAGAGTATTTTGTAATGCCTGAAGGGGATTTGCATACCGATCTCGGGATTATCAGGCTTGATGAACTAAAGGTAAAATCACCCGGTGATATAATAAGTACCCATCTTGGTTTTGATTTCGTTATCCAGAAGCCAAAACCCCCTGATTTTTTCAAGCATGCAAAACGCAGTGGGGCACCCATGATGCCAAAAGATATTGGCCAGATAATTTCAAGCACAGGTCTTTCTTGTTCTGATAGTGTACTTGATGCAGGCACTGGTTCGGGTATCCTGGCTATTTATCTCGGGAGTATCGCCAAAAAAGTTGTATCTTACGAGATCAGGGAGGAATTCATTAATATTGCGCGGCAGAATATAATTCTTACGGGACTTTCCAATATAGAGCTGCGCTTTGGGGATATAGTTACCGAAATACAGACGCTGGATGAGAAATTCGATGTTATAACCCTTGATACTATCGATGCGGCAAGAGTTGTCCCGCAAGTTCCTGCGGTAATTTATCCGGGAGGTTATCTTGCCGTATATTCGCCTTTTTTTGAACAGGCAAAAGAAGTAAGGGATGCTATAGGAAAAACCGGTTTTACCGAAGTAAGGATATTTGAAACCATTGAGCGTGAAATCTCTTTTTCAGATCGTGGAACAAGGCCTTCGACAACCAGGGTGGGGCATACAGGGTTTATTACGATAGCCAGATATTGATAATAAATTACATGGAGTTTAAAAACCTAAAAAAATGTAATTATAAAGTATTAAATGCAAAAAAAAATCGTAATAAATCTTAAAAACTGTAAGAAAAGTGGAAATTATCGATGATTATTTAATTCATGATAGTAATGATGATTGTTATGCCATTATTCATTTCATATTAATTGTGTAATGAAAAATGGAAAATAACGAGGAAGAGTATGATAGAGACAGGAATCCAAAAATTGGATGAATTGCTTGGAGGGGGAATAAAAAAAGGATCAAACATAATTTTAATCGGCCCCCCTATGAGTGGAAAAGAAGTTATTTTGAATCAAATAATGTACCATGGGGCGGCAGAAAATGAAAGTGCAATAATAAGTGTGATCACTAATGAACCCGGAACACGCATGCTGGAACGGTTCAAAGAGAACAAATTAGACCTGCCGCAATCAAGGATAGGGATAGTCGATTGTATCACGAATCTGATTGGAAGCGGGATAGACGAAGATGAAAATATTAAAATTGCAAACAGCCCTGTGGACTTAACAGGAATCGGTGTTAAAATAAGCCAGTTTTACGAGAAATTCTTTACGATAAAGAACATCCACAAAATACAGCTTGACATCAATTCACTCTCTACGTTATTAATGTATTCAAATATCAAAAAGGTTTTCAGGTTCATTCAGGTTTTTACGGGACGCATCAAAGAAGCAGGAGGCCTCGGGATATTCGTATTGGAAAGCGGCATCCATGATATGCAGGCAATTGTGGCTTTAACCCAGCTGTTTGATGGTATTATTGAGGTTAAATCCGAAAATGATAAAAATTTTATCCGGGTAATAGGTTTATCGCCAAAACCCACACAATGGCTTGAATATGAGATTGACGGGGCAAGGGTAAAAATAATATAGACAAAATAACTTCTAATAAAGAATAAAAAACAAATCTAAACAACACCATGTATTTTTGGGGATCACGAAACTCTCGATGTATTTATATTGCCAGCGATTATATTGGTGTTTGTGAAATTAAATGAGATTTATTGGATTATTCCTGTTGATAGGTTTGTCGCTTCCTGCCAGCGCATCGATTATTGATTCATGGTCTCCCCAGGTTGTGGATTATGTGTATGTTAACAATACTGTGAATGAGACAATAGAGTATTCGATCACCACATCAAAACCAATGGCTGTAAATACATGGAGCGTTGATGGGATTCCTGTAGCAGGAACAGCCGGCTCTGATACGTACTCCTATACACATAGATGGGACAACCAGGGCATCGGTTCCCATACAGTAACGTACAATGGAAACAACAATGAATCTACCGTCGGCTTCAGATGGTATGTAAATGTATATGAGATAGGCGGATACAGGGGCGGAAACCTCTTTGATGTGATAGATGATACACTGGAGAACCATATCACAGACATCAAAATCCAGATGTTCAAATACAGGATAGAAAAAGAAGAAGGCAATGCGGATCTGGCGTCGCAAAAAGTGAGAGGTCTGCGTGAGGAGATTACCCGGCGAAAGATGACGCGAGAGTCCATATTAAAAGAGTTCAAAGCAGGTGAAATCACTTTAGAGGAATACGTATCAGCCCTGAAACAGATCAAGAGGGATGAAAAGTATGACTTCAAACAGGCAAGGGAGCTGGCAAAAATATCAAAAGACGAACTCAAGGATGAAAGGTCCGGCGAAGATTTCGAAAAGATATCAGAGATGGAAGATGACAGGGAAGATTTCAAAGATGAAAAGAAAGAACAGGAAATAAAGTCCCATGATAAAAATACCGGGAAAAACAAAAGACATGAAAAAAAAGAGGATCCTGAAAATAAAGATGGTGAAAATGATAGCAATGATTGAGCAGTAAATCTTATCCATTGTGGTTGAGTGCTGTATATGAGGCGGTTATTACCTTTTTTTATTTTTTTTGCAATGTGGGTATCTGTTGCAGGAGCACAGTCTATCATCACGATCGAGGTTTACGATAATGGGAATGCTTTCTGGACAATGGAAAAAAGGCTTCCTCTTACAAACCAGACAGAAATTGATTACTGGGATGAGTTCATAAAGAAAGGGCAGGATGCTAATAGTTCCACACGGGATATTTCAGAATTCAGCCAGAGGATTGACTGGTTTCTTGGTTCTGCGGAAAAGTCAGCAAAAAGGCCGATGAAGGCTGAGAAGTTCAATATTTCCTATGATATGGTGAAAACCCCGTCAGATGCGTATGGTATTATACGGTATGGTTTTGAGTGGAAGAATTTTTCGCGCCAGGACTCCCAAAAGATGTTCATAGGTGACTCTTTTTCAGACGGGATGGTGTTATCCTCTGATAATGTGCTTGTCATCAGAATCCCGGACGGCTATGAGGTCACGAGTACATCCCCGGGTTTTGATAAACGCGATGGGAACCGTTTGATATGGGATGGGACTATGTACCGGAGCTTTGGAAAAGGAGAACCTGCTCTTGTGCTCTCATATGCGGGTGGCTATTTTGCATGGTTTGTTATAGCGATTGTAATGGTCGGTTTAGTGTCAGGCGCTTCATTCCTGTTCTGGAAGAGAAGCCACAAACCTGATTTAACGACCAAAGATAATGCTGATTCGCCGGCAGTCGCAGCTAATACAGATTTGATGACCTCTCAGGTACAGGTAAAAGAGGATATGGAAGATGAAGAAATGATAGAACAGTTCCTGATTAAATACGGAGGAGAAGCATATCAATCCAGGATAGTAAAGGAAAGCAGGTTCTCAAAGTCCAAAATAAGCCTCGTTCTTGCTAAGATGAAAGACGAAGGGCGGATATTGAAGATCAAAAAGGGGAAAGAGAACCTGATACGGCTTGCCAACAGATAATTTTTTTTTGGTTGGGGTATTAACACCTGAATAATCAAGACTCTATTAATTTATTATTCAAGTCGACAATCAATCAGTAAATTTTAATACTAATGTGGTGGAGTTGCTATATAAAAATGAGAAAATCAATACTCCTGTTTATTTTTTTGTTATTATGGGCAAACGTAGCAGTAGCCCAGTCTGTCATCACGATTGAGGTTAACGGGAGCGGGAACGCCCTGTGGACGATGGAAAAGCGGCTGCCTTTTACCAAATCTCAAATAAACGAATGGGAAGCATCCATAAAATCAGGACAGAACATATCCCAGTACAAGGTTATTTCAGAATTTAACGACACGATCAACCTGTTCATTGCCTCATCTCAAAATTTCTCGAATCGCTCTATGGAAATTGAAGAGTTTAATAGCTCCAATATATCTTATGATACGTCAAAAACCCTGGATGGCGGCTTTGGGATTATCCGCTACAGTTTCTGGTGGAAGAATTTTTCATTTACGAATTCCTCAAAAATTTACGTAGGGGATGCTTTTTTAGACGAAATGGTAATTTCTTCTGCCACTGCGCTTATTATCAAAATGCCGGATGGCTACGAAATCCAGAATGCGACTCCGGAATTTGATAAGCGCGATGGGAACCGCCTGATATGGGAAACATCATACAGGAACTTCAGCAAAGGAGAGCCTAATCTTATACTCTCGCCTATAAATCGCACAAATGTAACAGTTGTAAAAGTCCCGGAAAATGAACCTTCGCCTTTGCCGGCAATTATTATAATCAGTGCAATAGTAATTTCAATAGCGATCGCTTTTGCGATAATATGGAAAAGAAAACGCTCAGTCAATGTTGAAAATGAAACAGGTCAATTAACTGAAAACGAAGCTTCTTTACCAACACCCCCTGATTTAAATGAAGAATTTTTGGGTTATGAAGATATGATAGAAAAATTCTTAGTGAAATCCGGCGGGCAGGCTTTCCAATCAGATATCGTTAAGGAGAGTGGACTTTCAAAATCCAAAATAAGCATTGTGCTTGCCCAGATGAAGGAGGAAGGAAGGATTCTCAAGGTAAGAAAGGGCAAAGAGAATATCATAAGACTGGCCAAAAAAACCGAACCGCAGAATTAACCTTTAAAAATCAAACAAAGAACTCTGGGATTTCACATCCCTGCCGGACTTTCCCTGAGGTTTTTCTTCTATTTCGTCTTCCTCCTTTTGAAGCTTCTTAGCCCCGAATCCTCCGAATAATTCTATTTCATACTCCGTCTCTTTTTCGACAAGGGACTGCGCCTTTTCGTATATCTTTTCAACCTTTTTTGTGGCTGATTTTGATTGGGTGAGGAATGCGATTTCTTCGGGGATAAGGGCGAGCAAAGCTGCCACACGCGGGGCGCATTCATCATTATTTAACATCAACCTGAAAAACGGGAACAACTGTGAACGGGCAAAACTTGCGGAGACGTGGCAATGAGTACCTATTTTCATGGCTGTAGAATCCCTTATCTGCCTTGCGCTTTTTGTCTGCCCGAGTTTTCTCCACAGGGAAGGCGGCTGGAACTTTACAAATCCTGTGTACCGATGGGCGCGCGCCACTACAATGCCTGCGGTCATCATCACGCTTGCATACCTCCACATGTTATAATTCTGTCTTCTTCCTACCCTTCCCAGGAAGATGGACGCTCTTGAAAGATAATGATATCCTTTTGCGAGGTCGGCAGGGTCTGTATATTCAAGCGGCAGATTTTCATCCACCCACTGGATAAAATCCTCAGGGTTCTCATCAAGATTAAAAGTAGCCCTGTGGGCTTCAGTAATGTTTGTGCCCTTAAAGATCTTTGCCAGCACCTTGAAGATGTTCTCCTTTGTATCCCGCTCACCTGTGATGATATCCTCCGGCCCGATATTTGTTCTCCCCTGGGCAATGGCCTGAAGATCGTTTATAGCGCTTCTCAAATCACCATTGGCATTCTCTGCGATATTCTCCAGGACACCCAGCCCGCAGGTTACACTTTCAGCCTCTGCAATTCTTTTAAGGACAGGGATCATTGAACGTGAGATTACGGAATTGAACTGGATTGGCTTGCAGGCGCCCCGGAGTCCTGCCGACATATCGTAAAGCTCGTTGGCAATCAGAATTATCGGCTGGCGTGTCTTTTTTATCAATTCGACGATAGCCCTCTCTCCCCCCCTGTCCGCATTGCCGTGGATATTATCTGCTTCGTCCATTATCACAAGCCTTTTCACATTGCTGCCTTCAAGCGTGCCCAATCTGGAAGCAGAGCCAGCCACTTTTTCGATTATATCCGCAGTGCGCTGGTCGCTTGCGTTCAGCTCGATGACCTCCCATCCCATTTCGTGCGCCAGCGCATGGGCCGCCGTTGTTTTGCCTATCCCTGCCTTCCCGTACAGGACTATGGCCCTTTCCTTTGGTATTCCTTTTTTCCAGTTTTCAGCCCAGAGTTTCAGTTCCTCCATAGCCTTATTGTGCCCGACAATCTGGGAAAGCAACTGCGGACGGTATTTTTCTGTCCAGTCAAGGGATGTCATGGGTGGGTAGTGTTACAAACTATATCCCTTAAATACATATCTTTTCATTTAAAGGCCAGATGAAATTAAATGCAATCCAGCTTTTTATTAACTCTGCTATAATGATGTCCAACCTTTTTATCCCCGTGCTTGCAAATGATCTCGGGGCATCAGGGACGCAGATTGGAATAATCGGGGCTACCTACGGGGCAGCGCTTTTTATTTCAACCTATATATTCAGCAGGGCAGCAGATTCAGTACGTCCCAAGACGCTTCTATATGCTGGTTTCCTGAGCGCCGCCGCAACTTTTTTTCTCCAGATGTTTGCATACGACCCCCTGAGTCTCGGGATAATACGCTTCCTGGCAGGATTCAGTGTTGGAATTTATCCTGCGGTGCTCCTGCTTTATGTTTACAATTTAAAACGAAGTATTGGGAAGTTCAGTTCATTCATGCCCCTGGGCTGGGCTGTCGGGAACCTGTTGGCAGGGATCATTGCAGTCTATCAGCAAATTTTTGCCATTTCATCATTATTTTTTGCAGCTGCTTTTTTAATAACTTTAACATTGCCACCGGCACAGGTCAGCACAAAAAAGAAAGATTACAAGTCTCTGGATGTACTGAAAAAGAACTGGAATATATATTTCGGGTTTTTCCTTCGCCAGATAGGGGCCAATAACGTATGGGTGATTTTCCCTCTTTATCTTGTAAGTCTCGGGGCGAATGAATTGTGGGTGGGATTAATATATATGTTGAATCCGACCCTGCAATTTTTCATTATGAGAAGGCTTGACAGATTCAATAATGCATTATTGATCCATGTCGGGGATTTATTTTCAGCGGCAGCGTTCATAGCGCTTATTCCGTTGACCATATATTACCAGGCCGCTGTTGGTATGATACTGATCGCTTTTTCCTATTCCTGCCTGTACGTTGGCTCTACGCGCCTGCTTATTGAAACAAATGAAGAAAAAGGCACAGCTGCCGGATTGCTTAATTCGTCCATCGCTTTTGCGACAATAATCGGATCCCTGATAGGAGGGATAATTCTTGAATATTTCAATTTTAGGGCTGTGATGGCTGCCGGGGCCTTTTTTTCTGTCCTGGGTTATGCAGTCATACGTTTCAATAGTTCCGACAGACCTCAAAAAAGTTCCTGAGCAGGTCATTCCCTCGCTCAGTATGCGAGACTTCAGGATGCCACTGGACACCATAAAGGGGCTTTGTCTTATGTTTCATGGCTTCGATCTCGCATATCCTGGAGCGAGCAAGTCTTATGAAATCGGGGGGTAGAATGCTTACCTCGTCTGCATGGGAAGCCCATACGTTTGTTTTCGGGCCAAACCCTTTCAGGATATCATCTTCTTCCAGGATCTCTATTTCGACGGCAGCATAGCCGCCAGCAGCGCCGGTTCTCACCTTGCCGCCGTAAGTTTTCGCCATTACCTGGTGGCCGAGGCAGATACCCAGGATGGGCAGGTTGAGCTCTTTCACATAAACGCTGCAATTACCTGCGCGTTCAAGGGTTGGGCCGCCGCTCAGTATGAGGCCATCGGGTTCCATGGATAATATATCTTCCAGGGAAGATGTATTTTTCATGAGTTCTGCTTCATGGTCAAGGTCGCGAATGGCGCGGTGGATAAGGTGGCAGGTCTGGCCGTAGTTGTTGATTACGATGATTTTTACCATTTTATGTGTAATTGATGTTTAAATTATAAAATTTTTTCTTTTCAATAACATTTATAGTGTTATCATCTAATTTTTTCTATTTCATCTTCATAAATGATAAAATCTCCATCCATAATTTGAACCAATAATTTAAATAATATGACGTCTACACTTAACTTAGAATAGAAAATAGGTTAACTATACATGCCAAAAATTAAAGACGTACTTTTGGAATCCAACCCGTGGTGGAAAGAAGAATTCAAAATTGAATATCATGAGCGAGAGATCCATGCTCAGATATCAAAGTACCTCCCCCTTCCTCAAATAATCGCTTTGACAGGCCTGCGAAGGGTCGGGAAAACGACATTGATGCTAAAGATCGCTTTTGATTCCATCAAAGGTGGATTCGATGCCAGGAATGTGGTTTATTTTTCTTTTGATGAATTCAGGGATGCCGAAATCCGGGAAATAATGAAAGAATATGAAACGCTGATGGAAAAAAACTTCAGGCAGGGTAATTATTTGTTATTGCTTGACGAGATACAAAAGCTTGCAAACTGGGAAGACCAGGTAAAAAGGGTCTACGATATTCATGGAAAGAATATTAAAATAATTATTTCAGGCTCGGAATCGATGTTCCTGAAAAAGAAATCAAAAGAAACGTTATCTGGAAGGATATTTGAATTCAAGGTTGAAACACTTTCATTTAAAGAATTCCTTACTTTTAAAGACATGGAATTTGAACCAACCGGACTTTATGAAAAAGAACTGGCAAGACTCTTTGAGGAATACATGCTCTGCCAGGGTTTTCCAGAGCTCGTTGGCATTAGAGACCGACAGGTCATAAAAAAATATGTAAAAGAAAGCATTGTAGAAAAAGTAATTTATAAAGACCTGCCGCAATTGTTTAAAATAAGAGACATAGCCGTCCTTGAATCGCTGCTTGGGATAATTATGGAAGAGCCAGGGCAGCTTATTGAGATATCAGACCTGGCAAAAGAATTAAAAATATCAAGGCAAACGCTTTCCAATTATCTGGTATATCTGGAAGAGTCCTTTCTCATCAGGAAATTATATAATTTTTCCAACAGCAGGAGGAAAACAGAAAGAAAATTAAAAAAATATTACCCAATGATACTTTCAGATATCATTTTTAAAGAAGACAATATATCAAGGTCAAAAGTTTTCGAATGGCTGATTGTAACGCGGTTAAATGCAGTATTCTTCTGGAGAGACCCGTATAAGAATGAGGTAGATGTTATTATTGCAGACAAAACGACGATTCCAATAGAAATAAAATATGGAAAAATCGATACCAGCGGTCTAATTGCATTTATGAAAAAGTTCAAAACCGATGAAGGGTATATAATATCTCACGAAAAAGAAGATCGGCTGAAGGTTGAGCGATACACTATCAATGTAATCCCAGCTTTTAAATTTCTCTTAAGAGGTATATGATTTTCAAGGACTATACTTCAATTCCGGCTTTATTTATCCGGGATCTCTGCAAGCTTTAATCCCGCTACACCCATTAAAATCACATATACAAGAAGGGCAACAGCATAACCGTATCCCGGGGATGTGGGTATTATAAGTTTTGATGCAACGATTGAAATAATAAAAATCACCAGTGAGACAACAGTCATGGTTATCTCAAGTTGCGTTTTCTTCATAGCACCACGCGTTTTGCATCGATTATGCCGGCAACAGATTTTATCTCATCCAGTACCTCATCACCCACGTCGCTATCGATATTAAGCACCATGATGGCTTCACTGCCGATGTTAAGCCTGCCGACCTGCATCCCTGCAATATTGATGTTGTTCCTTCCAAGTATCACACAGCAGGGGCCAATAATATTGGGATGGTCCTCATGTTTTGCAACGATCATGTACCTTGAAGGCAGGACATCGATCCGATAATCGTCAATTTGTACAATCCGTGGTTCTTTTCCTACGATAGTGCCACTGACAAGCTTTTCCTCGCCTTTCTTGCTTAATTTTACGGCAACCTGGCTTGAATAACCCTCGATCGTCTTTGATTTGCTCTCGACTACCTTTATCTTGCGCTCTTTTGCAATCCCCGGCGCATTTACGTAATTCACACCCGCCCCGAGTACCGGCTCAAGAAGCCCTTTTAACACTGCAAGGGTTAAGGGCGCCACGTTCTGTTCTGAGATCTCTCCGCAATATGAGATCTCGACCTTTTCATAATTGCTTCCTATAAGCTGCATACAGAGCTTGCCCATTTTTTCAGCAAGAGGGAAATAAGGCTCAAGGATCTGCATGGCCTCAGCTTTTATATAAGGCATGTTAATGGCATTCTTCACGGGAAAACCCTTCAGGGCGTTCACTACCTGCTCGGCAACCGTAACGGCGACATTGACCTGAGCTTCTTCGGTCGATGCCCCAAGGTGAGGTGTTAAGATAACGCGGTCAAGCTCAAGGAGAGGGCTGTCAAAAGGCGGCTCTTTAACGAAAACATCTACTGCAGCGGCACTTACTGTGCCTTCCCTGACTGCATTTGCAAGCGCTTCCTCGTTGATGATACCTCCCCTTGCGCAGTTTATGACACGCGCACCTTTCTTCATAATAGCGAATTCCTTTGTACTTATAAGGTCTTTAGTCTCTTTGGTGAGCGGCGTGTGTACTGTTATATAATCGGCCCGTTTAACTATATCTATAACGGTGGTCAGTTCCACGCCCAGGTCGCCTGCCCTCTCAGGTGAGATAAAGGGGTCATAGGCAAGCACTTTCATTTCCATTCCCTGCGCGCGTTTTGCGACCTCCGCTCCAATCCTGCCGAGGCCGATAATCCCGATAATCTTATCCCTGACCTCGACACCCATGAATTTCTTCCTGTCCCATTTCTTGTTCTTAAGTGAGGCATTTGCCTGCGGGATATTCCTTGACATTGCCATCATCATCGCAATTGTGTGTTCGGCTGCCGAAATTGTATTGCCTTCGGGCGCATTTACAACTATAATACCCTTATCTGTCGCGGCATTTACATCAATATTGTCAACACCTACCCCGGCGCGGCCTATTATCTTAAGTTTCTTGCCTGCATTGATGACATCTTTTGTTACCTGTGTCTCGCTGCGGACGATAAGCGCCTCGTAATTACCAATCCTTTTTATGAGTTCAGATGGTTCAAGACCCGTTGCTATGTCCACGTCAAATTCATTTTTCAGTATCTCAATCCCTTTGTCAGATATCGGGTCACTTACAAGTACTTTCACGTTTATCACCAGACAAGTCCGTCTAATAGGATTACTAGCATTTCAGCCTTTCGTTTCACCCACACAGTGGAAAGGCCAGCTTTTATCCCCGCAAATTAAGCGAGGAATCCCTTTACTTTTTGGGCTGTATTCTTCATTTCCAGAAGCATCATACCCATCTGGACATCCTTGCCTGTCAGCGCGATCAGAAGAACCTCTCCGGCCAGGAGGGTTACAACTCTATAGTTCTCTGATTCAAATATTAATAAATTAATATTCTCTTCAGAGAGTTCTTCCATGGTCTTACTCGCACTTTTGAATGCGGCAGCACCGTACGCGGCGAAAGTCTCTTTCTGGATATTGTTTGAAGATGTACTGGACATGATGAGCCCGTCACGTGTTACTATTGCCGAGCTTATGATATTTCCGGCGGATTTCTCCAATTCCTGGAGTGTGAGTAAATATAATTCAGCTTTTGTCGTCATATGTTCCGTATAATTGTTTTGATAATTTTCGAAGCATCCTTGTCAGGACATACATGGAAATAATTGCAAACAGGCCGAACAATGTCTCAATTATTTCACGGATCGAATAGGGTACCGGAAAACCCTCTGTTTCTATCAGGCCGAGGAATTTCCATGTCAGGGACAGGTAAGCCGAAAACTGGAAAAACATGAACACTTTTACGAAATCACCTGTGGCGCGTGTTCCAAGCATATATGTCGTATAAATAGTTACCAGGCTCCCGGCTACCCATATAAGATTCTCTATGGTCCCCATCGTACTTTTTAGATTTCCGGGATCAGAAATGTATAGATATGACCAGATGACCGGGAAGATCAACGCAAAAGCATACGGTATATATGTGATTACTCCGGTAATTTTCCTGCCATGGCATAGGATCAGGAATATAAAAAATAATGCGGTAGTCATGAATATTGACGACCATATGCCAAAAATATACCTCACCGATCCTATCAGTGGCTCTTTAGTAAGATGTCCCAATTCACGTATCCCGAAAAAGAAGAAAGCAAGAAACAGGAAAGTCCACGGTGTATCGCCGATATTCCAGATGCGCCTGTTCCTGAAAGCTATGATCACAAGAACAAGTGATATCCACCACATGACATTCGAAAGGATGACATGCAATCCTATACTCTCTTCAAGACCGTATGAAGATAAATCAATCATAATTAGAATTATTGTCTTCCATGTATATAATACTTATTAAATCAAATTAATATATAATACCAAATAAATTAATATTATTCTTATTTGACTGCCACGATCTTCACGATATCCCCATTCTTCAACTCGTACTTCTCACCCAGCCTCATCCTGGTGCGTGCATCCACAGCATAGAGAAATCCTTTGCCTATATCTGTGTGGATAAGAAAAGCCAGATCCTTCGGGGTGCTTCCTTTTTTCAGCAGGAAGGCGTCAGGAAGGATGTTCCCTTTCTTGTCAGTGAACTTGTTTTCATCCTCAACAGGGTAAACAACTATCAGACCAAGCAGGGTGAATACTGTTTCATTGATGCACTTCTGGATTCCCGTGCCCCTGTATTTCTTGACAAGGATACGTATTTTCATGAGAGCTTCTTTCTGGGTTTGTGAAAGGCCCGGTGATTCGTGGAAATCTTCATCACCAGGTACATATTTTATCGCACCGCTTTTGTCCGCAAGGCGCAAAGCCACTTCCGCTGCTGCACTTACAGGCAGAGCCCCGGCTTTCAAAAGTCGCTCGATGTTCTCTTGCGAGGCAACATCTATTTTATTTGCGGCTATGATGAGTGGTTTGCTATCAGACCTTAGCATATCCGAAAGTCCTAAAATCTCCCCATCAGTCCACATGTGGGGTTTGTCGCGCGGGAGTTTTAATTTCCCAAGCACGGTTTTGACATGGGATTCCGTGATACCCGCACCTTCAAGCTGAGATGCAATTGTCTCTTCCAGTTTTAATCCCTCTGCCTGGACTTTGCGCGACAGTCTCTCCCAATTGCGTTTCAGGATCCCGAAGATCCACATGGTTATTTCGCGTTCAAGGAATTCTATGTCAAGGAGAGGGTCGTGGGAGCCGACAGGAACCACATTTCCCTCAATATCAGTGCCGCCTGATGCGTCTATTACATGGATTATCGCCTTTGCCTGCCTCAGGTTATCAAGAAAGGCATTACCCAGTCCCCGCCCTTTGTGGGCATCGGGCACAAGCCCCGCCACATCTATCATTTCTATTGGCACAAAGCGTACGCCATCCCTGCAATTCCCGCAATCCAGTCTTAATTCCCTGCAGGGGCATGTTGTCCTGATATAAGCAACACCATGATTGGCGTCGATCGTCGTAAAAGGATAATTTGCGATCTCAACATTTGCCAGGGTCGCTGCCTTGAAAAATGTTGATTTCCCGGAGTTCGGTTTTCCTGCAAGTGCTATTGAAATGGCCATGCCCTTATTACATTTCCTGTGGACTTAATCCTTATCTATTTATTTGCATTTCGTCCCATTTATTAAAACCATTATCACTAATAAAAGCAGTGGCGGTGTATAATGAATCGACGATAAATGAACCAAAAAAATATATATGGTATCACCCAACAACCATGTTATGCCAACAAAAAGGTCAATCTTTAAAGACCTGTATGAGAAAAGGAAAAGCCTTGCGGTCAGGATCGGGCTTATCGGGGTGATCCTGCTACTTCTCTCATTGCTTGCCAAAGAAATGATACCGCTTGAACAGAATACAGGTATCTGGCATATTTCCAATGTGATCATAGAGCTGTTCGGTAAAATCGGAGAGGCGTTTATCCTCTCGGGATTTGTTGTTTTTGTCCTGGAAGAGCATCCCCTGGCGATGATGGTAAAAGACGTTTCAAAGTCAATTATCGATGAGATCATAGACAAGCATTTCCAGAGAAATGAATTGCTGGGGTTCATATTGAGGGGAATAAAAAATCTAAATAAATATGAAAATATAGATGAAGAAATATATAATTTGTATGAAAAGCATGGGTTGCTTGAGCTTACAGATGAACCCAGGAGATCAAACGTTTCGATCATATTCAAAAAAGAAGGAGAGGTCGAAGGTGAGAGGGATAAGATACTCCTGAACAGGATATATGATTTCAGGGCCACGAACGAGGCCCGCGAAGGTGGAAGCTTCAAGCGTATCAATGGAGATGGACTGGTAGCCTTTTTCGATTCACCTGTACCTACCGTAGCAGATGAGGACGAGAATGAGATCCTGAATGATATCCGTAAGTACCTGGATGTCAAGTTTGAATTTTCTACATCATTTGAAGTACGCGGCTCCACATGCAACAAGGAACGTATGTGCCTTAACCCTGTCTTTTTGCCGGGAAAGGATTTTGATATTGAAAATTGCAGGCCTAAAAAAAATGGAAGAGAATCCGAAAAAACAGAATTATATGGTGTCTATGAGATAGTACGACAGAGCGACGATAACAGCCTTCTTAAACTGAATTTCTATTTAAATGTAAAAATCCCGCCAAAGGAATTCATAGACCTGTGTTTTGAAGTGAAAGGGATCGTTTCGGATTACGACCTCTGGACCTATGAATTCATTTCATATTCCAAAGGCGTTACTTTTGATTTGAATTTTGGCGATGATTTTGAAACAAAAATAGAAGAAGTGTTGATAGGGGTCCAGAATACTCCGGTCAAATCCAATACTAAATTAAAATATAATGGATGGATAATGCCACATTCGTCAATTTCAGGTACATGGAGAAGAAAGGCTGGAAATAATTGAGGGAATAATAGCCTATTAAAGTATATCCTTAAGTTTACCGGCAGTCCGGTCGATCTCGCGGATTATTGGCTCGATATTTGCATCCATTGATGTCGTCACAGAAATAAGTGCTTTATGCCCCGCCAGGGTCGTAATTATCTTCCCTCCCTCAAAATCCACTATTATCCGCGTGGGACTTACTTTTCCAATTTTGTCGGTAACATTTTCCGCCGCTCTCAACATCGCTGCCGACATCAGTGTTAATATCTCCGACTCGCTGCTGTTTGATTCGCCGATGAGAAAACCATCCCTGCTTCCTACGGCGATCATTTTCACACCGTCAATTTTTTTTAAATCCAGAAGGATATTCCTGAATATTATAGACATCTTTCCCCCTTTCATAAAATTTCCCAAAATATATATTGACCTCCAGCCAGATAGGTTTTTCTGTTTTAATGCAAAAAAAATTCAACGCCCGAATTCTTCGAACATGAGCCGCTTTTTCTCTCTCTCAAGTTCAGCTTCGCGGCGGGCAAGTGCTTTCATGGCCTCTGTGGGCTTAATGGCCACTGAAATCCTGTTCTTCCTTTCCTTCATATAGGCTACATACCCGTAAACCAGGAGCCCAACAACTGCTGCCGGGATCAGGAACAACCAGCCCACGACGAAAGACATGAAAATCCATGCTATGAGAGAGACAAACCCATACCTGTACAATTTATTCGTATTAAATATATTTTTACCGGCCATGATTCGTATATTGGCGAACAAAGTATTTATATATTTGGTTCATAATATGAACAATACGGGAATCACTGTTTTAACTCATTCCCAAACTCTTCATACAGGAGCCTTTCTTTTTCTTTCCTGATGACCGCTTCACGATGGGTGAGCACCTTCATAGCTGCCGTGGGTTTTATTGTCACTGTTATCCTGTGCACCCTTTCTTTCCTGAGTTCCATCAACCCGTACACCATATATATGACAAAGGCCGCAGGAATAAGAAATAACCATCCTGCAAAGAAGGCAAGAAAAGTTTGTGCCGGGTAATAAAAAGAAAATGCCATGAAAATAACCGCAGAAACCACGGCCGCAATGTACTTTATCTGGTTTTTCATTTTAGCACCACTAATTAATGATATCTAATGCCAATATTAAAAAATTAATTGGAGACATTTTTTCTGAAATGAACAACATACGCCACATTTTTGCAGGTGTGTGTATTAAACGCCAATCTTGCGGATACTATGGCGCAGGACGAACAATAAACAGGATATACAAAAGTCCTGCTTTTGTACAGAAATAATTTTACAGAAACTGGCTCAAGGTATTTTTATAACAACTTCACAAAACTTATCCCCATGCGTCAGCAGTTTCCTGACGTCTAATTCGGCCCTGTTCCCGAATGCATAATTCAGCGCTCCTTTGAAGGTCTCCCTGGCAGTATGGCAGACATATTTATCGAACTTATTCCCTTCTGTTGCAATATTGCATTTATGGACAGTGTACAGGAGGTTTTTCCCTTCCAGTTTCCATTCGCTTTCTATGTGCAGTTTGGAATTGATCATTTCGAACGCTTTTTTGAATGCTTCCAGGTTCCAGTCCTTTATACCGTTTTCTTTTTCATATTCCTGCATCAGTGACTTGCCTGTTTTCCTGCCCAGGGCCGACAGGGACAAAGGTATGTCTGGTATGTCCTTTAGCCCCCTAAGGTACGTAACGAACATGATTAATTCCTGATCCACCCTGCTGCTGCTTGTTTTCAGATTATCCACTATCTCATCGACTTTCATCCCCACATCAGGCCTGTGGGTCAGCACTATCATATTGGCAGTGGATTTTGCATCATACAGATGGCCGTTGGCTTCTAAAAGCGTTACCAGGATCCTCTTTATTTTTTCAATGGCTTCCTTGGCCCTGTAATTATGGAATAATATTATGGTTTCTTTATCGATCTCCACCCTGTCTGCTACCCTTGAGGTCTCATAAACCTCCTTGATCAGCAAGAGCATTTCGTCCAATGGTATTTCCTTGATGGGTTTTTTTGCCAGGTTTTCTATCGTTATTTCTCCCAGGGGAATATTGTTCGCAAGCAGGTCCTCAAAGTAATTCCTATGGACTGTGACCATATTATAATTGCTCAATATATGCCTGTCAATGACGGCCTTCCAGAAACCGGGGCGGCTCTTTATGGCTTTTATGACGTCATCCGTTCCTCCAAAAAAAGCAACCAGGCTGTTAAGCGCATCCTTGCAATTCGATCGTGAGAATTCAAGTTTCATGCCTTCATTAAATCTGACAACCGACTTTATCTCAAGCGGCGCCTGCCCGATTGAGCTTTTCACAAGGTACTGGGCCAGGATACTGGCAACGAATTTTATTTTCCCGGATTCTCCCTTTATTTCAGCCAGGACGTCGGAGGGATTCGTATCGTTGTCACTTGTTAATCCTATGTTAATATCCCATTCAAGTTCGCCAAATCTGTAATTCAGGTATTCCTCAAGTTTTCTCACAGAATTCATCCGCATGGGATCTATTATCTCATTTAAAACGTTATCAGGGATCAGCAAACCATCCGTCTCGTTCAGTACCCACTTAAAAAGAGATGCATCCATAGCCGATGAATTATTGGGATAAACGGATTTGCCTACATGGTCTATCATCTCCCTGACAGCCGCGCTAAAATTTCCTTTGTGCCTGGTAACGTATGGTTCCAGCTTGCTTATGCAGTCATTGTCAAGCGAGATATGCCTTGTAACTATCATTGTTTCCTATCCTTAGTTCTACTATTATCGATTATTAAAATCAACCTGCGTTTTCCCCATTTACATTTTACCCGTTTTACGAAGAAATCATCTGGATTATTACCTATTGATAGGTTTTTTACCAACGGAATACAACTTATGCCAACAGGCCAAGCCATTTCTAATCCTACAATATGATTGTTCCTTTCCTAACATATATATTTTGCTATTTATTTTCAAATCCATTGTAATATTTTAATCATTGCAGAATTTACCTGAATCTTCGAATAATTCAAAACAAGCCATTGAAGATCAAAAACGTATAGCTTATATAGTGCTTGTGGTATGATGAAAAGGCGAAGTTTAAAAATGATCAAAAGAAAATTGAAATTTGCCCTGGTAATAGGTTTTGCAGGTTTCGTGATTTCCATAATATCAATTTCAGCAGCATTGATAGCTTTTCTTATGGGATTTATTGTTATTCCTGTTGTTTTCGTTTTAGTATCATTATTCGTGGAAGGTATCCCGGTAATAAAAAAAGAATTAAAAGGTCTTTTCAATCCGGAAAAAAGTTTCTTCATAATTTCTATCTCGAAAGAATCTATTACTCTGGAACCACAATTCGGATAGTTAGGTTTTTTCCAGTTGTTTCAAAAATTATTTATGGTGGTCGGCTATTAGTAATAAAAAAACAGGGATAGGTTAAAAATGTGAAAAAAGGGGATTTATTATTAAATAAAATGCTTTGGAAATGATAAATGAACTCACTTGCAATAATCGGGGCAACCGATATCTTAAAACTCAAATCGACACTTCAGGAAATGATCCGTGCGGGTCTGGATTTTGAGTGCAAACCCAAAGAAATCAACCCTGCTTATACGGAAAAAAAATTGTCCTCCATGCTTGATTCATCAGGGCAGAAATATGAGGTTTGCGCTTTAGTCCCTATCACCCAGGATTATGATACAGCCAGGGGCAAAGTCAAAAGCATACCTGTTTATTCGGACGTTCACCTGCTTGACGCATCACATGAACTGTATAATGAGTTTGTCAAAATGATACCTCTCCTTCCTGACCTTGTTTTGCCAAATATATTTAATAAAGAAGCTAATAAAGGCTCTCTTAAAAGCAAACCGTCTTCTGTTTATCTTGGCGTATTCGTGAACAGGAAAGTACAGGTGCAAACAAGTTCGGGAACGATATACAACGGCATCCTGAAAAATGCAGATTCCATCGGTGTTTTTTTTGAACCAGAAGATGACTCTGCCCCCCTTTTCATCACCTGGCACGACATCAAAAAAATAATCATCCCGAAGGAAGAAAAGAAATGAATGTCAGTTGCTTATTACGATACAATATAGATCCGATCCTGACACAGGAGGGTTTCCTGTCGTGCCTGTAGCTATTCGTTCATCTGCATAGGCAAGTCTCTCGCAAATAGAGATCTTCCTGGCTAAACCTTCGGATCTAAGGAATCCTGCCAGCTCATTTATCCCGAAGGCTGGATCAGGGATAAAAAAGACGTTTTTTCCGCTTCGAAGCTCCATAATGAGCTGCTTTTTTGCAGAATTTAAATCCCGCGAGTGGGCGGTGATGACAAAAATGTTCTCAATATCCAGACGCAGCCTGGAGCAGGCAATCTGCATTGAGGATACCCCCGGGATTATCTCATCCCCTGTCCTGGCAAATTTCCCAAGACCTGACAGCATCGGGTCGCCCGTTGACAGGATGACGGCATCTTCAGGAAGCGAATGCAGGGTATAATCCGTGATCTCCCATGTCCTGCACCTGATATGTTCTTTTGCAAGTTCTATGGCCCTTTTTGAGCCGAAAATCACCGTGGCGTTCTCTATCGCTGATATCGCCTCCCCTGTAAGTAGATTGGGGCCCGCACCTACACCTACGATTTTCATTTTGGCTCTCCGCTGTCCCTGAGTATTGTCCCGTTCCTGTTTAAAAGCACTACCCTTTTTCCTGATAAGCCCGCTGCCCGGGAAAGCGCCCTGTCTATCAGGGGATTTTCCGGATCATCTTCTATCAACTCCGCAAACGTCAGGAAGCCGCTGTCTTTAAGGATATCAGGGGATGCCCATTTCAAAATCAATCCCGCAAGGCCGCAGATGATCACCTTCCCTTTTGCGGCAGACAGTCCGCTTGAAATATCGCTCCCTATAAGAATAACGGTGTATCCGGGAAAAAGGATGTGAGAAAAACGCATTCCAAGCCGCCCGGTTGTTAGAACAAGCTTATCTGCGCTCTTTATCAGCTCTTTTTTCATCTCACCCAGATGTTCATTCCAGGGCTCAACAAAACCCGTGGTCCCAAGGATGGATATTCCACCCGATATTCCGATTATCTCATTGAGAGTATCCCTGGAGACTTTTTCACCATCCGGCACAGAGATTGTCACATATGCGCCTTTCAGGCCTGTCTCAAGAAGCGCCTCTTTTACAGCTTCCCGTATCTGTCGCATGGGAGAAGGATTGATTGCAGGTTCGTTTTTTTTCATACCGATGCCGCATCCTGCTTTTATTACGATAGTATCGTATTCACTGGCAACTGCGACAATCCCGATACCGGCAGTGGCATCAAAGGCATGGTCACCCGGATCTTTCGTAGCTTTCGCCTTTCCGTTATTAGCCCTGACACTCAATTCCGCCCGAAGTCCGATCGGTGTTGGAACGGATACATCCGATACATCTTTTTTCAAAGATAATACAGAGGCTTTTGCCGCGGCAGCGGCAACCGTTCCTGTAGTATAACCTCTCCTTAGCATCGAGCCGTCGGAAAGAAGGACATAACGACCGCTTGTGATCAGCTTTTCAAGCTCACCGGGCGGTAATTTTGCCCTCCTTACCCATTCATCGGGTATCCTGAAATTGTTAACGGGGTCAATCATTCTTTATCTGCTTTTTTGCTGTCAGCATGTAAATAATAACTGCTCCTATTGCGATCACGCCTATCAGTATTCCAAGAAGCGTAAGAATGTCCGAAGAGGCTTCCGTGACATCGATCAATTCCTTCTGCCCGAGTATTTCAACCGTGTAATTCCCGGCCGGCAGATCCAGGCTTTTCTTGAAAACGATCTCTTTGTTCTCTCCCGGGGCCAGAGTGACCTGCTTTGTATCCACCTCGGTGTTATTTATTATAAGCACAACAGGAAGAGTCCCGGCTTTTGTGCCTATATTCGTTACATTGGAGGAGATCGTAGCCTCCTGCTTCGCGGAAATTACGGTGGGAGCGACGGTGATATCAAGCGCCTTGAACTCTGTGAATGGCATCCTGACCTCAATATCCCTGGCCGATGTCACGTACCCCGTCTTTGATGCATAGATCGTATGCGTACCGCTTGTTTCAAGGGCATATTTGACAGAACCGGTATTATCCGTCTGGCCCACGGTTACATTATCATATGTCACATTTGCACCGCTTACTGCGGAGTCGTTGTATGTGACACGAATGGTAATTGTCTCGAACTGGTTTGCCTTGACAGGCGCTTCTATGCTCAGCCTGTTCTCTTTATAATCCGCGACTTCAATACTTTTGCTCGCTTTCTGGAAACCGAGTTTTGTCGCTGTCAGGTTATACGCACCTTTCATCGTTCTCTTGATGCTATAGTCAAGGATGCCGTCCCTGCCCGTCAGGCCGCCATCGGAATCGATGCCAACGGATGCCCCCTCAACCGCATTACCGCCGGCAGTGACCTTTATCCTGATAGTATCCCCGGCAGTAGCCTTTAAAGGTGCATCTATCAAAAGCTGGTCAACCAGCATCTCAGGTTTTACATCCACGAACGGATAGAACCTGACATCGCTTGAATCCGCCACCTTGAACCTGATGTTGCCCATAAGGTCAACGGTGCTTCCTGAGGAAAGGCCGATGGAATTCGCATTCGTCATCTCTATTCCCCCTGAACCCACACTTCCGATCTCCATTACGCCATATTTATCCCCTGATTTTATAGGGATATAATCTTCTGATATCTGGAAAATACCTCTTGTAAAGGCAGCGTTCACTTCCTTGCCCCGAAAGACTGAATCAAAGTGAACGGCGATGAGCGGCAGGTCGCTCTCTGTTCCCGTCTTTTTTGCATAAACATAGGTATCGCGCCCTGAGACCACGTCGTTATCGACCTCGTTCCCGTCCTTTAATAGAACGACCCAGACCTGTCCCGGGCCTGCCCCGATATCAACTTCCTTCATCTTAAGCACATAACCTTCTTTCAGGGTCATGGTCCCGCCTGCAGAGACCGTGCGCTTATTCTCGTCATCAAGAAGCACCTTGTGCAACTGACTGCTGCCAAGCGTGCTTTTTGCCGTATTGTCTGAAACAACGCTGTTCTTTGTATAGCCTGCAAAATACTTGTCTGCCATGAAGCCTATAACTTCATATTTTCCAAAGCCGGCATAATCAAAGCTGACCTCTTCGGGAGACGTGGAATAAACAAGTTTTCCCTCAGGGATCGTTCTTCCGTTAATTCTTTCTATCTTGAGATTCTCTTTTCCGACATCGTTGTCCATATCATAATAAAAGCCAATGTTCGAGCCGCCGATGTTAAGGCCGAAGTTCATGGGAGTCCATACATCGGTCGCAGGATAAACAGTTCCCCTTACTTCAAAAGTCCCTGTCTTCTCTACAGACAGGGCAAAGCGCAGGTCGCTGCTGTCAGCGACCTTTATCTGCAAATTCCCCATAAGGTCTATTGTATTTCCACTTGAAAGGTCGATCGAGTTGGTATTTTCCATCTCGATTCCCCCTGAACCCACGCCGCTTATCTCCATCTGCCCGTACCTGTCACCGCTTTTCACAGGCGTATAATATTCAGATATCTGGAATACGCCTTTGATAAAGGCAGCGTTCACTTCCCTGCCCCGAAAGACTGAATCAAAGTGAATAGCTATAAGCGGCAGGTTGCTCTCGCTTCCCACTTTTTTTGAATAAACGTAAGTATCGCGCCCTGAGACCACATCGTTGTCGACCTCATTCCCGTCCTTTAATAGAACGACCCATACCTGTCCCGGGCCCGCGCTGACATCGACTTCCTTCATTTTTAATACATAACCCTCCTTGAGGGTCATGGTCCCTCCTTCGGAAACGACGCGTTTTTCCTCTTCGTCAAGGAGGACTTTATGCAACTGGCTGCTTCCAAGCGTGCTTATTACCGTATTGTCTGAAACAACGCTTTTCTTTGTATAGCCTGCAAAATACTTGTCAGCCATGAAGCCGATCACCTGGTATTTACCAAAGCCCGGATAATCGAAGCTGACCTCATTAGGTGAAGTCCTGTACTGGATATTACCTTCGGCAATGTTCCTTTTGATGTGGCTGATAGTAAGTTCCTCGGTACCAAGATTATCGTTAAGATTATAATAGAACCCGGCAAAGCTGTATGAGTTCCAGGTGTATGTCGTGCTCATTTCCTTGTTGCCGTCCCACACACGGTTGCCTGTTTCGGAAAGAGCCGCGCCGGCCGTGCCGGCAAACAAAAATACGATTAAAGTTATCCATAATGCGATTCCGAGGGCGTGCCCCTTACAAATATTTTTCTCTACCATTCATATCACCTGTACTGGTGTCTTTTTTAAAATATTTTTTAAGCACCAAATCAGCGAGGTTGAAAAACCATGATAGTATAAAAATCCTATCCCAAATTAACGCCTGATGTGGCGTTCTAAATACTTCAAAATGGCAATTATTTTATAGCATGCGGCTTATCAGTGGAACCCATGAGTCATGATTACAGGGCGCTCGGGTTAAAAGCCGGGCTTGAAATCCACCAGCAGCTTGACACAAAAGAAAAACTGTTCTGCGGCTGTCCCACCCTGCTCCGTGACACGAAGGAATCCAATTTTGAGTTCTTCAGGTATCTTCGCCCGACGCAAAGCGAGATGGGAGTAATTGACAGGGCTGCCCTTGAGGAAGTTAAACTTACAAAGAGATTCATCTATAAGGCATATGATACGACCTGCCTTGTTGAGAACGATGAAGAGCCGCCGCGCGAATTGAACCAGGAGGCTGTGGACTGTTCGATAATGATTGCACGCCTCATGAACATGAATATCGTGGATGAACTTTATACCATGCGAAAAATAGTGATAGACGGCTCGAATACCTCAGGTTTCCAGAGAACGGGCCTTGTGGCTACGCACGGCCACCTGGAATCATCGAACGGCCGCGTGGGGATAGATGTTCTCTGCCTTGAGGAAGAGGCGGCGCAGAAAGTGGAAGACAGGGGGGATTCAGTGATATATTCACTTGACCGTCTCGGTATCCCGCTTGTGGAGATAGGCACTGCGCCAGATATCGTATCCCCGGAACATGCAAGGGAGGTGGCGGAGAAACTCGGCATGATATTGCGCTCAACCGGCAAGGTAAAGCGCGGGCTTGGCACCATAAGGCAGGACATAAATATCTCAATAGCAGAAGGTGCAAGGGTAGAAATTAAGGGCGTGCAGGATCTTTCGCTTATCGAGACCATCGTGGAGAGGGAAGCCGCAAGGCAGGTCGCCCTGGTTGAGATAAAAAAAGAACTTAACAGGCGAAATGCCGCGGTTCAGGATAATATCATAAATGTTACGGATGTTTTTTCAAATACAAGTTCAAAAGTGATACAAAAATCATTGAAGGGCGGCGTTGTATATGCAATCAACCTGCCAGGGTTTGCCGGGTTTGCGGGAAAGGAGATCCAGCCAGGCAGGAGGCTTGGCACCGAATTCTCGGACCGCGCCAAGAAATCAGGGGTTGGGGGCATATTCCATACCGACGAGCTGCCAAACTACGGCATCACCGTGGACGAAGTAGATGCGCTAAAGGAAGCTGCCGGGGCAAAGGATGGGGATTGCGTGGTCATGGTCGCAGATACAAAGGAAAAAGCAAAGGGTGCGATTGAAGCTGTTATTGTCCGCGCAAGGGAAGCGCTTGTTTACATCCCCGAAGAAACAAGGCGCGCACTTCCCGATGGGAACTCTGCATACATGAGACCGCTTCCCGGCGCAGCGAGAATGTATCCTGAGACTGATGTCCCGCCCGTTGTGATCACGGAAGAACGCATCCGCAATATCAAATTGCCTGAACTCATCGAGCAGCGCATAGAAAGGTACGTAAGGGATTTCAGGCTGAACGGGGAGATTGCAGGCCAGATAGCGCGCTCTTCGGATTTTATCCTTTTTGAGACCATAATGCAACAGGCGCCGCAGGCCAGCGCGACAATAGTAGTACGCACGCTTGGCACCACTTTATATGAACTCGGAAAAGAGGGTGTGCCTGTGAACAATATCAGGGAGGGACATCTCATCCAGCTATTCAAGCTCCACTCAGAAGGAAAAGTCCCGAACGAAGCGATAGGCGAAGTCCTGAAAATCATTGCAGGTAAGCCTGAATCAGGGGTGGATACGGCCCTGCGGGCACTTGGCATAGGGGGCGGTACCGGGGAACTGGAATCTGTCATTGATAAGATAGTGGAATCCAGGATGGATTTTATCAGGGAAAAAGGACTGGATTCTGTGGGACCCCTGATGGGCGTGGTCATGAAGGATATGAGAGGCAAGGTAAGCGGCCAGGAAGTCAGCAGGTTACTGAAAGAAAAAATCTCAAAAAAATTGGATACGATTAAGTAGTAGATTTTCTTTCAGTAGGCTATGCAACATCTCACTAAAAAAGTAACAATTTTGATAATACTGCTTTTAACGTTAAATCCGGCTCTTGGGGCTTCGGAAATTACGCTTAACGATATTGAACGGCCCGAAAGTGCGATACTTTTGATAGTTGACGGGCTGGGGGCTTCATATTACTATCCCGAACTAACGCCTTTCGCTCTTGATGGCAGCGAGCTTTCAAGAGCAGGAACACAGAACCTGGCTTTCGGGACAAGGATCATAAACATCAGTACGCCGTATCCCGATACCGGGATCGCACATTCTGTCATTGTCACAGGTTTTTCGGAAGCAAATGAAGAAATCGTCGGTTACCCCGATGCGACCATATATGATATCACGAGGCAGCACGGCTTTTTTAACATTGCTGTGATGGAAAAGGGGGATTTCATGAACATGCGCGAAGAGCAGGATATAATCCTTTATGCAGAGAACAATTCGATAGATGACCCAAAGATATCCGTCCAGTCAAAGAACCCGCCTCCCGGGGTCCTGGAATTAATGGATGACTGGAAAGAGAAACTCCCTGAGTACCTGGATGGCAAATCAGGTGTGGGGAAATATTCGGCTTACAATAAATGGGGTATTGACGCAGCCAACGCCGTGGCTGTGTACATGATAGAAGAACATCCCACCAGCAAATTCTTCCTGACCGTGAACGTAGGCGCTATAGACAGCGGGGGCCACAATATGGGGGATGATGATTATATCAGGCTGGTCGAAGACCTTGACAGGGATATTTATTCCCTGTATGAAACTGCAAAGGAGAACGACATGGCTTTCTTTTTCACTGCCGATCACGGCATGGCTTTTGCGAAGAAAAATGCACGAAGGGGCGGGCATGTATCGGAAAAATACGTTTCCATGAAAGAAAGCCTGAGGATACCTTTTGTGATGATTTCCCAGAACGCTGTTCCGGGATTAATAAGCGGGGGATACGGGGAGGAGGATATAGCCCCGACGATCCTTAGCGTCCTTGACCTCCCGAACCACCTCCAGTATGCAGACGGCACCTCAATACACGTAAAAAAGTATGCCAGCATCTTTGTAAAGGCAGATTCCGAATATAAGGTCTCGTTATGGGACGGGGGTACGAAATTGTCGGAACAATCCGCTTCAGAACTTATTTTTGCGGGGCTGCCTCTAAATGCAAGTTATACCGTAAAAGCATCAGGTGCGGGCGGGACATTTGAAGAAAAAGTTTCGCTTGATTCTGACAGGCAGTTCAGATTCGATAATAAGACAGGATTGAACCAGAAACAAATGGCTGCGGGTATCCTGATAATTATTGTTAATATCGCGGGATTGGCCATTATAAGGAGGATCAAGTGAGAGGGGAAAAACGAGTTTTTCGTTTAAATGAACAGATCATAAAATTCCATATCTCCGGGCATATAACTGCTGCCCTGATGCCCAGAAAAGGGGGCAATACGGAATCATCGGAGGGGATGGATGCGATGCCGAATGCCCCTATAGAACATATAATTTTCATTACATATAAACATTTCTCATCATCATGTATCCCATAATTTTTAAATGATGCCGCATTATATATGCCCTGTATGCAGGTAATAAAACTGAAAAATTCCCCATATGATGCAAATGCGTATCTTGTTGACGGTTCCATTCTCGTCGATGTAGGTATGGATGCCGTTTCGATAATATTGCAGCTTGGAAAATATACCAGGCAACTTAAGACCATCATCCTGACGCATTGCCACTATGACCATTCAGGCGGCGTGGGGGAAGTTGCAAAAGCATTCGGCGCAAAAATAGCCATACATGAAGAAGACGCTAAATTGCTCGGCAATGCAAACGCGAGCGCAGCTTCCCTCTTTGGTGAGAAAGCGCCTTCCATTGTTCCTGATATCCTGTTAAAAGGTGGGGAGATATTCGGGGGATTTGAGGTCATCCATACTCCGGGTCATACACCTGGCGGCATCTGCCTTTATAATCAGGTTTCAAAGAGCCTTTTTTCAGGGGACACAGTATTCCAGGACGGCAGCTTCGGGCGCACCGACCTGTACGGGGGTAATGCACAGAAGTTGATAGAATCAATTAAAAAGTTATCCGCTCTTGATGTCAATGTTATGTATCCGGGCCACGGCGACATTGTGGCCAGTGAAGCCAACGAACAGATAAAACTCTCGCTTATGATGGCAAGAGAGTATTCGGGCATCTGAGGCAGAACAAAACCAATATGCTTTTAAATAAGAAAAGACGATTCACCTTCAAATAGGAGGAAATATATGTTTGGTATCGAATTTGTACCGGCTGACCCGGTTCTTAAGCTGGCATATTACACAAAGCTCGCTGAAGAGAACGGGTTCGACAATGTATGGATAACTGACCACTATAACAACAGGGACGTGTACACCACGCTCGCAGTACTGGCAATGAACACCAACAGGATAAAACTGGGGACAGGGGTAACGAATCCTTATACAAGGAATATTGCGATCACGGCCCAGAGCATCGGCGCGATCAATGAGATCTCAGGAGGGCGTGCGGTGCTGGGCATCGGCCCTGGAGATAAGGCCACTTTCGATGCGATGGGTATTGAATGGGTCGAACCCATGACAACCATCAGCGAGAGCATTTCCGCGCTCAGGGCGTTCTTTACAGGGAAAAAAGTTTCGCAGGATGGGAAACGGGTAAAGATCGGAGGCGCAAAACTTGCATTCAAGACAGGCAATGTTCCGATTTATATGGGAGCGCAGGGCCCGAAGATGCTTGAACTTGCTGGCAAGATAGCAGATGGCGTGCTTATAAATGCATCCCATCCCAAAGACTTTGAATTTGCGATAAAACAAATCGCTATCGGTGCCAAGGCAGCAGGCAGGGATCCAAAGAGCGTGGATGTCGGGGCGTATGCGTGTTTCTCGATCCATAAGGATGCAGAGAAAGCAAAAGGCGCAGCCAAAGTAGTTGTAGCATTCATTGTGGCAGGTTCACCTGATACAGTGCTCCAGAGGCACAATATCGACCTTGCCGCAAAGAAGAATATTGGTGATGCCATTGCCAAGGGAGACTTTGCGGGATTGAACAATCTCGTAACTGAAAACATGATAAATGCCTTCTCCATATGCGGGACACCGGCAGACTGCAAGGCAAAAGTGGAAGCGCTTAAGAAAATCGGCGTAACCCAGATAGTCGCAGGCTCTCCGATTGGTCCGGATAAGGAAACTGCCATAAAATTAATAGGCAAGGAAATCATCGGAGGAAAGTAAGGTGGAAGCGAAACCGGACAGTGGGACCCACGGTGCGCAAATCCCTCTCGCAAGAGGGATTCCCAAAACAACCCAATCACAGGTACTTACAAGACTGGGTGATATGCACGCCCCCAATGTGGGATTGCCGAAAATCGCAGATGTAAGGGCATATGATTATTGCTGCTCCTGCGGTACATGCGAAGCCATCTGTCCGGTGAACGCACCTGTAGTCCGAAGGGAGCCTGTTGATGTATCAAAGGAGAAGAACAATTACAGGAAAGTGGAACTGAAGACCGAGGCGCAATTCCAGGGAGTCGATCCTTTCAAGGCCGAAATAAATGCATGCGTCCAGTGCTATGCGTGCGAAAGAGTTTGCCCGCTACTGGATGGTTTCCCCGTGGATGAGTTCAACAACATAAGAACCATGAAAGCCGGGAAGAGCAAGACTCTTCATGGCCAGGATGGCGCAGTTGTATCGCAGATATTAAAATCCCTGCTCGAACAGGGCGAGATCGATTGTGCGGTCGGTATTGTCAGGAATGATAAATGGTCCACAAAAATCTTCACGTTCACAAGCCCGGAAGATGTAGCCAAAGCTAGCGGGACAAAATACACGTATCAGCCAGTTGTAGCAACAATGCGGGATATCCACAGGTCTTATATCGAGAATGCGGAATCCCCGCTCATAGCGCATGACGGCCAGATGCTTGAGACGGAAAGGAGCTATGTTGAGCCCATCAACAATATCATCAAAAAATACAAGAAAGTCGCGCTTGTAGGTGTACCGTGCCAGGTACATGGGGCGCGCCTGTTCAAGGAAAATTTCAACAGGATCGAATTGATAATCGGCCTGATATGCATGGAAAGCTTCTCAGAAGAAATAATGTTCTCCGAGGTCATCCCGAAAGTAATGGGTGTGGATATACGGGATGCTGTCAAGATGAATTTCCATAAAGGGAACTTTATCGTCACTACTACAAAGGAGACAAAGGAAGTCCCCATCAAAGCAGTGGCGCCAATGGCACGGCATGGGTGTCATTTCTGCCAGGATTACACTTCTTATTACGCGGACATATCTGTAGGTTCTGTAGGTTCTGATGACGGCTGGAGCACAATATTTGTAAGGACCGAGAACGGTGAGAAATATCTCAACAAAGTTAATGATATAGAATATTCAGATAAACCCATATTCTTGGATATTGTCAAGAAACTCGCAGCCATGAAACACAAGAACAACAAATGGGACTGGCGCAGTTTCCTGAAAGAAATATGGAACCGTGACTCGCCTGTGAGACCGTGGGGCAAAGAGAAGATAGCAAAGATCCCTCCGCCACCGATTGAACAGCCGCCTGCTGAAAAGCCCGCGGCGAAGCCGAAAGAATAATATGCGACGGGGACTTTATCTCGGAAGGTTCCAGCCGTACCACCTGGGGCATCACCAGGTTTTAAAAGCGATAGCCGGGGAAGTAGATGAGATAATCGTTGGTATTGGCAGCGCACAGAAAAGCCACGAGATAGAAAACCCTTTCACAGCAGGAGAGCGGGTTCTCATGGTATCGTGCGCGCTGTCGGAATTTGACATAAAACATTATGTGATCCCGATAGAGGATATACAAAGAAATTCATTGTGGGTATCCCATGTAAAATCCATGGTGCCTCCATTTGAGATCGCCTATACCAATAATCCTCTTGTGATAGAACTGCTAAGAGAAGCCGGGATAGAGGTCAAGCAGTCTCCACTTTTTAAACGCAATAGTTACTCAGGAACCGAGATCAGGCGAAGGATGCTTAAAGGCGAGAAATGGGAACATTTTGTACCCCGGAAAGTGGTTGATATCATTCATGGTATCGACGGGGTAAAGAGGATCAAAACCATAGTCCAGTCTGACGAGGAATAAGGCAACTTTTGTACACCATAAAACGACGGGTACAAAAATGCAATACGAAGAAATACTTGAACAACTGAAATCACTCTCAAATCCGGAGGCAGTGGCAGGTATGGCACGGTATGGTATTAATCCGGATAACACCTATGGTATTTCTATTCCTGTTCTCAGGAAGATAGCCGGGGAAATTGGAAAAAATCACCTTCTTGCTTTGCGGTTATGGTCGTCAGGTATCCATGAAGCGCGGATACTTGCATGCATGATCGATGTCCCGGAACTTGTAAGCGAGGAGCAGATTGAGAACTGGGTGAGGGATTTTGATTCCTGGGACGTATGCGACCAGTGTTGCAGTAATCTTATTGACAAAACAGAATTCGCATACCGGAAGGCGAATGAGTGGAGTGACAGGGATGAAGAATTTGTCAAAAGGGCCGGATTTGTCCTGATGGCTACACTTTCTGTCCATGATAAGAAGGCAGGCGATAAAGAGTTATTGAAGTTCCTGCCTGTGATTATAAAAAAAGCAAATGATGAAAGGAATTACGTCAGGAAAGCGGTAAACTGGGCGCTAAGACAGATAGGAAAACGAAATCTCAATTTAAACAGGGCTGCAATTGAGACTGCAAATGAAATCCGGAAAATGGATTCAAAGGCAGCAAAATGGATCGCATCCGACGCCCTTCGCGAATTAACAGATGAAAAGGTACAAAAGAGGTTACGCGGGTAAAGAAATCCGGATGCCTGTTCACTCCACGAACGGATTTCCAGATTTCAATATCACATCAGCCACTTCAGGTCTCATTGAGTCCGCAGGCGGCCGTTTTCCTGCCTCTATCATCTGCCTCATTTTCGTACCGCTAAAATCGATCCTGTCGTTATGCGGGCATACCTTATCGTTGGTTATCCCGCCGCATTTGTTGCAGTGGAAGAAGGACATAAAGAACATGGGTTCGATCCCGATGTCCGGGAACTCTTTGAAAATCTCCTGCGCAGCATACGGATGGTAGTAGCTCCCGACGCCTGCATGATCTCTTCCGATGATGAAATGCGTACATCCGTAGTTTTTTCTCACGATAGCGTGGAATATCGCCTCACGCGGACCTGCATAACGCATCTCGGTCTGGAATATGCCAAGGACGACTCTATCCTTGGGATAATAATTATCAATGAGCACTTCGTAGCTTTCAAGGATGACATCGTCCCTGAAATCGCCCTTCTTTTTTTTGCCAATGACAGGATTTATGAAAAGCCCGTCAACCATCGTGAGCGCGGATTTCTGGAGGTATTCATGGCCAAGGTGAGCAACATTGCGCGTCTGGAATCCGACGACTTTTTCCCAGCCTTTCTCTTTGAACAGGTTCCTCGTCTCTGTGGGTTTGAGGGCGTATTTATAATAAGGCGTCTGGGATTCGTTTATAAGGCTGATCTTCCCTCCAAGAAGCCTGTCTTTCATTGAATAGGTCTTAGCGACTCCCGGATGCGCGGCGTCATTCGTTCCGAACACCTGTTCAGCGTAAGCCCTTTTATCATAGCTGTATATTTCCTCGACCTGCATAACTGCGACAAGATTATCATTGCTTTTAAGGACAATGTCGTCCCCTTCTTTTATGTCGCTGTTATCGGCATCAAGCACGATAGGCAAAGTCCAGGGAAGGCCATTCGAAAGGCGCTTGTTATATAAGATGCTCTCATAATCCTCACGGCAGTTGAAGCCCTCAAGAGGGCTGAACAATCCCGAAGCGATGTTCTCTACATCTTTCATCAGGTCAGTGCTGATCGAAACGCTCTGGTATTCGAAAGACTGTTCGATTATCTTTGTTTTCTTTTGTTCGGCCAAAGTCCTGTTGATCAACTTTCCGCCGTGAGGTTTTATTTGAGTCATTGTAATCCCGGATTTTGCGCTCAAATGTAGTTCCTGTTTAATAATTGTTTGCGAACAGGCAAAGTATATCAGGAAAATCCTGGATTATCCGCCTTTATATTGCTATGCTGTTACCGGCCAGAGCATTGTTTGCTTCGTTGTTCTCAACAACTCGGTTGTAAACATCGGCGATCGCACCAATATAGTAAGTTCCAGGGGCCAAATTTGCGGGCAAGGCCACTGTCGTGCTTGACGTATTGGTTTCTCCAGGCGCCATACCGTTGCGCCACCGGCCGCCTATAAGCATGTCGGATGTGGTTATGGTGGCATCCGTGGAAATATAGATGCCTTCAAAAAACTTAGATGCATATCCCTGTCCCTGGTTCGTCACTGTGTCTGTTATTGTGATACTGTTCCCGGTTGAACCTACTTGTGGGCCGGTCACTGAGCTAATTACCATGTCAGGACCCGAAATTGCTATGCTGTTCCCTGCCATGGCGTTATTGTTCTCGTTGTTTTCGGCCACGCGGTGGTAGTAGTAGTTAGTAGGTGCACAAAAACCGAATGTAATATCCGCGATCGCACCGATGTAGTATGTTCCTGGTGTCCCATTGATGGGCAGTGTCGCGATTCTACTTGATGAATTGGTTTCCGCCGGTGCCATCCCGTTGACCCATCGCCCGCTTATAAGAATGTCTGATGGTGTAATTGTGGTATCCATGGATAGATAGATGCCTTCAAAAAACTTAGATGCATATCCCTGTCCCTGGTTCGTCACTGTGTCTGTTATCGTGATACTGTTCCCTGTTGAGCCAGCTGACGGGCCTGTAACCGAACTGACTACCATATCCGGACCTGATATTGCTATGCTGTTCCCTGCCAGCACATTGTTTGTCTCGTTGTTCTCAACCACGCGGTTGTAAAGATCCGTGATCGCCCCGATATAGTATGTCCCAGGGATCAATGTG
>CABMIH010000032.1 GCA_902386205.1 uncultured archaeon | reverse complement strand
TGAGGTCACGGATATTGGGAGGAAGTAATAGCTCCTGGTCTTTTAGGTCTTTATAGAATGTCATATTATTTTTAAACACTATATTTGTATGATATAAATGTTTTGAAATATTTTCACAAGCTATAGGTTTGATTTGAGATAATTATTTTGTGATTCTATGAAGTGATTCGATTAATTATCGGACAGCCTCTTCGAAAACGGGTCGTTGACAAAAATTGTGAATAATTTTTAGAAATACTCACATTGGTGGCAAATTAGATTAGTCTGTTATAATTTCATTTTGAATATCTATGACTAACACGAATTAAAATTCTCTCAGATAAGATTATCCCCTATAAAATCTTTGTATTTATCGGGAAGTGACATCAATGTACGAAAAAAATCTAAAAAATAATAATCGTTGGAGGTAACCATGCCTGAAGAAAAATCCGATAGTAAACTTATAATTCTCCTTATAATTCTTTCAATTACCATTCTGGCAATGGCCGCAGGGCTCTACACTCTCGCTGTAACAGGTACGGCGGGTGTAAAATTGTTCAATGTCACAACTCCTTCAGGGCAAAACGAACTATCAGTATCAGGATCTGCCTCGGAGTATGTGGCGCCTGACACTGCGACCATGACTGCGGGTGTGCTCACCCAGGCGGCAACCTCAAAAGAAGCATCTGAAAAAAATGCCGCATCGATGAACGCCGTGATAAACGCTATCAAAAACCTGGGCATCGCGGATAAGGATATCAGGACATCCTACCTCTCTATCCAGCCTGTGTACAACTACCCAAAGGATGGAGGTGCGCCGACCATAACCGGTTATTCAGCTTCTAATAATGTGGAGGTAACAACAGGGGATATCGGAAAGCTAAGCGATATCGTGGACAGATCGGTGGCCGCAGGTGCGAACCAGGTCAGCGGAATATCTTTTTCTGTATCAGAGGAAAAACAGAAACAAATACGGGCGCAACTGCTTGCTGATGCTGTAAAGGACGCTCGAGAAAAAGCCGGCAACCTTGCCAGAAGCCTGAATGTCAGGATAACAGGCGTGAAAACATCTTCCATCAGTGATACGGGATTCCCGCAGCCCCTTGTATCGGGATTAGCTGAAAAAGCCGCAACTCCGATACAGCCCGGCGAATCAAGGATAACGCTGTCAGTGCAGGTAACTTATTTGATAGAGAATTAACAAAAGATAGTCTATGACTGTCACATCTATGATTGCACCTCCTGAAGACACGCTTATAATCGAACACGTTCAACGTCTGCTGGAAAGCTACATGCACTGGACCGGGCGCGATCTCATTCCGGCCGGAATATCACCAGAAGAATCTGCCAGGGTACTGTTTTATCAACCGTTCGTTGTGCTTTCCCACGGAACCCAGGAAGATCCGATTTTGAACTACGGTAATCAGGCAGCACTCGCCCTGTGGGAGATGACATGGGAGGAATTCACAAGTATGCCGTCAAGCCTCACAGCAGAGCCCGTTAACCGCGCGGAGCGTGCAAGGATATTATCTCAGGTCACGAGTAACGGATACGTCGACGATTACCGCGGCGTGCGAATATCCAAGAGCGGCCGCCGATTTTTGGTTGAACAGGCCACTGTCTGGAATATCCTGGATACGAATGGCCGATACGTTGGCCAGGCAGCGGCTTTTGATCATTGGACCTATTTGTAGTATTTGTGTGCATTCCTGAAATAAATTAATATCTCCACTGCATAGTAAAAAAGTTAATAATGATAGAGAGCAAGGGTAACCAGGCCAAACAGGCTTATTATCAGGTTGACTGAACTTATTTTCTTTTCCGTGAAATAATCAAGACCTGCTAATGTGATCATTGGAAGAACGAATGCCATTAAAAGGTTGCCCGCGAAAATTCCGGGGAATGTTGATAAAATTAAGAACACATTTCCAGGATCCTCTTTAAAATCAATTTCCTGCAAGACTTTAACAAGAATGAAACCTGAAACGGCTGCCAGAGCTGGTGCGGTAGCCCATGTTAACAGCCAGAACGGTAATTGGCTGAAAAAGGGTGTCAAAAATAATAACGGGATAAAAACTATCGCAGTAATTATACTTGCCATACCGGTCCTGGCACCTGCAGCCAGAGCACCTGCACTTTCAATATATGTCCCGACAGTGGGCTGGCCAATAAGTGCTCCTACTGCAGTTGAAACGCCCTCAACGTGCATTACTTTGTTAATAACTTCTTCCTCATTTTCTAATCTTAAGGGAGTTACAAGTGCTTTCAAAGTACCTGTGACATCAACCAATTCTATCAATAAGAAAATTATGATCAAATGGATATAGTTAAATGCATCTGCAAAGTTCAAAATAAAAACTATTTTTGATGGATCTTCTATTCCGAAATTCAAAGCGGGATAGCTTATATTAAAGACGGCAGGTGCCATGATCAATGCTAAAATTATGCTTGCTAATATTGCCAGGCCTTTTATAGCCTCCGGCAATTTTTTATATAGAAAAGCAATTAAAATTACTAAAAAGAAAAATGCAATGACAGAAAGCGTTTTATAATCGGCAGGCAAAGTCGGCATTCCACTGACTGCATTTGCCTTGAAAAGACCTGCATCAAAAAAAGCAAGATAGAGTAAAAAGACTGCGACAGCAAATCCCCAGATCAGGGATAAATTCTTTGGGATTGCCTGTCCGAATCTTTTCCTTAAACCACTTATACTGATGATTAGAAACAATACTCCTGCCCAGAATACTATACCCAGGGCAGTAGCAAATGGAATCCCTGCTCCCACCAGACTAAAAGCAAAGAAGGCATTTTCGCCCATATAAACACTCTGGGCAAAAGGAACATTTGCATAAATTCCATTGGCAAGTGTAAATATTATTGTAACAATTATCGTAGTCGTCATTAAAGCCCCAAAAAATTCAACGCCAACACCTCCAGCGATGATCGTTGGGCTAAGGATCAAAGCATACATCAGGAGTGCAGCATTAACCAATCCACCAAGAACGTCCTGTTTTGAAATATTCATGTGCATGATGATGATAGAACATTCATATATATTTTATCATTGTCAGCTACGAGGGCTTCAACTTCAGGATTTATCCTGCTTCAGGAATTATATCAGAAATCCTAAAGTAGTCTTAAGTTGAAGGTCTCGCCATAATCACTGGAAATATTTTTGACTTTCACTTGGATATTTTATCATAAATGTTACGTTTAAAGTCACGTTTTAGAAAAGTGACTGCTCAATATATGCCATAAATATGGTAAAAAATTCTAGTGAACCGCAAGAATTAGGTTCTGGGCATGGCGCAAAAATATTCTGATTAAATTTCTGTATTCTGATGTAGTTCAAGAGAACTTACAACTATTACCATGAGCATGCATAATCTATTTATCTAATTAAATGAATATGATTCAGGAGATATGGTGGTATGTTACTAATTTCTCTTCAGACTGCTGTATTTCAAGGAGATGAAAAACTATGGAAAAAAAGGGTTGTATCAAAGATTTGCGGCTTTTTAAGCGTTTTGAAGATAGAAAGAAACAGGCAGAGTTTGGTGGTATTATGCTTTGCGTGATATTTTTGATTTTAGGAATATTACCAATTTCATCGGCCAGTTCCACTCTTGATAATTCGAATGCATTGCCGCGCAACAATATAGTTCCAGAAGGCCCGGATAATTTCGATGCTACTGTCGAAATGCTGGGTAAAGAAGAAATAAAAATTCGTAAGGAGGCAGCAAACGTAGGTCCAGCAGTGGCAACCAGAGCATCACCAAGCGGTAGCCCGGCCAATATCGGTGATGAGCTAATAATTACCGTCTCTGATCTTGCGGGCGTTGATTACGATGAGACTTTTGTAGTTGTAATGGAGGGTACGTACGGAATCATTCTTGTGGAGCAGGCGGCCTACGACAATTATGATCCAGATACGAAGGAGTATGTATTTCCAAATCCCGGTGGTTGCTATCGTTCTGAGGATAGAATCCCAGAAACTAAACTTGCCTATTTATTAGATCAATTCGATACAGTCATCTATCCCAAGGAAAAACAAATCTTTGGTGAACCGCTTCCGCGTGGGGGTGAAGGTAAAAAAACCTGGATACTGGTCCACAACATCCGTGACGAATCGTATAGTGCCCCTCCTTCCGACTGTCCTGACACATACGTAGCTGGCTACTTCTCGGCCAGTGAGGATGCCATGAATAATAAGAACATGATGCACATTGACACCCTGGAATGGGCAGACCGAACAGGCCCTGACGCCCCACATCCCTACCTCTATGAAGGAGTCTTTGCCCATGAGTTTGAACACTTGATCCATTTTGATCAAGATCCGGACGAGGAATCGTGGGTTGACGAGGGATTAGCAAATCTTGCCATCTTCTTATCCGGGTACGGTCATTCCTCAGGGCATATTGCCTACTACATAGTCTATCATCCCATCACCTCTCTCACCTTCTGGGGAGGCGGGCTTGAAAATTACGGCGCAAGTTACCTGTTCCAGCTTTATCTTTATGAAAAGTATGGTGGAGCGAATTTCGTATCTGCACTTGTGAGGGAGCCGGCCAACGGAATTGAAGGCATCACAAAAACGCTGGCTGCCTTGGGTTATCAGGACAGTTTCAATGAGGTATTTGACAACTGGACCATTGCCAACTATCTGGATGATACGAGAAAAGCGGATGGAAAGTACGGTTATAATACCCTTGACATAGGTACTACTGATACGTGGGGCTACTCCATTGAGTATGCTTTGAGCAACTTATGGTGGGGATCTCCGGATAATGCACCATTCAGTGTCAAATCAGACTGGCTCGGCGGCATCGAACCGCAGCCTTACACAGCAAACTACTTCCGGTTCAACAACAAAGAAGTTGCCGATATTTCCATTGAGGGTGAGGACTTCACAGGTACTCTTGCCCACAGTGGCAACTACGAATGGTATTCTGGTGCCAAGGCCTGGGCGTGGCGAAGTTTCTACCGGACTTTTGATATTCCGGCAGGCGGTGCCACTCTCAATTTTTCCACCTTCTACGAAATCGAAGAAGATTGGGATTATGGCTATGTAGAAGTCTATGACCGGAACACCAACGAGTGGTATACACTGGACGTAGCAGGCACAGTGGATTATGTAGCCCATGCACAGGATAATCCCAACGTACCTGCTGGCCGTGAGCCAATGGACTATAAGGCAGCTGGTCGCTGGCATGCCTTTACCGGCAGCAGCAATGGATGGATTCCTGTATCAATGGACTTAACTTCTTTCGCTGGCCATAAAATTGACATATACTTCCGCACATGGCAGGATGGAGCCTTCACGCTGCCAATGATGTATGTTGATGATATTTCAATCCCCGAAGTTGGCTTTTTTGACAACGTGGAACTTGGTGAGAACGGCTGGACGCCGGATGGCTGGTATACCACAGATGGCATTCAGCGAAACGGTTTCGGTGTGACAACCATTGATACTAAATGGGTGCCTACCGCTCGCTATCCTGAGCCTGCGGGCAATAATGCAATGTTGCTTCATAGTGTTCGCCATATGACAGTGGATCCAACCACTCAGAGTGGTGTAGATGAGGTCCCTGCTACCCCGGCTGAATCGGATCGTGTTCAGGTGTCTATCGTCAGTAACCGCGCTGACCACATACTATCATCTCACTACGATTTCGGTGTGTCCTCGTAGCCATATAAGAGAAATAAGACGATCAACTAAGAAAAAAATAACGAGCAAGTACCGTTTCTGATTGAAACGGTATTATTTTTTTTGTTTGTAGGTATCAGAGAGCTTGCAGAGATGTAAGTTCGGAAGGGGGCTAATTTGTGATTGTCTCTCTTTTGTATAGCTTTAGATTATATGTAGATTTTTGCGTCTTTTTGGGACTATTGAAAAAAATATTGGAATGTTTTAAAAAACTTATTTGACATGATCCAACCACTCTTTAACAGCTCTTGTATGCGGATGCTCATCTCCATAGAATCCTCGAAACATAGTATAAGCCTTCTGGAAGTATTCTTTAGCACGTTGAGGATCTCCAAGAGCATACCATGCCGAGCCGATATTGCTGAGCCTTATTGCAACATTAGGATGCCTTTCTCCGTAGACTTCTTTATCAATGGAAAGAGCCTGCTCGAAAAACTCAATCGCTTTCCTGGAATCTCCAAGAGTATTCCATGCCAAGCCGATATTGTTAAGAGTGCTTGCCGTATAGGGATGTTTTTCTCCATACACTTCTTTAACGATGGAAAGCGCCTGCTCGTAATATTCTATAGCTTTTTTGGAATTTCCAAGAGCATCCCATGCCGAGCCAATATTGTTGAGCCTTGTTGCCACGTTAGGATGCCTTTGTCCGTGGACTTCTTTGTCAATGGAAAGCGCCTGCTCGTAATATTCTATAGCTTTTTTTGAATCTCCAAGAGCATCCCATGCCGAGCCAATATTGTTGAGCGTTGTTGCAACATTAGGATGCCTTTCTCCGTAGACTTCTTTATCAATGGAAAGAGCCTGCTCGTAATATCCTATGGCTTGCTTGGCTTTTCCCATATCATCATGGAGCCATCCTAACTCGAACATGAATTTAGCTGATTTGCTATCCCTCTTTAACTCAGGTATGTTAGAAAAGATGTATTCTCCCCATGCTAATCCTTCCCTGTAAGCAAGAGATTTACGCAAATAAGGCAAGAACCTGCTGCCTCCCTCTTCAACAGCAGCCTCAGGAATCCCCCCAGAAATGGCATGGTCTATCAATTCAGCACTTGCTATCAGTTCATAAGTTCTTGAAAGAACATTCTGGTAATACGACACCGCAGCCTGATGATATTTCTTCTTCTCATATTCTCCAAGCTCTTTGAATAATTCCCCCCTCAAAAGCGGCGTAACCAGGTATTTATACTCTTTTTGTGTGCTGTCTTTTTCTATCAGGCTCAGCCGGACAGCGGTTTCAACATGCGATTCCCAGCCTTTCATTCCGCTAAAAAGCAATCCGATCCCATCTTTTAGAACAGGCAGCCGATACACGGAGCAGCATCGCAAAAATGTCTTGAAATCGTCAGTTTGAGCCTTAAATATCTCATTTAAAAGGAGTTCCTGAACAAACTCATCCTGTCTGCCCTTAACTCTGGATAACAGCGAGGGAATATCAAGAGTCTTCACTTCTCCCACCAGCGTATCCAGATATTCCATCAACCTTGAGTTCCCATGCCCGGCTTCGATCAACTGCTGCCTTATATCAGGGTCGGGATAGCCGGCTATATTCGCAAGTTCAGAAACTTTTTTCTTCTCATCAGCTCCGCTGAAGCCTGTTAAACCGATGGATTCAAGCCTTTCTCCAACAAGGTTTTTTCCTCCAAATGTGAGAGGAAAGGTATAGCGGCTGGTGATTATCAACTGCGTTCTCTTGCCACTGTAAGGTAAAAACTTAAGCAGCGCCTCCAGGATCGGTACCGCATCAGCGCAAACTGCAGGATTGCCTTCCTTTATCCCTTCAATATTTTTCTCAAAATCATCAAGCAAAATAAGGTAAGGTTTTTGCTGAAAGACAGAAGAACATAATCTCCTGATTTTATCAGGCATCTCCTCTTTTAAGTCCAATACCTTTAACCCTTCATCATCAGTTCCCCTGTATCTATAAAAACCGTCTTTCAGTGCCTCACGAAAGACACTGTCTTTCAGTTCACCGTGTACAACTATCAGCGTATGATCCTTAAAGCGTTGGCACAATTTCCCGGCAAGACAGCTCTTCCCCAGTCCACCGGTTCCGTGCAAAAGCAGGCCAACTTTTTCCCGATCTTTTCTTAAGCTTCGAAGTCCCTTCTGTATATGCCTTCTTCTTCCGATGAACCCTTTTGTGAGAACCCTCACCTGGCTATTTTCCAGGCATTTATATTGAAGCTCCCCGGGCCTGGGCTGCCATACCTGGCCCGCTCTGACTAAAGCCACATCAAGAGGTGTGCTGTCTGAGAAAAGGCGAAGTATAGACCAGTCCGTATATTTCTCAAAAAGTTCACGCCTTATCCTGAGCAGGGCTCTGAGTGTGTTCTCTCCCCTGCTCAGATCGTGATAGAATATCCTGGCAGCATAGCTTGCCCCTATATCTGAAACTGGTAGGCCCCAGCCAAGAACTGTGGGGATCTGCCCGGCAACAAGATGATGCGCAAATGACATGGCTGCAACATGTTCTGGAGCTTCTCCGGTTCGACAGCCTGAAAGAAATACCATTTTTGGCAGGTTCAAACTGAGTTTTTCCCAGAGTCTTGAAGGTGAAACATCGTCACGCAAACCTTCTTCACTTTCCATCAAGAAAAAAGGTACACCTTTCTCGTCAATGTCCGCATGGCCTGTGAGATGAACTACATCGTATCTGGTTGTGGAAAGACGTTCACCAAGCCCTTCAAGCGAGCCTGTATCTTCAACATCTATCTCTATCGGTAAATCTTTGGTGACCTCAAGGATTGTATCCTCTTCTTTTTCAAATTTAAGCACAGGATTAACATTCCTGGGCGAACATGCCATTAACAGCAATTTGAAAGGCCTGTTCTCAGGTTCAGGGATTCTTTTTTTACCACGATCAGAAACCTTTCTTATAAGATGTATCCGTGAAGGGACGAGAAAGCTGTTATGGTAGAGCAGTTCAAAGGGTAAATTGGATGCAAAACCTTCATCTTTCAAGATCAATTGAAGAGTTTCGGCATGATCATCTGCTTCCTTCATGGCTCTTACCAGGGTCTGCGTATCTCCATTTAGGATGTTGAAAAGTTTCTCCCCAATTTGCTGTGATATTTTCTGCGATTCATTCCATTCGTAATTTTTACATATGTCTTCCAGTTGATGAATTTCATTCAGATTAACAGAGCCTGTGTCTTGACTGCCATCAGGCATTGTCCTAGTGAGAGATTGTCCTTGAAATTCAGCTTGATATACCACCTTCATAAAACACCTCCCTTTTTTCTGCACGGCGCCGTAAGATGCCGGATTGTAGTTAATAAATCTATGTATTTTTAAGCTTATCGTTGATTCACGCTACTTTTTCATTTTGCCATATTTGGAGAAGGGGAGAAATCTCAAACGGGCTGGCAGTCTGACCTCAACAGCAAACGAAAATAGGATACGGCTTTCTCTGCATCATAGCTTAACTGTCTGTCTACTTTAAGGACGCAGTCCATAACCGGGCTAATATTGTCTTATTCCCGCTAACGAGGTGGCAAAGGCGTCAATATGTAGCGCACAATATATGTCGCAATTCCCAGGAGCAGCGCCAATATAAATAATAGAAAAACAGTTCTCATAGGATAACGGGTCTTTTTTATTACCATGTCAAATGCAAGAAATATGCCCGCGAGCAACGCAGAAGTACCGATAACAGCATGGAATACTGTGATCAAAATCGGTAGAGCTGTTAAACGAGAAATGATTATATGAAAACTTCCAATAAAGCGAGGACCCATCCATATAAAAGCCATTATCAATAGAAGAACAGCGAGTCTTGTCATTTTAAAATGTGTTAAAAGAATTCCTCTTTTTGCATACACAACGCCCAACAAGAGTATTATAAAACCCGCTATCGAGATAATTAAAGCTAAATCTGCAAGGGGACCAGCCCTCGTGCCAAGAAAACCCATGTATTTCACCCCTATTAACCAAATAAAGAGGGGCCTGAATAAATATCTTGTTGTGGTACTTTCACTCCGCTCTATCCAATCGCTTATATCGTTCCGGATCTAACCGTAACTCATGAATGGAAGTCAAAGATATGAATACCCGTATAAACTCCCGCACCCTCCCGCTTTGTATTGAGCGGCTGGTGAAGGAGGGATATACCATAGATATCGAATACTCGAAAAAACTTGTCAGGATAACCTGTTCGGGAAATGCACTCAGAAGCCTCCTACCGTTCGGTCAGACCAGACTGGCTGAATTTGGTGGTTAATCTCTATGGGCAGAACAGTTCCGGGTTTTCGCAAGCTACTCGAAGGGATAGTAGAAAAACCATTAGTATTCGAAGATAAGGATAGGGCTGCATTCAACAGTCTGATGAACAGGGTAAGAACTGTTCCTGGTGGATTCGGAGTAGGCCGGAGACAGAGTGGATCGTCCGTTAAACCGGAAGCAACTATAACTGAGGTTGTAGTTGATGTAATCCGGGATCGAATCTATGAAGATGAGACCATTGAATCCCTTTATTCTGTCTCCCGGATACTGACCACTCCATGTTTATAGACCAAGGTTTTCATTGGCTTTTTCGATTTAATATCCTTCGCTTCGACCAATAGAAGTTCATACTTGTTGTACCCAGTCAATATCCCAGTAATCATTTTGCCACTCAAAGTTTCACAAACAACTACTTTATTCATAAAATTAGACAAGTATTCTTCATCCCTGTTTTGTTGTTTTTCAACCATATTCATATCACTCCATATTCAGCATCAGAAACCCATATCAAGTCTTCGAACTAATCCCGGTTTTTTCGACGCATAGGATATTAACGCATCTTCTATCCCGCTTCTGAAATTTAAGCTGCAAAAATCCAAGGCTTAAGGTGTATTTTGTCTCTCCTGCCTCAAGATAAGCGCAGCTTTACAGATGTGAGGTGCAGGCGGAACATCTGGCCGGCCTCAGATGGATTGTTTTTTTACCTGCCTTAAGGTTCCCTGAGCTGGCACTTCCACCACCTGGTAGGGTTTAAACTTTCTTGCGGCTTTGGGCTAAAAAACCCATCATGATAATAATACTTATAATTATTATTTATATGAATAAATATATATGTTAAAGGGTAGTATATATGTAATATTGGACAGGTTGGAAAAGGATAGGAGTGGGCTTTACCTCCCAAACAAAAACCTTCAAAAGTTGCACTGGGATTTATGGAAAACAAACTGCCGGGATAAAAAATGTATCAGATTAGCATTCCTCTCTTTCAGTAATTTCTTTACCACCCGGGAATTTTTTCAACTTCATTTTTCCATCTTTTACTTCAAGATAAGTGTTAGGAACTTCAGAGTCTTTTGTCCAGGAGCCCAGGTTGACCACGTTTCCCTTTATATTTATAAAAGGCTTATGTGTGTGGCCAAATACGAGAATCTCACCATCTTTTACAGACCTGCATGCTCTTAACTCAATATCAGTTATTTTTGCAGGGGATAGCCTTTTTTTTGCAGGCTCAAGCATTGATTCGAATTGCCCTTCTCCTGTAAACTTTTCATACCAGTTTGTCCATACCTTATATGCTCTGGATGCAATATTTCCAAGCTCGTCATTAGAGTAACATAATGCATCAAAATATATTTCATTCATGATTGGCTCAAAATCATAACCATGTTTGAAGCGATAGGTTGTGCCTCTATCTTGAAGAGTTAAAATATCACCTTTATAAAAATTAAACTGATATCTAAAATTTTTTAACTTACGGACATAATAATCGTGATTTCCGATGACATAATATACTTCCATCTTCGATTGAAGCATTTGAAGTTTGTAGAGTATATCAGCATTTTCAATAAAAACCCCTACCATATCCCTTGCCCACATATCAAAGACATCACCACATAGCACAAGTTTATCTATACCATCCCTATTATCCACCATATCCAGAAATTTTTCAAAATCATCCTTGTTAGATAGACTCTCTTTTTTATCGTCTGGATTCATATAGCCAAGATGTACATCCGAAACTGCAATTATACCCATATCTTTCCACCATTAATTTAACACCACCTTAAAGTATAAAAAGCAAGTCCCTATTTATTTTTGGGCAATGTTCACTACTTGCAGCCTTTTTCTTTCCAGTCTCTGCCATACTTAATTCCCCAAGAACTCCACATCGCTCCGAGGATTGCCGTCGCTACAAGTATGGCAACCAGAATAACTGCGATCTTCTGAAAAAGGCTAAAGGACGATGCGAAAAAAGCAACGTAAATTATTGCAAAAATAAGCAAGCCGAAGAAAATGATTATGGATACAACGACTCTTGGGGCAAGTCCTGGTGGAATTTCCTGAGTATCTTGGTTCGTATCAATTCACCTCACCACATCCAGTTTGTGCAATAGTGTACCTCATATCCTCCACTCTTGCACTAAAAGATATGCCTCTGATACCTTAACTTATCATCAATTTTAAAAACCCGGATTACTTTCACCTCGCTTGGATTGCCCATATATACTGACTTATCCATCTTTAATTCGAGGTGACTAATATGGATTTATTCTGGAGCGGTCTGATAAGGCGTGCTTCTGATCATACATGGAACGAAAGAAGAAGCCAGTTCAGCAAGGTATTTGAAACGGCTGTCAGCGACATAGAGATGCAAAAGGTTTCAAAAAATCAGCTTTAAGTCCTCTGGACAAGAAACTGATTTTTCTGATCCCTGTTTTTATTCTTATTTTATAGAAGTAAGCTTATATAGTGAGAAATCACCAATTTAATAAAAATCCCAAAGCATAATAATCAAGGAGATACAAAAATTATGAAAGTGATCGCAATAACAGGCAAGGGAGGAACAGGAAAAACTGCGGTAGCCGGGATGTTGATAAGGCACATTTCAAAAGGCGACAGGACGCTTCTTGCCATTGACGCCGACCCGGACTCCAACCTTCCCGACGTTCTCGGTGTAAGGGTCGATAAGACCATAGGCGACATGCGGGAGTTCATGTTGCAGGAACGCGATAAAATGCCACCTGATACGAACAAGGAAAGGGTACTTGAGTCAAAAGTATATGAGGTACTGACCGAAATGCCAAAATACGACCTCCTTGTCATGGGGCGGCCAGAAGGTTCTGGATGCTACTGTTTTGCGAACAACCTCCTGCGCGGGATAATGGACAGGATACTTAAGAACTACGATATTACGATCATAGATACTGCTGCAGGGCTTGAACATCTCTCACGAAGGATAATCCGCGATGTTGACGAACTCCTTGTGGTAACCGACGGGTCGCGGCGGGGTTTGCAAACAGCCGAGCGGATAAGGGAACTTGCACAGTCGTTGAATTTGAACATCAAGAAAATGCATGTCATAGCCAATAAGGTAACACCTGAGAACCGTGCCAGGATCGAGGAATATGCAAGGGAATTAAAAATGGATCTTGCAGGGGTCGTGCCTTTTGATGAGATCCTTGCAAAATTCGACCTTGAGGGAAAACCGCTTTCAGAGTTGCCAGAAGATTCGGCGGCACTAAGAAGTGCCGGGGAGATCGCAAAACGGATGGGGTTGAGTTGAGAAATTAAAGGATTGGGCAGGGAAAAGTTATGCACCCCTAAAATCCTTTCAGTGTTTCTAAATAATGTGACAAAAATCAAATCGTTTCAAGAAAATCTGGAGCAGGCTTATGCGTTCACTACTCTTGCCATATATATCCCATCCACCACCCTTTCCATCCTGACAAATATTTCTTTTCCGACCGGGATCCTTTCAGCATCCACGATCGTTATTACCCTCTCGCGGGCCTCGGCAATTTTCTCACCTTTCATCCATCCGTATCCCAGCACCTTGACCTTTAGTTTTTCATGCCTTTTGAACATCCGCGGTATGGTTTTACACTGGTAGCTTCCGAAATCCTCAGGGGTCAGGATAAGCTTTGTATTATAGGCCCTCTCCCATTCCCCAAGCTGTGAATAGAACTTCTCCCAGCTCATAAGTTTTATCTCTGGTTTTCTGCCGAACTTATGAGGCAGGAATTTCTGGATACCCAGGGCGGGCCATTTTTTCCCTGCCCCTATCGAAAGTGCATATTCTATTAATTTTGGTATCTCCTTATCGTTAATTCCCTGAAGCCACACAGGAGCGATAAGAAGGTCGATATCTGTATTTTTTGCTATATATTCAGCATTTTCAAGAACTCTTTCCACATTATAAAAATCTATCCCGGCGATGCTTTTTGCAAGGGCCGGATCAAGGGATTCTATGGATATATTGATTCGTGAAAGTCCTGCCGTCGCAAGTTCATCTATAAGTTTCCTGTTCAGGAGGAAGCCATTGGTCTGCATGGATACTGTCCTGACATGGAAGTTGGCAGATAATCTTGCGACAAGATCAACAAGCTGCGGGTACATCAGCGGCTCTCCAACCGTATCTATGTGGGCTTCAATATCATTGATCTCCTTGTATGACGCCGCCCATTCAAATGCTTGCAGGAGCTGTTCAAGGTCCACCATATACTCGGATATCCTTCGGCCTGTACGTGATCCGGCATCTGTAGAACAGAAGATGCAGGACAGGGGGCATTCACTGATAGGGCGGACCTGCAATACATTTGTCCCGCGGTCGATTATGCCAAAAGCTATGCAACCAAAAAGAGGAATATCACGGATAAGGATGTTATGGCATTTCTTCATGTCGCTATTCTGGGGCCATCTTTATCCCATACTTCAATTCCCTCGCAAGCGCTTCAAGCCTGCGGGGCACATCATTCCCGCTTGCGATAATATCCACGAATGCCGACCCCACGATCACGCCGTCTGCTCCTGCGCTTATTATCTCGGCGGCCTGCCTGCCATTTGATATCCCAAATCCTACAGCCTTGGGTGTGTTCGTTTTAACTCTCTGGATCAACTCGCTCGTTGAACCTGCAATATCCGACCGCGCCCCTGTGACACCAAGGCGCGCCACAAGATAAATAAAACCTGTTCCACGGGTTAGTATCTGCTTCATCCTGGATTCTGTGGTCGTGGGAGCCACAAGGAAAATGAGGTCAATATCATTCTTTTCACACAAACCTGCAAGTTCTCCGGATTCCTCTGCCGGGAGGTCGGGTACGATTATCCCTGAAATCCCGGATGCGGAACAGTCCACCACGAATCTCTCAAGCCCTCTTTTGAAAATAAGATTGTAGTAAGTCATTACTACAAGTGGGATGTGAACCTTAAGGGACCTGACCATCTTAAAATAAATATCAGGAGTCATCCCTGCGGCCAGAGCACGCTCAATCCCTGCCTGGATCGTCGGACCGTCTGCCACGGGATCGGAAAAAGGCAGGCCGAGTTCTATGATATCCGCGCCGCCCCTGACAAGTGCGGTCACATATTCTTTCGTACCCTCAGCCGTCGGGTCACCCGCACAGATATAGGCGATAAGAGCGCCTTCATTCCTTTTTTTTAATTCCCTGAATTTCTCTGGTATCCTCATTTATTCATCCCCAGCACAGTCTCAAGATCCTTGTCTCCTCTTCCTGAAATGTTAATAACCACAACATCGCCAAGCTCCCCTGACCCTGCCGCCTTCTTGACATAAGCGACAGCATGCGAAGATTCAAGCGCCGGGATAATCCCTTCAAGCCTGCACAGGTCATGGAACGCCTCAAGCGCTTCGGCATCCAGCGAATATCGAGGCTTAATCCTTCCGATATCAGCAAGATAAGCAAGTTCCGGGCCAACGCCCGCGTAATCCAGCCCTGCGGCTATTGAGCTTGATTCAAGTATCTGACCGTACTTATTCTGCAGAACTTTCGTGCGGGCGCCGTGAAGCACTCCATCCTCGCCAGCGCACAGCGTCGCAGAATGTAGAGCCTCTTTGTCTGTTGTTTTCATGCCGCTTCCGCCCGCTTCGACGGCGAAGAGGTCAACGTCATCATCAATAAAGGGGTGAAAAATACCCATCGCGTTGCTGCCCCCGCCTGTACATGCAACTATGGAATCCGGGAATCTTCCTTCTTTTTCCATTATCTGTTTACGTACTTCTTTTCCTATGACGCTCTGGAAATCGCGCACCATTGTCGGATAGGGATGCGGCCCGACCACTGAACCGATCAAATAATGAGTCGTCTCCACGTTCGCCACCCAGTTACGCATCGCCTCGTTGATAGCATCTTTTAATGTCTGTGAACCGCTCTTAACAGGAATTACTTTCGTGCCCATCAATTCCATCCTGTAAACGTTCATGCGCTGGCGAACCGTATCCTTGGCCCCCATGTAAACCTCGGTAGTGATACCAAAAGCAGCCCCTGCCATCGCACATGCCGTGCCGTGCTGGCCCGCGCCCGTCTCGGCGATGATCCTTTTTTTCCCCATGTATCTTGTCAGTAGCGCCTGCCCGAGCGTATTGTTCAATTTATGGGCGCCGCCGTGGACAAGATCCTCGCGTTTTAAGTAAATCTTTACGCCGTATTCCCTGCTTAATTGCTTTGCATAATATAGTGGGGACGGCCGGCCCGCAAAATCCCTGAGATAATAATCCAGTTCCTCGTTAAAAACAGGATCATCTTTGTATTTTTCGTATTCTTCTGTCAGCTCTTCAAGTACGGGCATCAGCACTTCAGGTACGAACTGCCCGCCGTATTTTCCAAATTTTGTTGATCTCTGTTCCTGTTTCATATCTTATCCTTGTTTTCAGTCCAATGCGTGTACTAACTCGTAAGTCTTTTCGTAAATATTTCCTTCCATAATAGATGTTCCCACAAGGACGGCATCCGCCCCTGCATAGATCATCCTTGCTGCATCCTCAGGCGTTGAAATCCCGCTTTCGCTGATAATTATCCTGTCGCTGATAAGCGGCGCGAGTTTCTCTGTTGTGGATATATCCACCTTTAAATTATTGAGGTCCCGGTTATTGATGCCGATGATCCTGGTGCAGGTTGAGAGCGCGCTTTCAAGCTCTTTTTTATTATGCACTTCAACAAGGGGTTCCCTGTTGGATGAGATGGCTTCATCCACGAAATCCTCTAACTGTGCACCGAGGATTCCTGCTATCAGCAATATCAGATCGCTGTCCTCTTCATGAATCTGGGCTTTATCGATGATGAAATCTTTTCTCAGGACCGGAAGCTTTACCCCCTGTCTGACGGCTTTCAGGTTTTCGATGCTGCCTTTGAAGAACTGCGGCTCTGTAAGCACAGATATGGCCGCTGCGCCGCCGGATTCCATTTGCTGTGCGATCCATGCGGCATCTGTGGGTGTCACATTCCTGATAAACCTTGTCGGGGATGAGGGTTTGACTTCCGCGATCACCGGAACAAGCCTTTTTTGCTTCCTGGACTTTATCAGGTCGTGGAAATCCCTGTGGGAACAAATTAATTTTTTCCTGTTTGCATGTACCGGGATTCTCTTTTTGGTGGATTCAAGTATTTCGTTGATTTTTTGGTGCATAAATATTCAATTGTACATTTTAGTACATTGATGTACAATTATGTTCATTATATATAAGGATTATGGGGTTGTATGATTACGTCACTTCAGATTCAGTGAACTTTGACGTAATGATACCTCTTTTTCCTATTTAGCCTTTTAATTCCTGTGAAACCTGTTCGACAATTTCACTAAAATGAGCATCAAAACCAAGGTATTTCTCAATCTCGAACTCGTTCATAATTTCAATAGATACAGCATCCGTAAAACTCAAGTTCCTTCCAGAATACTGTTTAAATGTTTTTGTGGATTTTTCCAGCAGCCCTGTGTCAACAAAAATCATTTTGATCCTTGGAGACAGAATAACGCCTGAGATATCAATCGCTACTTCTATATTATTTGTCCTTGCAAGCGCAAGAGTGAGGGCCTCGTCATAAATATAATCGGATGTATATATCTGTCCATATTTTCCTTTGAGAGCATCTTTGAATAATTTATTTGCGATCTCGTGATACTTGTCCTTTTTATTTCTGTAAGCTAAAAATGCCCCCGTATCAATAAATACGGACATTTTATTCCTCTGTGTAAATATATTCGTCCACTTTGCTGGCATCGGTTTTAATTCCCCAGTCGATAGGCGGTTTCATTGCAGGATCTTTCTCAAGGGGGGGTAATTTTTCTGCTTCCATAAGTTCATTCTCATGGCGCAAAGCAAGCCGGGTTATTGTATCTATGAGCTCGGTAAGTGTTTTCTTCTTGCGGAATGTGAGGGTCATCTTAGCCTGGAGCATATCAAGAAGTTGTTTTGTTTCATTCGAGACTTTGATCGTTGTGGTAGACATAGACTAATATTATACAATATATACTAATTATACTTTTCTACTTTTATTTTAAAGGCAGCAGCGGTCTTCAATCGCAAAAAATAAATTATATCAAATGCTCTGCAATCCCTTCGGATATCACATGATCGCAGTAAATGCACCGCAGTTCAACTGGCTTCTTGTTGACCGCAAACCTTGAAATGACGGGTTCTCCGGTATTGGAGATGCAATTCGGGTTTGAACATTTCACCACGCCTTCAATTTGTCCGGGAAGGTCAACACGGAATTTCTCTATCACTTCAAAGTCCCTTATGATATTGATAGTGGCATCCGGCGCGATCAGTGAAATCCTGTCCACTTCTTCTTCTTTAAGCTCCCTGTCCTCTACCTTGACGATATCCTTTGACCCCAGAACGCCGCTGGGCACGTTCATGGCAACGCTGACCACAGCCCTTGTAGTCCCTGATATACCCAGTATCCGAAGCACATTGAGAGCCTGTCCAGCTGTGATGTGATCTATCACGGTCCCGTGCTTTATGGGGCGCACCCGCATCTCTTTCTCTATCATCCTGCCTCCATTGCCATTACAAGGAGCGCCATCCTGACTGGGACCCCGTAGAACGATTGCTCGAAGTACCTTGCATATTTTGTCCTGTCAACAGCCGGGTCTATCTCATCCACCCTGGGAAGCGGGTGCATGATAATAAGTTTGTCACGGGCGGATTTCAGTAGTTCTTCAGTGATCCTGTAGCTTCCCGCGACTTTCTGGTATTCTGCGGGGTCGGGGAAGCGTTCCTTCTGGATACGCGTTATGTATAAGACATCGATATCCCCGATGACTTCCTCGAGGCTTGTGGTCTCGCTTATGACTGCGCCCTGCTTTTTCAGGTCCTTTTTTATTACATCAGGCATCTGCAATTGCCTGGGTGATATAAGGGTCATGTCTGCGTGATAGAGGGATAAAGCATAAGCAAGCGAATGCACGGTCCTTCCGTACTTAAGGTCGCCCACAAGAGCGATCTTGAGGTCTGAAAGACTGCTTTCGCGCATTATGGTATAAAGGTCAAGCAGTGTTTGCGTGGGATGATGTCCTGCCCCATCACCTGCATTGATTATCGGGACTTTTGAATACTCTGCCGCCATGCGCGCAGCTCCTTCTCTGGGGTGTCGCAAAACGATCGCGTCTGCATAGTTCCCGATAACTCTTATAGTATCTGCAAGGGTTTCGCCTTTGGCTACGGAGCTTGATTCAATGGATCCAAGGTCGATAACCTCCCCGCCAAGCCTTTTCATAGCGGTCTCAAAGGACAACCTTGTCCGTGTGCTCGGTTCGTAAAAAAGGGTTGAAAGGATTTTACCCGACAGCAGGCCGGACTTCCTGCCTCTTGCGATTTGTTCAAATTCTTTTGCCTTTGCCAGGATAATGTCAATATCATCCCGTGAAAAATCCCTCATTGAGATGATATGCTTCAACATCATGTCTAATAGGAAGCACTCTAATTTAAATTTATTGATAATTAATACTCAGAAAAAGGATTCCGTTTCTCTTTCAAATACCTCTCGCACACATCCAGGTCCTCCTTCTTATTCACATTCAGCGCCAGTTCCTCATCCTCCAGGATAAGATTATAATCCTCCTGCTCCTCCTGTATCTTCCCGGCGTCAAGTATATTTATCCCGCACGGGACTATGAAACCGTTATTCTTGTGAAAAACAGTATCGGGACGAAGGCCAAGCTTCGTGAATGCCTCAAGCTTCATGTGCACCGAAAGCGCAGGCATGTTCGCCTCGCTGTATTTTTTAATTATCCTGTCTATAAGCTCCGGTGTAACAAGCGGCAGGTCTGCCATGATTATAAATACCTGTCCCCTGACCCCCGCACTTTCTACGGCCATGACCATATCATTAACAAAACCCTTCCCCGGTGTCTGCATTATCCTGACTCTATCGTGCCTTTTAATGAAATCCGAAAGCCAGATAATAGTTTTCTCAACTCTGGGCGAGGTAGCTACATATATCTGTCCTATATTTTTCGAGCCAAGGAGCGCATCAAGTACATAATGGATCAGCGGTTTCCCACAAAGGGGTGTAAGAGGTTTTTCATCTCTCCCGAGGCGTTTTCCCATTCCACCAGCCATGATTATCGCATCCATGCAAGCCCTCCTAACAGCATCAGGGCGGCAAGGCGTCCGATCTCGTTTGAGGCCCCAACGACATCCCCGTTCACGCCCCCGAAATGACGATTTGCGGTATTAAGTACAAGGAACCCTGCGGCCTGGGAAAAAACGAGTGCGCTTATTCCGGGGATCCCAAGAGAAAGATAGCAGGCTGCCCCTGAAAAAACCATACCTACGATGAAATCGGACTTCTTTGTATTATCCACGGTCATTGATCCAAAACCTTTATGGATACTTTTGCCAAAAGCCGCAACTGTGACCATGGTTTGTTTCGCGCTTATTTCGGCTGCAAGCAATGCCAAAGGGAAAAACATCATGCTGTCAAAAATAAAAAAGAGCGATGTGAATAAACCCAGGATCGATATCGTGCAAAATACGATCCCTCCCGTTCCTACAGCCGTGTCCCTCATTGCTGCTATTTTTTTCTCCCTTGGGCCATGCGCTGCTACGCCGTCCCCGAAATCCGCAAGTCCGTCGATATGATTGAATCCCGTGAAATAGTATATCGAGATAATAGTTAAGAATGACGCTAAAACCGGGGGGAATATGATCGATGATGCAAAACCCATGGCTGAAAAAATTATTCCGAGAAAAGCTCCAACAACCGGAAAAAGGTAAATATGCTTCATCAGCTTCTCGATGCCTTCCATAGTTATACCTACAGGTATGGTCGTAAGAAATCCAAAACCGCTGCGGAGGGCAGAAAGAAGCTCACTCACCCGGCAAACCCGCCTTTGCTTTTTCGTGGAATAGTCTTTGCTGCCTTGCCGCCGTCATCCTTCCCCCTTGAGTACATATTTGCCGATACGCCGCCGATGAGACCTGCAATTACGTCGTCCATGAAAGGCCCGAGTTTTGATAAAATCCCTGGTTTTAATTTATCAAACCTCACGTATTCAAAGATACCCTTGTCGCCGCTGATATATTTCGCTATGCTCATACCGATCACTTCATCCACGATAAGATAGGTGAGGTCCTTATTGAAAGTCTCTTTTGTCATTCCCGGAAGCTCGCCTTTCTCCCCTGCTTTTTCAAGGAGGATACCTGCGTACAGGAGCATGCAAAGATTGGGGTCTGTGAGTGCGTGTTTTAATTCCCTTTTGAAAACCCGCTTCGCCGTGTCTTTATTTTCAACTCCGGGGTGAGGGACATAGAGTTCCATTGCCGCAGAAACGAGCGCTTCTTCGGGAAGACCTTCTTTTTCAAGGATTTCCATTATGCCTCTTGCGCCTGCATCATTTACCTTTGTGGGCTGGTTCTTTTTCTTTTTTCCTTTAATAATTTCTAATTTCATTTTTTTCACCTGGTTTTAAAACCGGACTAACGGCACCTTCCCAATAAAATAAATCCCTCCAATTACAAGAAGCGATGAGAATCCCACTATATTGACTGCTCTTTTGATCTGGTATGCCGGTGGGTCGCGATATTCGTCCCCCAGCACATGATAACCGGCTTTTTCAAGCCTGACCTGGAGTGCGCCTGAAACCGAAGCCATAGGCCATCCGGAATTTGGCGACGCGGTTTTATTGTGGTCTCTCATACCTATCCTGACGGCACTCCTGGGATTCCCCAAAAAAATCGATGCAATGGAGATAAATACGGGGGACAGCCTTGCTGGCAGCCAGTTGGCGATATCATCCAGCCTTGCAGCAGCATAACCCAGCATGGCGAAAGGCTCTTTTTTATACCCGACCATGGAATCAAGCGTATTTATCATCCTGTATGCAAGCGCGCCCGGAAGCCCGAAAAGCAGATAATAAAATAACGGTGAGAGGATACCGTCAACAAAGCTCTCTGCAAGCGACTCTATGACAGCAGATGCGGATTGGTTTTCATTAAGCCCTGTTGTATCCCGTCCAACGAAGGTTTTTAAGTCGTTCCTTACTTTTTCAATTTCCCCATCCTCAAGATCTTTTTCTATCCCGAACGCAGAAACCACAAGCATCCGAATTGAAAATGTGGACTTTAAGAAAAATGCAGATACTATTAAGCTGAATATCCCATTATCCAGAGAGGCAACAGCAATCCCGGCAATTATGGCCATCCCAACGCAAGAAACCACCATTGACAGGCCGTACAGTTTCCTGTGGCGAACAGGCGTGCGGTTCACGAAAAAGTTAATAAGTTTTCCCATCCACACGACAGGATGGATAAATGCCGGGGGTTCCCCAAGAATGATATCGAACAGTATGGCAAGGATCAGTACCTGGAGCAAAAAATTTCCATTCATAGAACAGGCTCCACTACAAGCTTCCACACTTCTTTTATGTTCTTACCTTCCATCAATGCCTTGAGTACCTTTTCTGCAATATCCCCTCTGTGTATAAGGTCGCATTTAGCGCAGCTCCATACAGTTCCCCCGGTCGATCTGTGGATAAGCTCCCCGCCGGTACTGTTATTTTCACATGGGTAGAACGGGCAGAAACAGAAAGTGCAATCCTGCCCTTCAAAATGGCACGGATAATACTCGCAATCGATCCTGCTCCTGGCAGCCACTCCTTTTTCCAGGGCTTTTCCGATCTCATTTCTTGCAAGTTCGCTGCCCCATTCTGATATGACCCCACCAAAAGCCTTAATTAATTTTCGGTTATCCCCTCTCTTCCTGACCGCTATCCTGATATGGTTTTTAAGACCAAAAGAAGAGCAATCACGGATAACGATTCCATGCCTTAACATTCTCGCTGCCATGTCTGTGGAATCTATAGAGAAATCCCGGATATCAACAAGTATGAAATTCGCATCGCTCGGGCATGGCCTGAAACCGCGTATAGAACCGAGCCGGGTCATCAGCCATTCCCGCTCTTTCTTTATTAATCCAAGCGACCTGTCAATATAATCACCATTGTTCTTAAGAAGCCATATGCCTGATTCAAGGGCAAGGGAATTGAGGTTCCAGGGGAGGCGGATATTATTCAGGATGCCGGCAAAATCAGGCGATGCAACGGCAAAACCGATACGCAAACCTGGAACTGCATAGATCTTGGTCAGGGAACGCAGGACTATCACAAAATCGTTTGACGCCGCAAAATCAGCTATGCTTTCTTGCGGATCTGATAATCCGATGAATGCTTCATCTATGAAAAGGAAAACCGAGGATTCAACACATTTTTTAGCGAATTGCAGTATCTCCCCGCGTTTTATCAGTTTGCCTGTAGGATTGTTGGGATTGCAAAGGAAAACAGCCTTATAACCCTGTGGCTTCACATCTGTTATTTTCCTGTAATCCACATGCTCTATTTTACCCCCGAATAACCTGCACTGGAATTCATATTCGCCAAAAGTCGGAGCGGGTATCAGTATCCTGTCGCCCGGTTCGATCACGGTTTCTGCAAAGAGCCGGATCAATTCAGAAGAACCGTTCCCGGGTATGATATTTTCGGGCTTGACGGCAAGTGTTTCGGAAGCAGCTTTTTTAAAACCCTCATACCTGTTGTCAGGATAACTGCCTAATGTTCCATAAGCATTTGCCAGGACTTTTTTCAATTTTGGAGGGCCGAGGGGGTTAAGGTTGACGCTAAAGTCTATTAACTCGCAAGCTCTCTTACCGGATTTCTCTGCGCTTTCTGCAAGTTTCGCGCCGTGAACGCAGGGAACGAGTTCGATTGCGGTTTTTTTAACCTTATCTTTAAGGAGCACATGCCCTTTTTTGTTTGCTGGTATTATTAAGTTGCTGTAAACACTTTCAAACACGCAGATCAAAAAAGCAAAAATATATATAATGCGTATTGTGATTATACTAATCATAATAAAAAGAGGAAATACTGGTGTTAAGAGTGAGTTTCTTTGAGACATTTGTGGAGATATACAGTGCAGGTGCAGCATTTGTCCTGATTTTCCTCATCGGGCAGATTCTTTTCATGATGCGAAAGGTGGACACGGATCTGCTGAAAGCCAGGCTATTCCTCAATGAAGCTATAATGCAAAAAACCTGGATTTATATCTCGACAGCCGGGGCAGCATTTGCACTGAACGCATTTGTCAAATTCATAATAAGGTTTACAACGGTTGGAGAAGTGCTTCATGGATTTTATCTTGCCGAACTGTCCCAGCTAATCTTCCTGGTAGCCTTCATCCTTGCAGTCTATAACTGGTATATATTCATAGGTACCTTTGTCAGCCATAAGCGAGCCTGATTGCCACCCGGAATCATTTGCGGATGCAAAAAGTGCAGGTATCGTTTTTCTGGAGATGTTCCTTACACAACCATCCCGATGACTGGATACCCTTGCATACAGAACAGAGGCTGCTTACAGCTTCATCCCCTGTGAGATTTCCTGCAAGGCTTTTTGCAAGCCCGTTTATTTTTTCCTCGATATCGGAAGGAAAAGAGACATCATGCCCTCGCTTTGCGCTTATGTACTGGGATACCGCGGCTTTTGAGAGACCAAGCCTGTTTGCAACCTGCTGCTGGGGTAATCCTTCCTCGATCATTAATCTTGCAAGTTCCGCCCGTATCGCAGGGAGGACCTTCTGCACCACTATTTCGCATGGAGGTCTCATTTTTTCCCCGATTTTTCAAGATAATCCTTTATTGCTGCATGCAACCCGTCGGCAGCAAGATTTGAACAGTGCATCTTGATAGGGGGCAGGCCGTCGAGCGCCTCTGCCACGTCGCTTCGCGTGATCTTAAGGGCTTCCTCGATGGTCTTGCCTTTTGCCATTTCTGTGATCATACTGCTTGTAGCAATGGCAGCGCCGCAGCCGAATGTCTTGAATTTCACATCCTCAAGCCTGTTGTCTTTTACTTTTATATATATCCACATAAGGTCGCCGCATACAGGGTTCCCTACCTTGCCTATGCCATCTGCGTCCTTTATCTCGCCAACGTTCCTAGGGCTGGCAAAATGCTCCATTACTTTTTCACTGTATCCGTCTGTCATTAATTCACCTCGCAAGCGGGGATATCATCCGGAGTTTATTGACGATATCGGGTAATACTGACACCACTTGATCCACATCTTCCTGCGTATTCCCAAGCCCCCGCGTCAGCCTGAGAGAACCATGAGCTTCTTCGGGTTTGAGGCCTATTGCCAGGAGAACGTGCGACGGCTCAAGCGAAGTGGACGAACACGCAGAACCGGTGGATGCCGCAACTCCTTTCATATCAAGGTTCAACAGCAACGATTCACCTTCAATAAAGCTGAACCTGAAATTTGCGTTATTTGGAAGACGTTTTGTTGGATGCCCATTAAGATATGAATCTTTTATTTCAAGAACTCCTTTTATGAGCGAATCCCGAAGGCCCGCTATTTTCTGTTCCTGCAGCAGGCGTTCCCTGGCGAGTTCTGCCGCTCGGGCAAAGCCGATGATACCAGGCACGTTCTCCGTGCTTGAGCGGATATTTCTCTCGTGGCCTCCGCCGTGAAGCTGTGGTTCTAAAAAAGTACCTTTCCGTATATAAAGCGCCCCAACGCCTTTTGGCCCGTACATTTTATGCGCGCTGATGGAAAGTAGGTCAACGCCGAGTGATTCCACATTGAGCGGAAGCTTCCCGGCGGTCTGTACCGCATCAGTATGGAAAGGAACGTTCTTTTCTTTTGCGATTTTGCCGATCTCCTCAATCGGTTGTATCGTGCCTATTTCGTTGTTCGCATGCATGACCGAGATGAGTATTGTTTTCGGCGTGATCGCTTTTTCAACGTCCGCGGGATTCACCGTTCCTTCTTTGTTCACCGGAAGATATGTGACGGAAAATCCCTGTGTCTCAAGGAATTTGCATGTGCGCAAAACGGCATGGTGTTCTATTGAACTTGTAATGATATGATCGCCCTTTTTCCTGTTTTTGTATGCTATCCCTTTTATTGCAAGGTTATCGGATTCGGTGCCGCTGCCTGTGAAAATTATTTCTTCTTTCCTGGCGCCCAGGAGGTCTGCTATCTTCTGCCTTGAATCTTCTATTGCCCTCCTGGCTTGCCTGCCTATGGCATACAGGCTTGAAGGGTTACCGAATTTTTCTGAAAAATAAGGAAGCATAGCTTCTACAACCGCAGGGTCAACTGCGGTGGTGGCGCTATGATCCATATAGATTTGGCGGGTCATAATAGTTCATGGTATGGAGCATCATTAGAATAAACTTAACGATACTTACAATCCTTGCATACATAAAATATAAATGCTATGTACAAGTATAGGGGATGCCCAAAATTATGGGCCGCGCCGGATATGTTCCGGGGCTAAAGCCAGAGGAGGAATAAGATGGCTAAAAAAGAAGAAACCAAAGAAGAAACGAAGCAAGAAGCCCAGAAGAAAGAGGCTCCTAAAAAAGAAGCGCCCAAAGAGGCAAAAAAAGAAAAGAAAGAGGATAAGGCACAGGAAGGAAAAGGGGAAGGGAAAGAGTTCTCCAAGAAAGAGCGCAAAGGTGCTCCAAAGGAAGGAAAAAAGGAGCAGCCCAAGGCCAAAGAGGGAGGACCGGAGATCAAACACATCGTGCGTATCGCAGATACGGATCTTGATGGCAAAAGGAGTGTCCTGTACGCACTTACCGGGATTAGAGGGGTGAGCAAGAGAATCGCAAAGATCGTATCCGTGAATTCTGGTCTTGACCCGAAGGCAACTATCGGTTATCTCAATGATACGGATATAGAGAAATTACAATCATCAGTTGATTCTTTAATGACCATTGTCCCGCCCTGGATGATGAATAAACAAAACGACCTGATGTCAGGCGAAGACAGGCATGTACTCGGAACAGATGTCCTGTTAAGCCTTAATGAAGATCTGAACATTATGAAAAAGATCCGTTCATACAAGGGTGTCAGGCATGAGAAAGGTCTTAAGGTCAGAGGACAGCGCACCAGGTCGACAGGCCGCAAAGGCAGGACCGTGGGTGTTACAAGGGCTGCCCTTATAGCGGCAAAAGCCCCGGCCAAAGAAGGAGAAAAACCCGAAGAGAAAAAGGGGGCGGCTAAATAATGGGATACCCGGGACAAAATAGGAAATCGTATGCCACGCCAAAACATCCGTGGCAGGCCGCAAGAATGGCTTCAGAGGTCGAGTTCGTAAAGAAATACGGCCTCAGGAACAAGAAAGAAGTCTGGAAAGCATATAGCGGTCTTAAGGAATACAGGGAACTGGCCAGGAAACTGCTGGCAGAAAGCGCAAAGGGAAAGCTCTCAGGTCATGTGAAAACCGATGCAGATAATATATTGAACCGGCTGAAAAGATACGGTCTGTTGAAAACCGATGCCGTACTTGATGATATCTTATCGCTTGACGTAACACATTTCCTTGACAGGAGGCTTCAGACGCAGGTGCACAAGCAGGGATTTGCCAACACAATAAAACAGGCCCGCCAGTTCATTGTACATGGTCACATTTCGGTCGGGGGCAGGAAAGTCACGGTTCCGGGCTATCTTGTATCCATGAACGAGGAATTGTCGCTTGAGTATTACGGCGGCTCCCCGTTATCCACTGAATCTCATGTCTCAAGACCTGCACAGGTCGTTAAAACTATCGTACAGGACGCAATTCCTGCTCAAACGAATAATTTAAAGGAGGCCAACAATGGCAACTGAAAAATGGGGCGTAGCCCATATATTTTCCTCGTTTAACAATACCCTGATCACAATCACTGATCTGACAGGGGCAGAGACCATCGCTAAAATCAGCGGTGGCATGGTAACAAAAGCAGCCAGGGAAGAAAGTTCCCCTTATACGGCCATGCAGATGGCTTCCCAGATAGCCGATAAGATACGGGATAAGGGAGTTACAGGCATACATATAAAAGTAAGAGCACCAGGCGGCAACAGGCAGCGAAGCCCGGGGCCCGGGGCTCAGGCATCTATACGTGCGTTTGCCCGTGCCGGGATCAAGATAGGGCGTATAGAGGATGTAACGCCGATCCCTCACGACGGCACGAAGGCCAAGAAGGGAAGGCGCGTGTAAAATGGATATTGATATTATCGAATTATCAGAACGCAAAGCCAGGTTTGTCCTGTCGGGTGTTTCTGCATCGTTCGCCAATGCGTTGAGAAGGAGTACCCTTGCAGAAGTGCCGGTACTGGCAATTGACGATGTGAATATTTACGATAATACCTCTGTTCTTTTTGACGAGCAACTTGCCTTGAGATTGGGACTAATACCATTGAAAGCCAATGCCAAAAGTTATAATTTTCCTGAAGAATGCAGTTGCAGCGGGCAGGGCTGTGCATCATGTCAGGTTTCCCTGACACTGAGCGCTGAAGGCCCGAAGATCGTACATGCAGGGGATATGGTATCTACAGACCCGGATGTTCGCCCGGCAGATCCGACGATACCTGTTGTGGAACTTAAGGAAAAGCATAAGGTCGTGGTTGAGTCTATAGCAAGGCTTGGAACAGGCAGGCGGCATTCCAAATGGCAGGCTGGAGTTGCAGGCGGATATAAGAATATGCCTGTTTTGACAATAGGTGAATGCGACCTGTGCGGGAAATGCGTGGATGTATGTCCGCGTAAAATCCTGAAACTGGAAGGGAACAAGGTCAGGGTAACAGAGATCATAGAATGTTCAATATGCAGGTTATGCGAGAAGGCCTGTGATATGAACGCCATTAAAGTAAGCGATGATCCGGAATCTTTTGTTATGACCTTTGAAACAAGTGGAAATATCACTGCGTCAGAACTTGCTATTGAGGCTGCCGGCAGTATTAAGAAACGAGCCGGACAATTAGTTGAAATACTTGAAACACTTGGATAAAAAAGACATCGTCTCTTTTATCCATTACATATATCTTATGGCTCTGCCATAGGGATACTTGATTTGCGGAGGTTGCCCAGACCGGTCAAAGGCGCCAGCTTGAGGGGCTGGTCTCGTAGGAGTTCGTGGGTTCAAATCCCATCCTCCGCATCAATTTATAATAAATTCTTTAATGCTCCCCATCAGAGCACTAATTTTCTAAAGATGCACTATTTTCAACTTTGCTTTTCCGTCTGTATTCTTCAATCATTTAATCCAATAATTGGTGAAAAAAACTAGCGAAGAATGAGGTTGAGAGGGATGTGTAGGGCGGCCAGTTGCCCCTGTAGTTCCCGACGTAGGTGGCCCAGTCGCCCCTGTCGGGGAAGGACCAGACTGTGGTGGTTTCGGGAGTGAAGGTGGAAGGGCCGAAATTTAGCCAGTCTACTGTTATTTTTGGGTAAATATTATAAGGATATAAACCAAATCTAAAAAATATGACTGATTCGATTTCAATTGAAGATGTATATCAGGAGCTAAAAGCAATAGAGAGAAAAATGATAACACGAGAAGATTTAGAAGCTCTCATCGACTCAGTCGAAATTCTAAGTAATCCGAAAACAATGGAAGCAATACGAAAAAGTGATACTGATATCAAAGAGGGACGGGTTAAAGAAGTATCTTCTGTTGAGGAACTGCTCAGCGGGCTGTGAATATGGCCTGGGTAGTAAAAAGAACAGATACCTTTCTTGATTCTCTTAGAGACATTCGGAAAAATAAAGAAGCCCTAGCGGAACTTGATAAGAAGATTGAGAGGTTGCGGGAGGACCCTTTGCATGTAGGCGGCTGGCTTTCAGGCGATTTACATGGTAAGAAATCAACAAGGATCTCAAGAAAATATCGCTTAATATTCACACCCGATGAAGCAGGAAAAGTAATTTATCTAAACTGGATTGACCATCGAAAGAGCGCATACGACTGATGCTGATTATGCAACGATTTTAAAAGCCCTGGAAATGAATTCCTGTGTTTTTAAATCCTGTTCAGGAAGTAGAATCTCTATGCCTATGGCAACCCCATTTTTATTGATATCGACAATAACATTGTCCGCTAAGGGCTCTGACCTATCCACATTCCCTTTTTTCAAGCGTACATACATTGCATTAGCTTCCGGGTCGAATTCTACTGAGGCCATATTCTTATCTGAATAAAATAGACATCTATAGTTCCCACCATGCTTCGTCTTCTTCTGGTTTCAGCCAATCCTTTTTAAGGGAGGATTCGCTAAGGATTGCACATCTTCGTCCCTCAAGTGATTTAAGCTCAGCAAAGTCTTTGTATGCCTGTTCTTTTTTAATGCTTCCAAAAAGGGCTAAGATTCCTTTTTTTGTTATTCCACCCCGGTGATTGATTTCATAATCTTCTATCATGGTCTTTATTTGATATGCAGTCAAGATATATAATAGTGGCATCACTTTTATAGCATATTTGCTGATGATAGATTGTTGATGCTCATGTGATCTATAAACTGGCAAAGGAGAAGACAATGAAACAAACAAAGCCGTTCGATAAGTGCCCTGTTTGCGGCGGCGAGCTTGAAGAAAAAGAAGTTGAGAAAATTCTGAAAGGGGGCGTGAATACCGCTATCATCAGGGTCAGGGCAGAGGTTTGCCTGCACTGTGGGGAACGCCTGTATTCGCAGGAAACGGTTAGACTCTTCGAAGAGATCAGGAGAAAATTAGAACGCAAAGAAGTGGCAAATTTCCAACCGATCGGACAATCATTTAAGGTAACAGTATAAGGTTTCAATAAAAACCCATACAGCAACCCGCCCGAAGGGCGGCGCCGTCCAAAGGAAAAAAATCAACAGCGGGGAGTGTAACCGTTTTTGCTGAAACTTCAAATACAAGAGACACTATAGGAGTTTCGCAAAAATGGCACAACTATTAACAAAACAGCAAATAAGGACATGGCTTAGGGAGAATAATCTGAAAACT
>CABMIH010000031.1 GCA_902386205.1 uncultured archaeon | reverse complement strand
GTAACGGAAATTATCACTGATAACAATAAAAGTATTTTCACCCCCTTTGCAGCATTCATGTATTTTAAATCGTTGGGTTGAATATATAAATTCTCTGTTGATAAAATATTGTATAATAATCCAATTCATAATATTTTTTTCCCAGGCTTAGATAGATTCATATCTATCCAAAGAAAGAAAAGTATGTATGGGGCAACCTCAGGATGTGTTTTTTATAATCGGAGCCATACTGATTCTTGGATTTATCACATCCATGGTATTCGAGAGAACCAAATTCCCGGATGTTGTTCTCCTCATGTTTGCGGGAATGCTTCTCGGTCCAATTTTGAAGATCGTCAGCATCGAAGGTCCGATATCGGTGCTTGCGCCCTATATCGGTACACTTGCTTTGATCATCATACTCTTTGACGGAGGGCTGAATCTCAACCTTTTTAAAGTTCTTACCTCTCTTGCAAAGGCATCAGGTTTTACGTTGCTGGTTTTCAGTTTGAGCGTAATTTTCCTGGGATTTTCAATGCATCTTTTTTTCGGCTGGACATATCTTGAGGGGCTTTTGCTCGGTGCTGTCATAGGCGGAACGAGTTCTCCTATTGTTATTCCCATCATCTCCAAACTGACGATGAACGAAGATACAAAGATTTTACTCACCCTCGAATCAGCTCTTACCGATGCACTTTGTATAATTGTAGCCCTGGCTTTGATTCAGGTCATTAGCATCGGAACTGTGAACCTCCGGGATACAGCCAGCGGGCTTGCAGGTGCATTTTCGATTGCCGCCGTTATTGCTGCTGTTTTTGCTGTATTCTGGATGGGCATAATAAATAAACTTTACATAAAGCATGTCAGGTATTCCCTGACCCTTGCAGTGGTTTTTATTCTATATTCTCTGGTGGAACTCATCAGGGGCAACGGCGCCATCGCGGTTCTTGTTTTTGCCCTTCTGCTCAGTAATTTTAATGAGCTTGCAAAAAGACTCAAAGTAGAAGGAGAGTTCAAGCTGGATACAACGCTTCGGGCTTTTCATGTAGAAGTTTCCTTCTTTGTGCGCACCTTCTTCTTCATATTCGTAGGGCTTATGTTCGATGTCAGGGCGCTGAAATCCGAAGTAGTAATCATGGCAGGAATAATTTTCCTTATTTTATTGATTGCCAGGATTCTGGGAGTAGTGATGCTTTCATTGAGCGATAAAAAGATTAGTCCTTTTGCAAAATCAATACTGTCCGTGATGCCTCGCGGACTCGCCGCTGCCGTACTTGCATTGTTGCCGCTCTCGGCAGGCATAATAATACCATATTTTGCAGAAATTGTATTTAGCATAATAATTTTGACAAATCTTGCAACCACATTCGCGGTTTTTATTGTAGAGCGAAAAAAATCGCATGGAGTACTTACAGGATAATGATACAGACTGCAACCTTCAATAACGGGTCGTTTTTGAGTGGTTAAGAGCACAAAAAGATATGTTCTGATTGTGAGAGCTAAATAACAGAAGTGACTTGAATTTCAAGAACATAAATGCGACGTATATAAGCCCTCCCGAAAGATTTATGATAGATAAGAGTTTACGGTTTATTGGATAGGTTCTATTCGGAATCCTGAACGATTTCAGTTTAAAATAAAGAGGTAAAAATATGAAATTTAACTTTTCATCGAGAATGGCTGCAAGACATATCTCGAGGCAAATTGAAAGAAAAGAGCTTAAAAAGTTTATAGCAGAAATTGGCAATAGTCTCTCAATTTTCTTGAGTATTTGGTTTGAAACCACAACTGAAGTGGATACATTAAAAATAAAAAAGAAAGGAGTGAAACATAATGGTAAATTATTCCTTATTTAATCATGTGATACTGATAAAAACTTTTTTAATAATAAGCATCATTTTTGTTTGTAAAGGCGTACACTTTATTTTCGAAGGGGGCCGTGGCATTGGCTCTGGTGTTATTCCAAAAGATAATATTACAGTCTTTTTTTTGAATCAGTTTGCGATATAGCAGTGGATTGGTAGCGATAGAATGGTAATAGCACCTGAAACGATGAACAAACAGATGATGAAAGTGTGAAAGACTCAAACTGACATAACTAACAAAAAGGCATATGATGGCAATCTCAGAAATATTGAATCAAGATTTATTCGGCGTATCTATCGAAAAGCTTGGAATATTTTTTATTATAATACTCTTGACTTTTATAATAAAAGCTGTTTTCATGTATATCATTGATAAAAAAATAACTATTCTGGTTAAAAAGACAAAAACCGAACTTGACGACCTGCTTTTGAATGCAACAAAAAGTCCGCTTGGTTACCTGATATTACTGCAAGGTTTCTATATAGCCCTACTCTCTTTGCAATTGCCCGAAAAGATTGGACTTTTTGAAATTACATCAATCGTGCATGCAATTTACATTCTTGCAATCTCGTTAATACTACTTTATTTTGTCTTCAAAATTATAGATGTTATAGCATATTATCTTTATAAAGAAGCGAAAAAAACCGAAAGTATGATCGATGACCAGCTTGTTCCACTGGTTGTAAAAAGCCTACGTATACTCGTTGTGGTGGTTGGAATATTGTTTTTATTGGACAATTTCGGTTACAGTGTAACATCTGTGCTTGCTGGGCTCGGTCTTGGGGGTCTGGCTTTTGCGCTTGCTGCACAGAATACCGTTAGCAATCTTTTTGGTTCCGTCACTATTTTCTCCGACAAACCTTTCCAGCTTGGGGACTGGATACAAATCGGTGAGATCGAAGGTACGGTAGAAGATGTGGGGTTCAGGACTACCCGCGTTCGAAGGTTTGACCAGGCGCTGGTTACGGTCCCGAATAGCCAGTTCATCAATACAGGGGTCATAAATTATACAGCAATGAAAAAACGCAGGATAAATTTTTACCTGGGTATAGAGTACAAAACATCAGTAAGCCAGATAAAAGAAGTAGTGGATGGCATAAAAAAAATCATTGAAGAAGATGAGAAGTTCGACCATTCATTTTACATGGTGAGATTTACAGATTTCGGGGCGTATTCTTTAAATATTTTTATCTACTGTTTTACAAAGACCACGGACTGGGCTGATTCTCTCGCTATAAGGGAAGAATTTAATCTGAAGATAATGCAGATGCTTGAAGAATTGGATGTCAGCATCGCATTTCCGTCGCAGACGATATTTCTGAATGGAATAAAGGAAGGTAATTGAATGGTTATTTATAATGAAAAACAGCAAGAGATTGCAGAAAAAATCAATTCTAATGCACGGATTTCAAATTGGAAGGATTGGAAGTGGCAATTAAAGCATTCTATACGGGATATTTCCACTTTTGAGAAATTAACAGGTATTAAATTTGAAATAAGTGAAAGGGAATTTCTTGAAAAAACTATTGAAAAGTTCCCTCTTTCCATCACGCCTTATTTCTTGTCGTTAATCGATACGGACGACTATAGAAACGACCCATTTTTCAAGCAGTCTTTTCCTTCGCCAATGGAATTGATAATCGATAAATATGAGATGACAGACCCTCTGGCTGAAGACAAGGACAGTCCAGTAATCGGAATCACTCATCGTTATCCGGACAGGGTTCTATTCCATATAAGCAACATTTGCTCCATGTATTGCAGGCACTGCACGAGAAAAAGAAAAGTCGGAGACGTTGATTCAATCCCAAGTAAGGATGAAATTCTAAAGGGCATTGAATATATTAGAAATACTCCTGCCGTGCGGGATGTCCTGCTATCGGGAGGCGATCCCTTGATGTTATCCGATGAATACCTTGACTGGATTCTT
>CABMIH010000030.1 GCA_902386205.1 uncultured archaeon | reverse complement strand
AATATGCGTCCGAGGAACGTGGTCGTATCTCTTCTTTCTGTTTCAATCCTTGTTTTAATGGATGCGCCTCTTGAATAGCACGAATTTTCGCCTATTTAGGTCAAAATACGTATTAATATGCCTTATTTTTTTCGCTCAAAATTCTTGATGCAAAATTATGGATCGGTTTATAAGGATAAGAAAATCAGACGCAGATGTTGCTGTAACAGCAGTCTATACATTTATTTTTATGTTTGGTTCTTCCCGGATAAAAGCCTTTGTCTATGATTTCAAGGATTTCATCAATGATCTCAATACCTTTTTTAAAGTCTTTCTCCGTGAAATCCACTTCTTCAATGTGATTATTGCTTCTTGTAAAACAGATAAATCCTTTTCTTACATCGATATTGTAATTCTCTTTTATCATAATAGCATGAAGCGCCAACTGGAATTTATAAGTCTTGAAAATCTTATCCTTGAACTCGGCGAACTTATATTCAAAAGGCGCAGCAGAACCGTCATCGAGAAAAAGAATCTCATCCACGATTCCTTTGATATGGTTCTTTTTCGATGCAATAAATACATTCATTTCTTTTTTCACAACACCAAGCTTTTTTCGCAGGTACTCGGGATTTGTTATCCGTTTTTCCTCATGCACTTCCCTTCCTCTTTGTACCTTGAATCTTGACTCTTCATGCTGCGGGATATCAAGACAATGCATAAAATAAATGAAACGTGGGCAAAAAAGGTACTCAAGCACATCGGAGATCGTGATTATCATATCGCCATGGGTCATTGTCCAATTCCCTCAAAAGAATTTAGTCAATACCTCGTCACTCACAAGTTTTTTATCAAAAGCCTGGCCGAGAAGCTTTACTTTTCTGAAAGATTCGTCATCCATCGGGAAAACATAAACAGAGTCCACGCCAGGGTCGATTTGTTCCTCGCATTCCAGGGCCAGGGAATCCCTCTCGTTTGCATTGAGAGTACCGAGAAAAACGCTCTTTTGCACCCTGTACAGCCCTTTATCAAGGCAGATGCGCGCGACATTCTTCCGCGTTGTATTGTCCGCAATATCATACACAACCCATACCATCGTCATATCGTTCCTCCTATTTTATCAAACTGTTCGCTATGCTGTGACATTCCAACTGGATGGTATTCCTGACCTTGACGTTGCGTCCATTGTACTCGATTTCCTTATCAAGAGTTTCATTGACTGCCGTGATCAACACTGCTTTACCATCTTTATTCAGGTAAAGGCCGCCGGGGATTTTATCGAAAAGGCCATCATGTACCTGCTTTTTCGAAAAAAGGTTCACAACGGTCCTGTCGATATGCATCCTGAATAGCTCTATAAGATCGAACACAAAGGATTTCTTGTTGTAGTTATCAGTATGCAAGAAACCCATGTAAGGATCAAGCCCTGCAATGATGCAAGCTTTCTCAACCTGCGAGTACAGAACGCCGTATCCGTAATTGAGCAAGCAGTTAAACGCATCCCGCGCCGGGTCGCGGCTCCTGCCATTGAACTTCCATGTATCAGGCATGATGCTGCTCAGCGCATCGAAATACGTGAGAGATGCCATCCCCTCCGTCCCCATTATCGAGCCGCGCTTCTCATCAAGAGAGCCTTTCATACTCATGAGGTCATCCTTCAATTGCGCCATCTTCGCAATGCGCGGGGAAAGTATATCATAATCTTCAGGGCGGTTCTTTTTCAGGTCTTTCAGGAAATCAAGCTGGTTCTCAAGTTTCTGCGCTATCCATCCCCGCGCAAGATTGAACCCAAGGGCCGATGCTTCTGCCTCAAGCTGGCGGCGCCGTATCAGGGTCGTGCTTCCAAGCTTTGAATGCCAGACCCTGCCGTATGGATTCCCATGAAAATCAAGGAAGACTATGTCGATATTGTTTTCAACCGCGAACTCGATGGCATCTGTAGTGATGGTTGCGGATGTCGTGATAAGGATGCTGTCCACTTTGTCGGCTGAGACCTCAAAGTTCTTGTCGTCGTTCTTTACGAGGAAGCAGTTCTTCTCTTTTTTGAGATACGCGCCGCGCGTGTTGATTACAAGTTGCATATTGCCATTAGTCTATCTTTTCATATATAATTATCTTTCAAACTTTTAAATGTTATCCCTTGAAACTTTGCGAACTTTGCGAACTTTGCGGTTTTATAAGTTTCCGTCACGGAAAAGCGCGACTGTTTTTATTCTTAAATTCCGACCTGACTACCGCGCCGAAACCTCTTGAAACGGATTTCCCTATACCGAGATAATCGGGTATAAGGAAATTGGCGCAGAAACCACCGACGAAAGTCATCACATTCACATCCTTGAGCCTGTTTTTCCTTATCCTGACCTGAACATCGCATTTTATCTTTTCGGGGACCTGGTAATCCAGCGACTTTGACATTGAGAGGAGATTGCCAATAAGGGTCTTGCGGAGGAATTCCTCCCTCTCTTCCCTGCTTTTCATCCCATAGTACCGCATATAGTTCTCCTGGTTCAGCGCAAGCCAGGGGGTGGCGAACTCGTAGGAATGTATCTTATCCGTCACCCCGAATTCCTGATTACGGACTGAGATACCCTTCTCCACTATCTCGTAAACCTCCTCGCCGAGCTTTATATCATCGTATTTATCATAAACCTGTTTTAAAACTTCGGCGCCGTCGTTGATGCCCACGACCATGGGCGCGCCGCCAATCATTTTGTACTGCACCAGGGGATAGCGATAGATGAGCCTGCCCACATTGTGCTGGTGGAGCAGGGAGTACTCGTTGAATCGGGTGGCGAAGAAGCCGCGAAGCTCCGAGGAAGTGCCCTGGATGGGGCGGGTGGAGGAGAGGGTGAGGGTGAAGGTTTTGAGATTCATGTCTTCTCATATTTTGATATGTTATTTTTATTGATTAATGTGCAGCTATTTTCATTTATGCGATCTTCCGGCTTCAAGTTCGATGTACTTATCAATGATATCTATAAATTCATAAAAATCTTTGGATTCTTCATTCGGATAACAATATGCTCTCGAATCATCTACACGACCATATTGATGCACCAGCAGATTTCGAAATCCAACAAGTTCTTCAAGCCTTGCTGAAAGTGACCCAGGGATTACACCATTTTCTGCGATCTTTCTGATGCTATCTTTACTATCGGTCGGTATTCCAAATCCTTTCTCAGATATGATCAAATTGCAAATGTCAAGCAAATTCTCACTTGCGAGCTGGAAAGCGCGTTCGCATGCTCTTTTTCTCATATTATTGTTCAGATAATCCTCTTCTTCTTCTGGAAGGTATTCCTCAAGTTCCCTCAGATATTTCTCCAATTCATCCATTTTTTCTAATATTCTATCTGTATCCAAGATATCATCCCAACCTTGCTCTTACACGTTCCATAACATGCTTATGGTATTCATCAGTGAGCCTTTTATATCGTTCGTATTCCAGATCATTTATCTTTGAAAGTGTTAATACATGATACATGTCCTGAGTGTAAAGAATCCTGCCTTCGAGAAAAACCCTTTTGCGGATATAAACAGGCAATTCATCCATGAATGAAATATCGATATTCTCCGGGACAGAATTGTTGAGGGAGATCCTCTCTTTAAGGGTAATTTCAATGTCCGGTTTTGGTATGATGCATATATCTATGTCGCTCTTTTCTTTTTCAGTTCCTCTGGCTTTCGAACCAAAGAGAACGATAGAATGAACTAATCTGAAACTCTTGAGTTTCAAGATGACCTCGTTTATGTCTTTGTTTGACATATTTTGATCGTTCCTTTTTCCAGCATGAACAGTTTGATTTTTCATCATTATTCCTTCTGCTGTATAATTATTTAAAGACTGGCACTTTGACACCTATTTTTTCGTGCACCATAGTTATCATTTTTGTTAACTTTGGTGTATATACGAACGTATGTCATGTTTCTTCCAAATTTTATTTCATAGTATTTATCATAAACCTGTTTTAAAATTCCGGCGCCGTCCCCGATGCCGGGCGCGCCGTTTGTCGTTTTGTACTGCGCCGGGGGATAGCGGGAGATGAGGCTGTCGGAGCTGGGCGAGTGGGGGAGGAGAAGGGGAAGGTGCGATGATTCATGTTTCCTTTATTTCACCATACTTTCTTACTGTACCAAAGCCGCGCGAGACGGATTTACCTATCCCAAAGTAATCAGGTATATTAAAATTAACTTGGAACTCACCATCGAAACCGATAAGTGGGATTCCTTTTGAATAAACTTTCTTGGGTTGTAATTTTGTTTTAATATTAATTTGTTCTAACACTACATATTCGAGGAATTTCGATATTGAGAGAAGATTTCCAGTAAGAATTTTGTGTAAACGTAAAATCTGTTCTTTTGGTTGTAAGTAATTAAAATTTGAATAATTTTTTTCATTTAAAGCAAGCCAAGGTGTTAAGAAAATATATTTTTGAAGGTCTTTTGTTAGACCAAATTCCTGATTTTTTTCAATAATCTGCTTTTCTTCGATAGAATAAGTTTTATCTCCAAGTTCTAACTCAATAATCTCTCCTGAAATTGATCTTAAGACATCGACTCCTTCTTCAATACCTATAATAATGGGAGTTCCACCTATGATCTTATATTGGACTTTTGGATAAGAATAAACATTGTTTTGACCATTTGAATGGTGGTGTAGAATTGGATTATCAAATTTATTGCCGATGTAACCGCGAAGTTTCTGTGGAGTATCTATCACTGGTACTTTAGTTTTTAGAATTAATATAATGGTTGCAATATCCATAAATTATTCTCAAATTGTGCTAGAAAATCACCATGCCTTTTGATGCCGAAATTTTCTCTAATTTTGGAATATTATAACTCTCAGGTAATGCGACAAAAATTTTTTTCCCGTGCTCGTAAACCTCAAGACTGTTATCGCAATATGCATTATCCACAACAGGATATGGCAACATATTTACAAGTCTTCCTTTTTTAGGAGAGGTAATTAATGGATCTACTGGATGATCGACGTAACCAGCCACTCTTTTATCACTCAGCTTGAGTTCATTTGATAAAATCAGTTCAGCTTTTCCCCTAAAACTACCAAGTCTTATTAGCTGCGGCATGGAAATATCTTCTTTGAAAATAAGCACATATCCTTCAAAAATCGACTCTGGAGGAATCGAAAATATTTTTGAAGCTTTTAAAATCTCTTTTTTCCCTGTAGAAGCCCCATAGCCGAGTTGTATATATTTATCCCCATCACCTTTTACTATTTCACCAAGATAATTCAGATTTCCGATTAGCCTTGCAGGAGTAAAGTAAAATGAATCTGTAGCTTTTGAGTTTTCATATCTTGGAATATCTCGTCCACCATTGTTATCTGTCGTTAGATATGGTTGATTTGCGGATTCAATGTTTAAGCTAAAGGCTACGGCGTGATTTATTGCCGTTGCATGGATATAAGATGGAGTAAAAGCGCCAGCTAAGCCTTCGCGTGAATAAAACATCGGATCAAGTATTTTCAAATGGAATTTATGTATTCTCACCTGCTTCCTCCTGAGTTTTGGCTTTTTCTTCGCCTAGAGCAGTCTGCTCTTTCCCCTTTTTAATTTTTTTCTCTTTCTTTTTAGGTTCAACTAACGAATCTAAGAGTGGTCTGATTTGTGAGTTAAGAGCTAGGTAGGCGGCGTCTAATTCAGGTAATTTAAGAGAAGATATATCAAGTAGACCATTTTTTATATAATCCATCTTTGTACTTGCAAGATTATATGCACTCAAATCTTCCCTATCTGAAAGCTTATAGCCCAAAATAGTAGTCTCAATTCTGCCCCATTCCACACTTCTTGCACCAATTCTTGTGAGTCTAGGAAGATTATTAACCACTATCGATGCCATTTCCTTACTAGGATCTTTTAATGTTAATACGCCTATAAATACAGTTTCCGCAGGTACCTTGAGAATACTCATTAAAGCTTGACCAGTCGACAGGGTTTTTTCATCAACTGCATTTTGGGTATAAGGTTGTATTTCTCCTACTGGATTTATAGAAATGAATGTTTCTCCCATAAGCCGAGAAAGGATATTGTAAGGAACATTTGCAGTACTTGTCTCACCTGTTCCACCGAAAATAAAGCAGCTTGGGCATTCCATACATAAATTATCCTTCAAAGAACAGTTTGGTTGAATATTCAAACCCCTCTGTTTTTCCATTACAATCCTTCTAAATTTTCCTTTTATTTTACGCCACGGAATGATAAATCTATTATTTAAAGGCGCACCGTAAGAAAAAGTCAATACTTCTTCTGCATCATTACTTCGTATGATGGCATCGTCAAGAAACTTGAGTTTTACCACCATTTGCATATAGACTCCTTGTGCCAATACTGTTGGCATCTTCAAAAAGTCAATTTGTTTTACTGTCTCTTCAGTTTCTGTCATTTTTTACTACCTCCGGTAAATTTTCATATCGTTTAAATACATAAATTGCAGACATCAATGCATTTTTTGCACGGATAAATTCTGTAATATTATCCTTTTTCAACTGTGCATACAACATCAAAATGGATTTTGACTCTTTTACAAATACAGCAAGTTCATTTACATCGGTTTTTGGTCCTTCTTTGGCTTCTGATTTTTCTTTGGCTATGTTATCTCTTATATGAGATAGGTATCTAGCAAAAGCATCGTCAAAATCTTTGCCTTGTAGAATATCATTCATTGCTTTTGATACGGGTTTGGAGATAAGATGTTTTGAACTGCTTGACATCCATTTAGTCCAATCTTCACCGGCCCAGCAGAATTTCGGTATTCCTTCTGCGAAGAAGGTGGCGTGTTTTAACAAATCTTTCATAGTGTATTCACCTCTTTCTGTTTCGAATAATTTTATTTTGGATTTATAAATAAATTCAAAAAATCTGAAAACTTGATCTTTTTTGATTTTGCCCCCTTCAACAGCAGAACCTACAAAAGTAATCGCAACACTTGGACTTTTTTCAAGTAATTCAGAGGCAAAAACAAATTTTTTATCTTTTTTACCTGTAAAACTCGCTAAGATTATAACTGCCAAAGACTTATAATAATCGCCTTCTATAGTGATTATATTTCTTCCAAACAAACCATTTTGTTCTTCTGTTCCAATATTCGTTTGGAATCCTAGAAGGTTAGTAACATGGTATAATGGTTCATATTTTGATTTCAAATCTTTTGGACTGTAATTCACACCAGTTCTACCAATTTCAAACAAAAGTCCCCTTTCGTTTCTAATGGGTTCTGAAATTTGGTCATCTTTAATGTTATTTGGTAAAGGAATTGTAATCCTTTTAGCAAAAGGTATATTATTGAATTCTTCTCGATTTTGAAGCTTTACTATTGAATAAGGATATTCTATTCCTTGCTTAATTCCCGTAATGAATTTTTTTAAGGGAGGATACAAGTCAAATAAATCTGGGATTTTTGAGTCAATCCGAAGATAAATCTTGCTATCGTTTTCACTAATATCTCTTCTCAAATACATCACATCATACGCACAAAAAGGGCAAGTCGCTCTGTCACCATCTGGTTTTGTTCGAACTTGTGAAAAACCATAACGATCTATAAAACCAAGTGATTTCTTAGCACCAATTGTTACAGGGCAACTACATCTTTCACATACTCCCTTCTCTGCATTATAATCAGTTTTATATTCTTTATATCTTTCAAAGATTCTATGTGCCAAGGTTCTAAAATCTATTTCTTCTTCAAGAGAAATTATGTAATTCAGATACTCCTTTAACTGTTTATCCACCTCAACATCTTTTTTCTCAAATTTTCTTGCAACAGTATAAAGAACATCAAGTAAAACATTAGGTTTGAGCTTATTTAAGTCTGTATTTTTTAATAACTCATCAGTAGAAAACTCATCCGGAAGGACATCTTTTAGTTTAGACAAATCAAACATTTCTTTTAGCATATCGTTTAATTTATCTGGAATTGTTCCTCCCTTAACTTCGCTCCATTTTTTTCTGGCATTGGGAACTCCGCGGGTGCCCGATGCTGCTTTAAGAACATCGAAAACTGGATATTTCTCTCTTACATCACCTGAGATATAACCAGCATTGTCAAATACCTCAATCAGAAACTTAAAGAAAAACGATGATGCTTTATCAACATTTCCAAGTGCTTCCAAAATAATATCTTTATGTGCATCTAAAAATAATGAAGGCTTGGTTTTTGAAGCTCCCGCTAACATTACATTAGTAAAGTTAGTCGGATTTGGCTTCTGAAGTTCAAGTGATTTTTTTACAAATTCGGTATATATATCCTCGACCAATCGGGTTTTTTCAGGATACTTCATTCCCTTATTTCCTATAAATATGGCCCCATTTTCAAAAACCATTAAAATTGTCCAACCTAATTCTATGTATTTTTTAATTGTAATATCCAAAATCAGATTTGTAGTTGGAGATGCTGATCTTGATATCTCTAAATAAGCCAAATCAAATAACTTATTGGTATAGTTTTTGATTCTTAGTAATGTATTTGGAGAAATATTATCAAGAGATGCTAACCAATCAGAGTAACGAAGAATCTCTGTAAATATTCCGGCTGAAGAGGTTGTAATATTTTCAATATCACTATCAGAAACACTATGATGGGTTAGAATGGTGTCAAAAATGAATTTCTTATCTTCTTGAGTTAAAGGATTTGGCAGAAAATCTTTAATCGCTTCTATATGTCCCGAAATATCCTCTATTTTAGGTTTATGAACAACCTTACCGTTTTCTCTCCCCATTAATATGTCTTGATTTTCAATCTTCTCTTTACCTGTATCATGAAATAGACAAGCCAGTTCTAAAAGGTATTTTTCTTTATCGTCAAGTGAAGGGTAAAACTTCGACATTTTTACAAATATACTCCAAACAGCAAAATGATGTGCCCAGAGTTGTTCACCAGTCGATTTAGCCAAATAGCCAAATTGAGGTTCTATTATTTTTTTTATTGCTTTTAACTCCATCAAAATGACCCCTCGGAATCATAGAAAGTATATTCATTATTATCAGAATCTGTAATAATTAACTCATTATTATTTTCTGAATAAATAGCACTTACTCTTGTATATTTATTTTTAAGTTTACCTTTAACAATACCCCAGTAAGGAAAAATTTTATCTTGCAATAGATATTGATTTTGATTATTATCAATACCCATGTACTCAAGTGCATCTCTTTTTTCTTCAAAATCTAATTGTCTCCAATCATGGATTTTATCATTTATAGCAAACATAGCGAATAAAGCTTCAGAGTAGTTATGAACTTGATTCGACTCTTCATCTCTAATAAGGAAATTGTAGCTATCTCCTCTAAACATCTCCCCAGCAATCATTTTATCAGAGGGATCTTTGAGAGCCTCTCTTAAAACTTTGTTCTCAAATTCATCTCTTTCCAGCTCATCTTTTTTCAAGTATGGAGTAAAATTTTTGTTTGTAAAAATTATGACTTTGCCATCACATTTTCTGCCTACGCGCCCGATTCTCTGAATAGCCGATGTCCAATATGAAACTTCGGTTATTAAGGTTTTGAAATACATATCAATGCCGACTTCAATCGATGAAGTCCCAAGAACTATTGTATTATCATCTAATGGCACTGCGTTATCCTTTTTAAAGCCACTCCACTCAATAATTTTAAACTTACTGTTAAATTCTTTTTCCAAGTCTTTTTTGAGTCTTTGTAATCTGAAAACTGAATCAAAAATTATCGCCATTGGCTTCTCATATTTAGGAATAAGCTCAATTAATTTATTTAAGTTCTGATTTAAATTAGTATAATTGAAAGAGCAAATTTCAACATCCAATGGATAATTAAAAATAGTGCCTTTATTATCGGTTTGAGAATTCTTAAAATCAATGAATTTACTTTGATTTTCTTCTATTATTTGTTTCAATTCTTCATTTTGATAAGGTGTGGCTGAAAGAAATACAATTTTTGCAGCCATGCCCTCTAATAGATTTTGGATTAATATTGGAAAATTCTTTAAGTTTGAATATAAGTGGAATTCGTCAAAAAAAATAAAAGCTCCATTTAATAGATTCTGAATTCTTTTTGAACCTTTGTATGCTTTTCTATTTACCAGCAGATGGAGAACATCAGGAGAAGTAACAACCATAGATTTATTGCTCAAATATCCAAATTCTCTTATCATTTCGTTTATCAATTCGCTTTTTTGAATTAGAAAATTAGGGTCTTGCTTCAATAAATATGAAACCAGAGAGGAACTTGAATAGTAAAAAATATTTATTGCATTTACCGATGGTGAATTGAAAGGCCAAATAGAGGTATTAGAAAGTTCTTGCTTCAAAGCACTAACTTGAGCATCCATCAAAATCTTAGTGGGATACGTAAGAATTATCGGCTTTCGTTTGAAAAAATCTGGGTCATCTTGTATTAGATTTCTGATAATGTAACTTTTCCCCGAACCAACTGGAGCCTCAACAATAATGATTCTTGAATTTGGGTTTTTGATTGCATCGATTGTTTCTTTTTGGAATGGTCTAAATCCATTCTCTACTTTTACATATCGAGGTTTTATTTTAATATTCGGATATATTGCACTATTGGATTGCAGTTAGCTCACCCTCATAATTAATTTCATACCAAATACCACGCCCCCTCATCCTCATACTCCTCCCTTGCCCCATCGGCGGGCTTTACACCATAAGTTTCGATACCTGTATTCAAGCCATCATCACCAGCCCCGCAGTCGTTCCGCAGTCGTTTTTATGCGGATGCAACTTTCTAAACTACTTATCTCCTTATATATCTTTGGAAAGCAGAGTGAAAGTATTTTTTCCTTTATCACTCGGATGTCTTGTGATCTCCCCTATTAATCAAAGCCGTATGCTCGTGAAGCTGAAAAAAATACCTTTTAAAATCGATAAGCATAAGCTTATCTATATATAGATTAGTGCCATCAGTACTCATAGGGTTCATCACAATTCAGTGATTGCTTATCATCATCGGCACTTTTCAATCTCTTTTACAAATCGTTCAGCTTCAAGCTTTGGATTTCCTGAGTTATAAATATTCCGCCCCACAATCACATAATCCGCTCCCGCCCTTATGGCATCAGTGGCGCTTCCTCCCTGTACCCCAACACCGGGGGATATGATCGTGAGATTCCCCACAATACTGCGTATCTGTCTTACTTTATCAGGCCGTGTAGCGGGCGCGACCACCCCGGATGCCCCGGATCCTGCTGCCAGGCGTGCCAGTGCATGTGCATTTTGTTGCATGAAGTCAACCGCGCCCGGATGGGACATTTCGGTGACCACAAATATGCCGCCCCGGTATTCCCTGCCTGTCTTAACACATTCCAGAAGGCTGTCGCGTCCTGTGAAACCATGCACGATAACCGCACTTGCTCCCGCTTCAAAAGCCCGGGTGCATATAAGATTAGCGGTATTTGGGATATCTGCAACTTTAAAATCAGCGATCACAGGCGCGAATTCGCAAACCGCATCGATTATCTCCAATCCGCAGGCAAGCACAAGCGGATAACCTATTTTGATGGCATCTGCAAAACCTGCTATATCCTCTGATAATGAGATGGCCCGGTTCCTGTCTGTTACATCAAGAGCAAATATAAGCTGTGTATTCCTGCTGATCGGCTCCATATTTTCCTATAAAGTATTTCAATCTCCTTTAATGTTGTCACTGGCAGATATTCGATAAGGGTATAAATGTCGCAAAGTATAATATCTTATATCATAATGAAGAACCGCACGTTATGCAACTTGAAAATCTAAGACACGGCACAGAACTCCTGAAGCGCGGCTTTGCAAAAATGCAAAAAGGCGGGGTAATAATGGATGTTACCACTCCGCAGGAAGCACAGATCGCTGAAAGAGCCGGGGCTGTGGCAGTGATGGCCCTGCATGCAGTGCCTGCCGATATCAGGAAAGCGGGCGGTGTTGCAAGGATGGCTGACCCTGAGGTGATCGCAGCCATAATCGATTCCGTAACAATCCCGGTCATGGGTAAAGCAAGGATCGGGCATTTTGTCGAGGCCGAGATACTTGAAGCGCTCGGCGTTGACATGGTGGATGAATCCGAAGTCCTCACTCCGGCTGATGAGATGTACCATATAGACAAGAACAGGTTCACCATCCCTTTTGTATGCGGCGCACGGGACCTGGGCGAGGCGCTCCGGAGAATAAACGAAGGCGCTGCCATGATACGGACAAAAGGTGAGGCAGGGACAGGAGATGTCAAGGAAGCTGTAAGGCATATGCGGGCTATTATGGGAGCGATAAGGGAACTCAAAGGCAAAAACCAGGAAGAATTGATCCTGGTGGCCCGGGAAATCGAGGCACCGGCTGAGCTTGTGAAGGAAACGGCAGAACTGGGCAGACTTGCGGTCGTGAACTTTGCGGCAGGCGGCATCGCCACACCTGCGGATGCGGCGCTTATGATGCGGCTTGGAGCGGATGGTGTTTTTGTTGGTTCAGGGATATTCAAGGCAGAGAATCCGGAAAGGATGGCAAGAGCCATAGTCGAAGCAGTTAATAATTACGATAATCCTTCAGTCCTTGCAGAGGTTTCAAAAGGTCTTGGCGGGGCCATGAAAGGGATCGATATCAGGAACCTGACTGAAAAAGATGTGTTGCAGGCACGGGGCCTGTAAATTACCGCCCTTTTTTTTCTTAACTGGTTGGGTACTAGCGTTTAATTTGCATATTAAAAGATGGGCCCGCTGAGATTCGAACTCAGGACCTCCGCCATGTCAAGGCGACGTCATAACCGGCTAGACCACGGGCCCGTTTACTTCCACTATTGAATGCTGCCGGATATTGTCTTGTCCGGCGGAGATGCTAATTGCACTTTGGTTTATTTAAGCCTTTAGGGTTTACGATACCCCTTCTCCAGTCTCTCGCGTTTTTTCTTCAACGCTCTTGTGCTAAAGTAATAATAGCCCCATATCAGTAGTGCGGCTATGAACAGGAATTCTCCGAAATAAACCAGAAATCCTGAAGCGCTTTTGTGATAATAGTTAACCAATATTTTCCCGTTCTCAGGATACGGATTATCCCATATAAGCACATCTCTCCCGTAAGCATCAGAAGTGACATTATCAGGTTCGGGCTGCGCTATACCCAGGAACCTTGAGCCTGTGGTGAAATTCACAGGCAGGACAACGCGGATACTGCCGTTCTTTGTGACAGTTCGCACGAAATCCTGCCCGTCTGACTGTGTATAAGCGACAAACCCTGAAAACGGGGACTCAAAATCAAAATGCACATAACTCCTTCCAAAAAAAACCTCTTTTGAAATGTTAAATGTGACATTTTTCCCGGAATAATCCTGGGCTACAGGATCCCTGAAATTTTCTTCTCCGTTTTCCCCGGGGTCGATCCTGAAAGAAGTCTCGTTGATGACGCTCTCCACTACCTGCACAGATGAGCCGTTCAGGTAATAGATGGTAGTGTTATCTATACCCGGAAGTTCATAATCAGCAGGATTTCCGGGCTGGACCTGGGGAGAAATACAACCAATAGAAAGGATCAAAAGCAAAATGATGATGAAATATGATCTCATTTGTTCCTGCTAATGATTTGAACTGGTATAAAACTGGTGTACGTGATTTACTGCTGCACAAGCATGATATCGGGTTCGATCTTCACCATTTCCAGCCCGTCTTTAAAGACCCGTATTATTCCCCCGCTTTCCGAAACTGTCACTGCGACGGTTTCAGTGTCACGGGTAATAGCCGCTGCCGAGGCATGCCTTCCCCCGAGCCCTTTCTCTACCGGGACGTCCTTTGCGCTGATATCAAGATATCTTCCAGCAGCCCGTATCTGCCCTTTCTCCGTTATCACGAATACGCCGTCTATCTGTGCAAAACTTTTCACTGTTTCCCAGCACCTTGGATTTACGATATCGCAGTTGTCTTTTGACTGGCCCTCAAACGGATTCAACACGAGCTGGTGTGAGCGGCGCATGACCTCGTCTGAATCCCCGATGATAAAAGCCGAACCGAATGTCTTGCCTTCCCTTCCCTGGCAGGCTATTTGAAGAGCGACGTTTAAGACCGCCCTCAGGACTTTTGCCTCTGCGTTCTGGGTGCATTCGTTAAATTGTTTGATGGTTTTGTTCTTTGACAGGTCATATACTAATATGGATTCGTTGTCTTTCATCCTGACGATCCCTACAACCAGGCCTTTCGTGTCCAGGAGATTATTGATAAAAGCTATAACACTGGCATCGCTGATGTCCTCTATCGAACTTCTTACCCTGTCTTCCATTTTTTCATAAATAGTTTTGTTCGTTTCCTCAATATCCCGGGTAAGTTCATTCATCATGGTCAATTTCCGGCCGTTGAAAACAAGCACGGGGATATGGGTTGAAATATCAGAGAGTTCTTCAGAAAAAGTGATCAGGGCTGATGCATTGAGTTCTTCAGCTATTTTAATCGCTGCATTTGTAATTATCGTGATATTCCTTTTACCAGGGGCAACACCATGCTTTTTTGGAGCGTTATTTTCAGTTTCCTGCCTTTCTCGGCCCGCATAGCTATTTAAAGATACTGTTTTCATAATTATGATAATTAGTATTATTAATAATTACTGATATATATAGTTTTATGGTTTTATAAGAAAAAAATAGATAAATAGTTTATTATTTTAATAATGAAAAATAATCATCTACGGTGGGGAGCCTCCCAAGCACGGCTGTAATTGCTGCAAGTTCCGAAGAGCCAAGGTACACTTTTGCATTCTTGCCCATGCGGTTATCAAAGTTGCGCGTGGAAGTTGACAATACGGTAGAATTATCAGCCACTCTTGCCTGGTTGCCCATGCAAAGGCTGCACCCCGGTATCTCCACCCTTGCCCCGAGTTCTTTAAAAAGGGCATATTCTCCTTTTTCTTTCAGGCTTTTTTCAACAATCCTGGTGGGCGGGGCTATCCACAACTTTGATAAAATCCTGTTTTTTGTTCCAAGTATTTTTGCAGCCGATTGGAAATGTATAGTATCGACCATGCATGAGCCTATAAAAACCTCATCGATCTTTTCACCCTGTACTTCAGACAGGGGTCTTATATAATCCGGGTCGTTGGGGCAGGCAAGAAGCGGTTCTGTTATCCGGCATAGATCGATCTCAATGGTATCCGTATATTCCGCATCCCTATCCCGCTCCAGTAAACCGGGATTGTCAAGCCACCCTTCCATCGCCATTATGCGTTTTTCAAGGGCAGCCGACCTGTATCCCTCCTTTAATAGTGCTTTCAGGACGGATACATTGGTCCTGAGGTAACTTTCAACCTGTTGTTCTGAAAGGGCTATGACTGCTGCTTCTGCCGAGCGCTCTGCGCATGAATCTGTGAGCTCAAAGGCCTGCTCTACCGTAATATCAGGAAGGCCTTCTATCTCAATTATCCTGCTGTTAAAGATATTTTTCTTATTTTTCTTATCGAGTGTGAGCTTTCCTTTTTCTGCTGCAAAAAAAGGGATGGCATTAACGACGTCCCGCAGGAAAATACCCTTTTTTAACCTGCCTCTGAACCGTACAAGCACGCTCTCAGGCATATCAAGCGGCATTATTCCAAGCGAGGCTGCAAAGGCCACAAGTCCGCTTCCTGCGGGGAAAGATATCCCGATCGGGAAACGGGTATGGCTGTCCCCCCCGGTCCCCACGGTATCAGGGAGAAGCATCCTGTTAAGCCATGAATGGATTATACCATCCCCAGGTTTTAGCACAACTCCACCCCTGTCTTTGAAGAACTGCCCGAGTTCCTTATGCATCACCCTGTCCTCCGGTGTGGGGTATGCTGCGGTATGGCAGAAAGATTGCATGACAAGCGGCGCCTGGAACTCGATGCATGCAAGTTCCTTGATTTCTTCAGATGTCATTGGCCCCGTGGTGTCCTGGGAACCGACTGTCGTGATCCTGGGAAGACAGGATTGGCCGGGCCGCACTCCGGGTAGATCGCATGCCTTCCCGACAATCTTTTGGGCAAGCGTGAAGCCCCTGCCTGAAGGTTCTGGCTCCTTTGGTTTAATGAAAAGGTCATACTCTTCCCCCAGCGTCTCCTGCGCCCTGCGGGTCAGATCTTTGCCAATTATTAGCAGTAGTCTCCCGCCTGCCCTGTATTCATCGGGAAGCGTTTCAGGCTCAAGATTGATCTTAATTATCCCGTTGCCGTTCTCATCCATTATCCTGCCGCCTGCGATATCTATTGTGATTACCATCCCTGATTTCAACCCCGATACATCGCACCTGATAGGCAAAGCGCCGCTGTCGCGCGCAGTGTTATAGAAAATCGGCGCTATCTGGCTTCCAAGTATCACACCGCCCCTGCGCTTGTTCGGCACACCGGGAATGTCCTGCCCTATCCACCAGAGAAGGGAGTTCATCGCTGATTTCCTGCTGCTCCCTGTCCCGACCACATCGGCGGCAAAGGCGATAGGATGCCCTTTCTTTTTAAGTTCCGTGATTTCTCCCAGGGCCTGCGGATAACGGGACTCAAGCATGGTGAGTGCATGGAGCGGTATATCGGCGCGGGTCCCCGCATGTTTTGCCGGGGAAAAGTCATCTGTATTGACTTCGCCAGGGACTTTGAACACCGTCACTTTCTGTATCTTGGGAAGTCCGGGTTCGCCGACAAACCACTCTGCTTTAGCCCAGCTTCCAAGTACCTTCTTTGCTTTTGGATTTGTACGCGCAAGATTTTTTATCCTGTCAAAGAAACCGAAGATGAGGATCGTGTTAGAAAGGGCATGGGCGGCTTCATCGCCGAGTTCCTCATCTTCGAGTAATTCTATGAGCGTTTCCAGGTTGTACCCCCCTTTCATCATGCCAAGCATTCCTGTGGCATCATGCAGCGATACTATTCTTGATGATATTTCACGAAGCGCAATGCGCCGCAGGAGTTTTGCTTTTTCAAGCGCCGCCGGGTCAACTCCGGGAGGGATGTGGTCTTTAAGGAGTTTTAATATGAAATCCTCTTCTCCGGCAGGGGGATCGGTGACAAGGGGAGATAGGAGGGCCGCCTGTGGGGCGCTCAAAGGCAGAGGGGGGATGCCAAGTTCTT
>CABMIH010000029.1 GCA_902386205.1 uncultured archaeon | reverse complement strand
CATTGGGCAGACGTAGATTTCAAAGTACAGAAGAAAAATCCATCGCAGAAATTTTTAAAGGACTTTTTCTATGGCTAACCGAGACAACCATAAACGCTCAGGGCTTCCAGCCCTGAGTAGTTTACAGTTAATTTTCATCACTCCACAACAATTATTTATAATAATTGCTTAACATAAGAATATCGTTGTGAATTCTTTTTTATTATTCGCGCCTGAATTTCGATATTTCAAGAGTTGCTCGGCTTTCTATCGCTTTATACGAGCATGAACGCCCATCGCCTTCAGTCACTGGTATACCCCGTACGATGCACGAGGCCTGTGTAAGTTGAATCAACCCCTATTATCTTTAAATGTCCAACTGCATACTATTTGAAGTAAACGGTTATATATGGTGAGTATTGAAATCTCATATTTGATAAGAGATATCGTTATTGTCCTCCCATACTTCCTTTCCCCTTGTTCCTCTTCCACTCCCTGTACGCTCTCTCCATAGCCCTTTTCATAGGAATCTGTTTCATCAGTGAAAGCACATGCGTCATCGGAAAACCCCGCAAAGGTATCTCGAACAGGTGCATCAATATCCTCTTCGTACTCAACAACTCAAGCGAGGTCTTATAGAACTTCTCCTCCCTCTCTTCAGGGCTCATCGCAGGATGTTCAAAGACGGCATTGACCCCGGTATAGTACTCCCATCCCCTGTCCTTTAAAAGATAGGGCTTGTATTCTTCATAAAGCTCGGTGCCCGGCAGGGGAGTCAGGAGAACCGGGTGAATTGCGACCCCGAGCCTTTTTGCAAGGTCAATGACCCTGTCAAAATCATCGGCAGTATCGGATCTTCCCCCGAGCACGACAAAAAGGGTCACATCAATACCGTAACTCTTGATTTTCCTGACAGCTTCTTCCCTGTCCTTACCCTGTTTGGCTTCGGCATGGTACATCCGCAGCCCCTCGCCTGATGAGGTTTCCCATCCCGCCCAGACAGAACAAAGCCCGCTTTTCCTTGCAGCTTCAAGCATCTCATCGCCAAGCGGCGATTGAACGGCGCGCAGGTCCCCGAAACCATACCACCACTTCTTTTTGCCCGTGGATAGTTTCGTAAAAAGTTCAATCGACCTCTTCAAATCCCCGCCCCATATATTATCGTCGCCATTAAAATATATCCTGCCTGCGAATTTTTCAACTTCCGCGGCTACATTATCGACCGGACGGTATCGTATGGTATCGCCAAAGAACTTCCTCACAGAGCAGAATATGCATTTGTAAGGACACCCCCGCATGGTAAAAACAGCCCTGAATTTGTACGGCCCTTTCACCGCAAGCGGTAGCGGCAGGTCATCCAATGGCTGCCTCTGGCCATAATAAAAGGGTTTCAGACATCCATCATGGGCATCCCTCAGGACCTCGTGCCAGACTGATTCGGCCTCCCCGACAACAACGGCGTCCGCATGCAGTTTTGCCTCTTCGGGGAGCGCTGTCGGATGTATTCCGCCAAGGATGACTTTTTTCCCGAGCTTTCTTAATTCATCGCTGAATTTATAAGACCATGTTATTGTAGCCGTGACAGAGCTTATCCCGATGAGATCAGCCCGGATGCCGGAAGGCTGCGGCTCATTTGCATTTGCATCGATGAGTTCAAGTTCGGCAACCGGCATTGCCTTGAGGGTCAGCGCCCCCAGATATTCAAGGATCGGAGGCGACATGGGAACACGGCCTGAATGAGGAAATTGCGGAGAGATCAGACAGATTTTCAAAACCGTCCCCTACTCAAATACCATTGTGTACTGCCAGTACGTACCGCTTCCGAAAATCCCGAAAAGCAGGGCATGTTTTGCTACCAGCATTTTTCTTCGCAGTTTCTCGGCGTCCTTTCCATAGAAATTCTCGATATATGTGAAAGTCCTTCCCATGCCTGTAATGAGAACAATACTAACGCAGGCGAGGCCGAGGTAAAAGAAATCACTTTCAAGGGGCATAAGAACAGAAGCAAGTTCATTGTTCCCGGAGTGAAGCCTGTGGATCCAGTAAATGGCAAATAAGATTGCAGCCCAGCATCCTGCAGTAAAGTCATGGATGAATCCTGTAATGATAGTTAGGGCCTTTTTCATTTGATAACCTTATGGGGTTTTCATTATCCGCAAGTACACATTCTGTCTGCAAGGCGTTTTTGGTCCGTTACACTAACTTTTTTCAAATGCACATATCAAGTGCAATATCGTTTTTCCCCTGATAATATGTATTTCCAGAGTTTTGGATACCTTATGTATTTAAAAATGTTTCGTATTTAATCGATACCCCTCTTCAATTCCATTAACTTTCATCCATTTTTAAAGTCACATTGAGTGTTTTGAATTTTCCAAATTTAAACCAGAAACAAATTAAAGAATCAGAGTAATCTGTCTTATTGAGGTGAAGACATTGAAGATCAGAAAGATAAAGAAAATCGCAAAAGGAACATGTAAATGTCATTCTTCCTGCGCTTGATCCTGTAAAAGGATTTTACTCGCTATTTGAAAAATTGCAGGATTTAACCGGTTTTACATAAACCTATTTTTTATTTTATCCCTGTAATTATTATACCTCTAATATGTTTTTATATTACATCAAAACAATCTAATTCTAAATTAAGCAATAAATAAGCCGAGGCGATAACATTAATATACGTTTTTTAGGAGGGGCAGGAGAGGTCGGGAGGTCCGCTTTTATTATTAACGAGGAGGTACTTCTTGATTACGGGATAAAAGCCACAGATCCCCCGGCATTTCCTTCAAACGGATTGCGCCCCAAGACATTGATAATATCCCATGGACATCTTGACCACTGCGGACTTGCGCCCAATCTTATGGATGTCAGGCCGGAAATTTACTCTACTTCCCTCACAGCCAGGCTGTGCGCTCTCCTTGCAAGGGACACACTTAAAATAGCTGAGAAAAAAGGGCATATTATACCATATTATACTGAAGAGATACAGGAATTCGAAAGATACGCACGGCCTGCGGTTTACAGGGAGGAATTCCAGACTTCGGGTTACACGGCCTGCTTTTATGATGCGGGTCATATTCCGGGTTCGGCATCCGTGTATCTTGAAAAAGACAAACAGACCCTGTTCTATACAGGAGACATAAACACTGTGAGGACAGAACTCCAGAATGGTGCTGACACGGATTATCCGCAAAGCGATACATTGTTGATAGAAAGTACATACTTTGGAAAAGATCATACACCAAGAGAAGCACTTGAAAAGCGATTTATCGAATCGATAAAGGAGACCCTTGATATCGGGGGGAAAGCCATAATACCTGCTTTCAGCATCGGAAGGACGCAGGAGATAATGCTCGTCCTTAAAAAGTATGGCCTCCATGCCTACGTTGACGGCATGGGCGTTGATGTTTTCAACATTATAAAAAGATCGCCAGAATATGTAAGGGACATCGTAAAACTTGAAAAGATATTCACGAATTCAAATATCGTGAAGTCTGAGCAGCGCAAGGAGATCATCCGTGAACCCGCGGTAATCGTGACCAGCGCAGGGATGCTAAATGGCGGTCCAGTACTTTATTATATCAGCGAGATGGGAGATGACCCGAAATCAAAGATACACCTCACAGGTTACCAGGTGGAAGGGACAAATGGAAGGACGGCTATCGAACGCGGTTATATCGAGGACAGGAATGATATAAAACACCTTAATTGCAGGATAGAACTGTTTGATTTCTCAGCCCACTGCGGCGATGCACAGTTAAAAGACCTTGTAAAAAAATTCTGCGATAACGGCACCCGGACAGTTATTCCTGTGCACGGGGATAATACTTCGGGTTTTGCAGACTGGGTCAAAGAAGAAATCGGCACGGAATCGATCGCCCCGGCTAACGGCGAAACCATCTATTTATAATTATGCGAATAGTGATCTTAAGACTCGGCCACCGTATCCAGAGAGACCAGCGGATAACCACACACGTAGGTCTTACTGCGCGTGCTTTTGGCGCAGAAGGCATGCTTCTTGATTCAGATGACAGCGGCATCGAAAAAAGCATAAGTGAAGTATCACAAAGGTGGGGAGGTTCGTTCTATGTCAGAAGGATCACGAACTGGAAGAGAGAAGTAAAAAACTGGAAAGACGCCGGGGGAAAAGTATTGCACCTGACAATGTACGGCTTGAATCTCCCTGATGTGATAAATGAAATCCCGGTTGAAAATCTCCTGATAGTTATCGGTGCCGAGAAAGTCCCGCCTGAGATATACGGGCTTTCCGACTGGAACGTGGCTGTTGGAAACCAGCCCCATTCTGAAGTTGCGGCCCTGGCAGTTGTACTGGACAGGCTTCATACCGCCTCAGGCAGGGAGCCTTTAAAAACGGAATTTTCCGGTGGTGAGATTGAAATAATTCCAAAGAGGGCCGGAAAAGAGGTAAAAAGCAAATGAAAGTCCTTGTGATATCCAACAGCAGCCGAAGCATTGTATGCTCTGCCAGGAAAGCGAGATACGAAGTCTTTGCTCTTGACAATTTCGGTGATATAGACCTGCTCAAATGCGCTGAAAGAACCGAAATGCTTGAGAATATGACCGAAAAAAAGATCTATGAATTCGCCGGATACTGTGATTCAGTGATAATAGGACCCGGGTTTGAGAAATTGAGATTTAAAAATATGCTTAACAACAAGCCCGATATCATGGAAAAAACGAACGACAAATTAAAAATTTCAGAAAAATTCGTGTCAATGGGTATCCCGCATCCACGGACCTCCATGTTGGAAAAGGCTTCTGGGCTTGAATTTCCATTGATGGTAAAACCAAGATTCGGCTCAGGCGGAATGAGGAACGCCCTGATAAAAAATGAGGAAGAACTGGCTTTATTCAGTCAGGAAAATAATCATCGGGATTTCATAGCCCAGGAATTCGTTGAAGGAGTACCATGCAGTGCGTCCCTTATAAGTACAGGAGAAGATTCGGAAATAGTTGCTTTAAACGAGCAACTGATCGGGATTCCATGGCTTACCCGGCTGCCATTTGCATATTGCGGGAATATCACACCGTTTGAAACTAAATTCGATAACGAGATGGTAAATTATGCAAAACATATCGCCCGGGAGTTCAAGCTTCTTGGTTCAAATGGCATTGATTTCATATTGAATGGAAAAGACCTGTTCGTCATTGAGATAAATCCCAGGTTTCAGGGAAGTCTGGACACGGTTGAGCTTTCAACCGGGATAAATATTTTTGATTCGCATGTAAGATCATTTGCAGGTGAACTTCCGGAACCAGGAAGGCCCATGCGCTTTGCGGCGAAAGCCATAGTTTATGCAAAAAAAAATATTGTCATAAGCCGGGATATATCTGATAGGCTCATCCGGTGTATGGATAAGGGAAAAGCGGCTGATATCCCGCAACCCGGCAGGCTGGTTCGGGCGGATGAGCCAATCACGACGATGCTTGGAACAGGTAAAACGCGAAGGACGGCATTAGAAAATGTCAGGGAATCTTCGTTTCATACCGAGTCCATGACGGAAGTTTAAAGTCTTAGAAAAACAAGAGTGATACGGTGATATTTTTGGTTGATTTAGATGATCCTGTTATCAGAGGCTATCTCATGAGCCTTGTTGGCGAAGAGGGGTTCAAGGTTGTCAGGAATATGCCGGAAGGCGAGGTCACGGATGAAAAGATCGCCGAGGTTACCGGTGTTTTGCTTAATATCGTGCGAAGAACCCTTTTCATATTGTATGAGAACAGGCTGGCATCTTATCGCAGGGTAAGGGATACAGATAGCGGCTGGCTTACTTACCTGTGGAAACTTGATCTTTCTACTATGGACCGGCAGCTTGAGCTCGAATCAAGGAAACTTTTAAAAAATCTTAAGACAAAACTTGAATTTGAGGAAGGAAAGGTTTTCTATACATGCAAGAAACAATGCAACCGCTTTCTCTTTGAGACTGCCAGTGAACTTGAGTTCATATGCCCTGTATGCGGTGAGGAACTGGAATACCAGGATAATGAAATGATAATAAATGCCCTTAAAAAGAGAATTTCCAGTCTTGAAGAAATGACCCAGGGTGCGTATGCTTGAACGAGAAAGAGGCTATCGCCCTTCTCATTAAGTCAGGATGCTCGAAAGATGTGATCAAGCATTGCAGGATAGTTGCAGAACATGCAAGGAAAATAGCTATCGAAATCAATAAATGCGCTGAAAAAAAAGGGAGTTCGGCAAACATCGATATTGACGCTGTATTTATAGGCAGCCTGCTTCACGACATAGGCAGAGGAAAGACCCATGGAATTGACCACGCTGTTGTTGGTGCGGCGGTAGCTGTTGAAAATGGGTTGAGTGATAAACTGGTGAAAATCATAGAACGGCACATAGGGGCAGGGATCACAATGGAGGATGCTATTCCCCTTGGACTTCCAGCAAAGGATTACCTGCCAGTTACAATAGAAGAAAAGATCGTTGCGCATGCGGATAATCTTATTTTTGGCGAAAGAGTGGGCGATATGGAAGAGGTCGTTTCAAGCTTACGGAAAAAACAACTTGATGAAAAAACGATTCGGCGTTTTATTGATCTGGATAATGAGATTAATTCTATGTTATGTTGATCTTTTCATTTTTAAGCAATGCGCTTTTAATTAAATCTACATATTCTTCTTTCAATGAATATACGGTTGGTGTTTTATAGGATTCCTTACTTGCATGGAGAATGCCAAGCTTTGAATGGATGTATCCCAGTGTTGAAGCCACCGCGCTGTAGGAAACCTTGAATTTTTTGTTGATTTCCTCATACAATAGATCAACCGTTACCCTTTTTAAATCAAGCAGCATGTTGATTATAAATTTCCTGATTCCATCTATATCCAGTTCCAGGTATACCTCAAGGCGTCTTTTTATTCGAATTTTTAGCGACTCCATCGAACCACCAGATAATTAAAACTTTCTTTGATAATATATATACTTTACTATTACGATGGTTATAACCAGACTCTTACCACGACAGCGTCTTCTGCCATGCTCCCTTGAGTTCATCAATCCCCGCACTCAACAATACCTTCTCGCCATCCATTACCGTGAAAATCTGCTGCGCCGTAACAACCCCGACATCCGCAAAAACGTTCCCTTTCATGATGACTTCGAATCTCTGTACCTTATCTGGCGCCACCGTTACCACGAACCGGCTCTGGGATTCTGAGAACAGGATGGTATCAGCGCGCTTTATGTTCTCAACCGGGACTTTTGTCAGTTCAATGGTAATCCCAAGATCCCCTGAAAACGCGCTTTCTGCAAGGGCGACGCCCAGGCCCCCGTCAGAGCAGTCGTGGCAAGAGGCCACAGCACCTTCAAGAATGGCTTTTTCAAGGGCGATATAAAGTTTCCTGGCTGAAGCCGCATCCACTCTTGGCACGTCGTTCCCTATGAACCCGAGCGAGGCAAAATATTCTGAACCCCCGAGCTCATCTTTTGTCATTCCCAGAACATAGACCCTGTCACCCGGTGTTTTAACGTCCATAGTTACGGCTTTCCTGACATCCTCTATCTTGCCGATCGTCGAAAACAGGACAGTTGGAGGTATCGATATCTTCCTTCCGCCTATCTGGTAGTCGTTCTTCATGCTGTCCTTCCCGGAAATACAGGGAACGCCGTAGGCTTTCGTATAATCGTATAAAGCTATGTTCGCCCTGACAAGCTGGGCAAGCTTATACTCCCCATCAGGTGTTTTTTCTGATTTCACAGGGTCGCACCAGCAGAAATTATCAAGGCCTGCCACATGGTCAAAAGAGCCTCCCACAGATATGTGGTTCCGCAGGGCTTCATCGATCGCGCATGCAGTCATGTGATAGGTATCGATATCCCCGTACCTTGGGCAGATGCCGTTGGCCACGACCGCGCCCTCCATACTGTCAAGCAGGGGCCGGATAACGGCTGCATCGCTTGGCCCATCGCCTGTGAGCGGCTTCACGACCGAGCCCGCCTGTACCTCGTGATCGTACTGGCGTACCACGTATTCCTTTGAGCAAATATTGAGGCGCGAAAGGAGGTTCTTGAGCGTTAATGTCAGGTCCACTACACCGAGCACGGGTTCCTCGAACTTCGGCTGTTCCCACCGTGCATTGAGTTTCATGGCAGGAAGCCCCTGGTGCATGAAATCCATGCCCAGGTACGCCACCGTCCTGTCCTCGAATTTTACATGGAATTTGCCGCTATCAGTAAACGTACCAATTACAGTCGCCTCGACATCCCTTGTTCCTGCAAGAGCGAGAAAATCTTCAATTTTAGCGGGAGCCACAGCAAGCGTCATCCTTTCCTGCGATTCTGAAAGCAGTATTTCCCATGGGTCAAGCCCTTCATATTTCAGCGGGCATTTTTCAAGTTCAATGAGACATCCTCCGCTAAGCTGCGCCATCTCTCCCACAGACGATGACAACCCGCCCGCCCCATTATCCGTAATGGCGTTATACAGGCCTTTATCCCTTGCCTCAAGCAGGAAATCCATCATTTTTTTCTGGGTTATGGGGTCTCCTATCTGCACCGCTGTCACAGGTGAATTTTCATCAAGTTCAAGTGAAGAGAAAGTAGCTCCGTGTATGCCATCTTTACCGATGCGCCCTCCCGTCATTACGATATGGTCGCCCGGATGGATTTCTTTAATATGGGAAGGCCTGCCGTTTATCGTGGAGGGCATTATCCCTCCTGTCCCGCAATATACAAGGGGCTTCCCAAGATACCTGTCATCAAATACTATGCATCCGTTCACCGTAGGGATGCCACTCTTGTTGCCGCCATGCTCAACTCCCCGCCTTACCCCTTCAAATATCCTCTTGGGATGAAACAGGCGCGGCGGCAGGGGTTTATCATAGAATGGGGAAGCGAAACAAAAAACATCGGTATTGAATATCAACCGCGCCCCCATGCCAGTACCGAGCGGATCGCGGTTCACCCCGACTATCCCCGTGATCGCACCACCGTAAGGGTCAAGGGCTGACGGCGTGTTATGCGTCTCTACTTTCATCACAAGGTTGTATTCCGGGTTAAACCTGATCACCCCGGCATTGTCAGTAAAAACCGAGACGAGCCATGGTTTATTGATCTCCCTGGTGGCTCTTTTTATGAAAGTATTGAAAAGTGAATTAATGCTTTTCGTCCCTTTTTCATCGACATAAGTTATCTGGCTATTGAATATCTTGTGCTTGCAGTGCTCAGACCATGTCTGCGCCAGCACTTCGATCTCCACATCCGTTGCCAGGGAAAGTCCTACCTTTTTTCTCTCTTCCCCGGCTTTATCCATGAAATATCCCCTGATCGTTTTCATCTCTGAGAGAGTAAGGGCAAGAAGCCGCAGCCTGCTGATTTCTTTTAATTCATTATCGCTGGCATCAAGATTTATCTCTGATACTGATGGTTCGTGTTTTCCTTTAACAACAGGAAGCGGAAGAGTGATACCTTTATCCTCATTCCATTCTTTGATGTTTATGATCTTCCATCTTTCAATAAGGCCGTTGGCAAGAAGGCCGCCTGCTATCCTTTCGACCTCTTCTTTCGTGATATCTCCCCTGATCAGATATTGTCTTGAAAAATATACTCCCCTTAATGCGGTTTTCAACACATCTTCGCATGCTTTCTTTGCTGTTGCCCCCACATTATCAGTTACGCCAGGCCTGTAACCTGCTTCTATCAACCATGTAAAATCATCAGCCAGCGGCTTATCTGAATAGTTTTGTATCACCGGGTCGGTGAAAACTTTTTCCCCAAGAAGCGATATTTTTTCTGATGATAAAGACGCATCGATCGTATAAACCTCGATTGTCCTGACAGATTCTACATTGATGTGCAAGTCCTCAATTATTCTTTTTCTTATACCTTCTCCGAAAGCGTCCCTGATTTCTTTTTTAAAAGAGACTTCGATTCTGCTGCCCATTATTCTTTCCTTATTGATGAGCCATGGTATAAAATAATATGCTGTAAAATAAATGGCAGATGATGACCCACTCCCCAACCCGCAATCTATTTTGAAGTCATTTCCCAATCTGCCATTTATGATGAACCCACTTCCCAACCTGCCGGTTTTCCTATCCTGTTAATTCATCATCATCTAAATGTTGTAGTAGCACTGCTAAATATACAGTTGTGATTAAAGTATCACTCAAATAGCATTATTTTGTATTAAATGTGAAAAGATTTATTAGACATTAAATTCAGTAACACACTGGTAGTAATAAAATATGGTAGTGAGGAAAAACATATCGCTGGAAGAGACTCATCTGAAAAAAATCGAGCCTTTGACCAGGAAGCATGATGGTAACCTGAGCGCTGCTATCCGGGATGCTGTCGATATTGCCGAAGCGGCGCTTCACCGATATGGCACTGTCGAAAACGTTTTATCAAACATCGCCGCTGAAAAAAAAGAGATGACCCCCAGGGAGAAATCCATAGAAACCGGAAAAAATGTTCTGCTTTGCAGCCCGATATTCCAGTGGATGTTAAAATGGACCAGGGGTGTTCCTCTTGATGATGAAATACTTGATGAACTCATCGATCCATTGAAAATCAAGACCGTATCAGAGCTGGACAGGCGAATTAATGAGATCAGCCGTGAATCCGGATGGAACTGCGAAGTATCCATATTCTGCATTGATGATGTCAATCCTGCAAATGCAACTGTTACAATTGCAGGAAATAATGAATTGTACCGGGATTTTCTTTCCCAGCTTGTGATAATGTTCCTGGCCAATAACAAAGGCCTGGATATTGATGTGATCCACCCGCGCGCTACCACGGTTCGTATTGATCTAAAAAAAAGAGACCAGGGAACATATCCACTTGTTTCGAGGAAGTATTTTGGACCTTTAAAACAGGCTATAGGCGAGTTCGTATCAAAAAAGGAATTCTGGAAAAACCTTATTGAAATATATAAATCTGTTGATTACAATATGGTTTCTTTGCATAAAGACCATTATGAAGAACTACTCACCTGTAACATTCCACTTGATTCAAGGTTATTCGAATCGATTTCAAAAAGACATATATCAAACATATCTCATCCTGATTTCCTGCAAATGCTAAAAAAAACGCATGAATCTTTGCTGATCATAGATAAAATAGAATTACTCAATGACGGATTCAACATATACCATAGTTATAAAAATGAAAAAGCTGTGGAGAAAATACGGGATTTTTATTTATCCCTCCTGAAAGCGAACGGCCATGAGTATGAAGCAAAATATTCCACAAGCCTTATTGTTTTGAAACATGTCTGCTGCGGGACTAAATAACCACAATTTTTTTTGCCATCTCCCTGCACAATGGTATAAACCCGGCAGGGTTTATTGAAGGGAATGTGTCTATCAGGCAAATATCGCAATCCTTTACTTCCAGTTTTCTTATATCCCCGTGATATATCAGGATTTCCGCCTTTCCCCCGGCTTTTGCCAGGAGTACCGGTTCGTCCCCTATGAGCTTATTTTGACCACTGGTTTCAGACTCAATATCCACGCCCAGAATACCTGAATTGGCCCTGATATTTAAAATGGTGTTCCTGAGGGCGGGAAGCCATGCATCGTTGAAAATGACTTTTCTTGCACCCCCTGCGACACTTAAAAGCCCAAGCGTCCCGGGCCCGCAAAAACCATCAAGCACAGAAGAATTATCAAGATCCCCGTTAAGATATAACCTCTCAAGTTCCCGGATTTTTGAATTATTGAATTCAATGTGTATCATGGACTGGTTTTTATAGATGCAAAACTCGCCGAAAATCGAGGATACGACATCGCAACGCATATCGCAACCTGAAAGAAGTTCATATGTATGCGGCGTGGCGCCGGTATCCAGAATTCCGACACTCTGCGATTGTGATCCTTTTCTTTTGATCACTCCCTTCACTTCGGGAACCTCAGCCACGATTTTACCGGCCAGTTCTTTTGTGACTGAATCCATTATCAGTACAAGGCTTTTTTTTCCGAGCCTCGGCGGGTATGGCACCTGGAAACCAAAAGAGATGAGCGGTGTTCCCACTTCTTTGAGCGCGGACTCTTCAGGGAAAAGACCATTCTCTTTGAGCAACGTCAATACGTTCCCCATAACAAAGTCAATATGCCTCCGGCCGCATTTCTTGCAGCGCCCGGATTCGCTGTCAATTTTTTCATGGAACGGGGCGCTCTTATTGAAGGACGGTTCAGGCTGGCATGAAGCGCATGCCATGTACATCCCGAATATTTCATCAAGTACTTTTTCAGCGGGCTGCACGCATTCTCCGCCGCATGTGGGACAAATCATAATAGCATATTTTTTATCAATTGTAAATACCTGTCGCTTCCATAGTAAATACCGATGCTCTAAACTTCACACCTTTGTTTATCTCAATGTGAAGCTAACTATTATTATAAGGTGAATATTTGTTTCGTCTCAGGATATTCGTATGAAATTTGTCCATGTCCAGTCTGTGCTTCCACAGGAAGATGTGATCGCTCTGAAAGAAAAGTCCGGGGAGTCCTCAATTAAAGAGGCCATTTCTAAGGCAGTGTATCATTATTTAAAGTGCGACCTGGCTAATAAAGTGGATGATTAAATAAAAAAATGGCTGATGAAACACAACCGATTTCTTAGCCACCAAATATCTTACCGACAATATCACCTAATCCGCCTAATATCCCTCCTTCATCATCATCGTCTCCTTTATCCCTTCGTCCTCTATTATCACTACGAACAGATTCTCCGCATTCGGGACAGAATTTTAAATTGCCCTCCATTTCATAGTCGCATTTTCTACAATTTACTTTATTGTTTCCCAATGATGCGGGCTTCCCACATTCAGGACAGAATTTTGCATTGCTACTAAATTCATAGCCACACTCTTTACATTTCATAAATCGTCTTTCGGTTATAACACTAATTAAAACTATCGATTTGAAACGTTGAACTACGATTAGATAGAAAGGCTTTTTAGAGGAACTGATATGTGATTTTCTAATCCCTTATTGGATAATATAAGTCCAAAATGAGATTATCGGGATCATCCCCGGCAGTAATGAATTTTTCCAGAAATTGGTGATAGCCGGGTTTGTAATTGTTAATTTCACACCAACCAACAAGGCGCTGCCAGGCAGCAGGGATGTTCTTATATGGTTGTCCAAGAGCTTCGCATCTAATAACAGCATATGGGCCACCATGGAATTCGATTATTCGTACTTCTCCATCGGGCTCAATTTCAGAAGAAACTTTGATCCAGAGCTCATATCCATATTTGGAACTATCGGATAGAGGGTTAGGATTATTGAAACCAAAGATTGTATGTTCGTTGATGCTTTTAAGTAAACCTTTCGGTTTTGCCCATGCAACAAGCTTCTGCCAGGCATCTCCCTCAGGACTTATCCCGAATGCATATACACTTGCAGCCCGCATAGGTTCAAGTTTCACAATTTGTACATCATGACTATTCATACTGTTACCTCCTTTCAAATAAATCCAACTTTACTACATTATAAACATGGAATGACAGATTAGAGTTTTTATAAATATCGAGTGGAAAGTATGCACCATAAAGATTTCGCAGGGACTTCCAATCGTATAATGGATTTGTTATTGGCGTTTCACAACCACTTCTTGTCTATTTCCAAGACTGCTTTATAGGAGTATGAAATTCCTAAAAAAAAATAAGATCGAATATGTTTTCAGGTACTACTGCTGTTATCAGAAAAATTCGTGAGTTCAATAGGCAACGCCTTTTTAGACGCACATGTTTTTAATGCGCTATGCCAGTTATATGCGAACAACGCAATGAAAAGAAGCGCCACTATTTCAAATAATTCAAAAAAGATCGTCTTATACGGCAGTCCCGTTCCCTCAAGGATCTCATGGAACATGAAACTCACACTGAAAATAAGAACATAGAGGCAGTTTTTTTTGAAAAAAGCTTCATTTGCAAGAAAATGAACTAATTCATTCTTATCAACATCTTTCCATATAAACCATATTTGAACGAACAAAAAGGTCAAAATTAAATATAGCGGTATTATAAAAAATTCCATATATTTATATATAATATATCCATCCATAGTTTCCATAACATTTTTCTCCTTTTCCTACCCTTATCCGGGTATCACGCAAACCTATAATTGGCATTAATTTAAGTTTATCGAGCGTTTTCAGGATTCTTTTAGTTTTTAACGTGTTTTTTTAGTTTACTTTAGTTTTTTATTGTCTTAAAAAAGGTTTTTTTTTAATTTCAGGCAAAAGCCGGAAGAAATGAATCGTTGACGGGATAGGAGGAAATAGTTGTCGGCTTTTGCCTAATTTTATTACGTCAATCGACGATATATATTTTCCGGCGGTCATCTGTCCCCCGGGAATTCATGCCCGCAGTTAGGGCATAGCAAAAGGCCGCATTTCGCAAAGTGCGGGCATGCCATGCAGCTACTGTTATCTTTGGGGTCAAACCTGATACCGCACAATGGACACTGGATCTTCATAAAAGCCGGAAATATACAATGAACCTGTAAGCAAGACCACCGATCAGTATTGCAAGAGTTACAGTAAAGGCCATAATACCTCCCGCACGCTTCCAGCCAAGCTCGCGACCGAGAACAGCAATAGTGGCAACGCATGGAATATAGATAGTGTTCACCAGAGCATACACGAACAATTGCGCCGGGGTCATGAACAGCAGCAGGTTCTTCGCGCCGCCCCCGTACATAACCACTGCAAGCGTGACAAGGAGCTGGAGAGCAAGTTCTTTCCTGAGGATGGCAAATATTAAAGTCAATCCTGCTACAGCAGGAAGGCCGAGCCATCCTTCGACTACTGGAGATAACGGGGATGAAAGTTTCCACAGGTATCCGGTCTCATAGAGCGCCCCGAGCACAAGGGAGCCCACAAGGACTATCGGGAACGCCACGAACACGAAATCCCTGAACCTGAACCAGGTTTTTTTGAAGATATTTGACATCAGGGGCGCCCTGAAGGGGAACATCTCCATAACAAGCCCTGTGGAAGTGCCGGGCATGACCCTGTTAAGCCCTATACCGACAAGGAACACAAGTACAAGCACGATAACATATATAGCGACGGCCGGTTTCCAGCCAACGAACAATGAGACTGCGCCCAGGATCACAGCCGTCCTTGCGCTGCACGGGATGAGTGTGATCAGCGTACTGGCTATTGTCCGCTCGCGCATGGTCGTAAGTACCCGCGTACCTATGATGGCCGGCACATTGCACCCTGCACCCGCCACAAGCGGGATAATTGCGCGCCCGTGGAGCCCGAACTTGTGCATCAGCCTGTCTGTCAGGAAAGCCACTGAGTTCAGGTATCCGGTATCTTCGAGGAAGGCGAGCATGAAATAGAAAGTGAGCACATAAGGTATCCCGACAGCAAGCGCTGCCAGGATGCCGGCGTCAAATCCCCATACCAGTATTTTACCCATATGTCCCTCACCCAGAACATAGAATATCGCACCGTCGATCACAGGGGAAATATACGATGCCCAGTGCCCGCTTAAGAACGTCGAAAGCAGGTCCCCGCCATAAAACAGGAAACCGAAGATAATCCCCATCACGCCTATGAGCAATGGTATTCCGGTGACTGGTGAAGTGGTGTAAGCCCAGAGCCTGTCTGATCTAATGGGTGAAACGTCGCCCTGTACCTGCGATGCAATAGCCCCGGCAAGCCCGTGCCTTTCCCTGGCGATCCGCAGCGGTGTCTTTTCGCCGTGCTTTTTTTCTATATCCCTGCTGATCTTTCTTACTTCTTCAAGAACTTGATTTCCATCCGGATGGCTTTTTACAAGCTCCACGAACTCCGCATCTTCTTCAAGGAGCAGTATTGCCAGTGCCCGGGAAGCGATCCCAAAACCATATGGTGATATCAGGTCTTCGACTTTCTTTATGTTCGCTTCAATATCCAGCCCGTATCGCAGGCCATATTTGATCCCTGTTTTTTTACCTGCAATATCCACAGCAGCCTGTATCAGTTCATCAAGCCCGTGCCCGGTCGTTGCTATTGTCGGGACTACAGGGACACCAAGGAGTCCTGAAAGCTTTCCGGCGTCGATTATGATATTTCTTTTTTCAGCTTCGTCTATAAGGTTCAGCGCCGCAACAAGAGGAATGCCAAGGTCAATGAACTGGAGCATCATGTAGAGGTTCCTTGCAAGGTTGGTGGCATCAAGGATCATTACGGCTGCATCGGGATGGCTGTCAAGAACGGCCCTGCGGGCTACCCACTGGTCCTCAGATACAGCGCCGAGAGCATAACTTCCGGGGAGGTCGATGATACCGATCTTGAGATCCTTAAAATCCGTGGTCGCCATATTCAATTCCACTGTTTTACCGGGATAGTTGGCAGTGACCACTCCCATTCCTGTAAGGCGGTTGAATATGCTTGATTTTCCCACGTTGGGATTGCCTGCAAGCACAAAAATAAAGTCGGTGTTGCCTTTTATATCCTTTAGTGTACCATGGCACGAAAGCATCATTTCACCTTTATCTTTGAGGCTACTTCCCTTCCGAGTGCATACCTTGAACCTGAAACACAAACGATAAGCGGCCCCCCGAAGGGTGCCACTTCTTCCACTCTTACACATACCTCGGGGATCAATCCGAGGGTCGCAAGATACTGAAGCATTTTGGGGTCCTCTTCAAAAACACTCACTATGATCCCTTTGTCTGAAGCTTTTAATTCAGAAAGGGGCCGGAGTTTTTCTTTTGCAATGACGCCGTTCTCGTCTGGGATCGGGAAGCCGTGGGGGCATGTTTTCGGGTTTCCCAGGCTTTCTTCGATATGTTTTTCCATTTCCGGGCTTATCGCATGTTCCAGCCTGCATGCTTCATCATGGACCTCATCCCACCTGAATCCCAGGATATCGGTAAGCAACCGTTCTGACAGGCGGTGCCTCCGGATGACTTTTTTGGCTATCCGGTTTCCTTCCTGCGTGAGGCAGACGCCTTTTTCAGTATGGTTGACCAGTTTCTTTTGCGCAAGTTTTTTTACCATTTCAGAAACCGATGGCGCCGAGAGTTTCAGGTGTTCAGCAAGGCGGGATGTGGTTACAGGATGTTCATCCTGCTGGAGTTTATAAATGGATTCAAGATATTCTTCAATCCTGGGGGTGTCTGCTTTCATGCGCTTTCACCTCACCGGGTGTCTTATAGGTCCTGTACACGAAAATTCCTATCACGATCCAGTAGCTAATGTAGGCGAGCATCTCGGTCAGCGAGGGACTGGCGTTGTAGCCGATAAGGGATTTGAGGCTGCTGCCGATAAGGCCGTTCTCATGAAGCAAGGGATATGAACCATCAGGATTGAGGGGGGGATTTATGTCCCACACATGTTCTATAATTGGCGGTATGATGCCCGCTTCATTGAATTCATGTATGCCGGTCGCCACCAGACCTGCAGAAAACAGGATCAATAGTATGCTTGTATATTTGAAGAACTTGCTTACGTCAAGCCTGTATATCCCTTTGAACATGATATACGACAGGAGAACAATAGTAAGGATACCGGCTGCAAAACCGATAAGCGTATCAACAGGTGAAGTTATTGCAAGTGTTCCTAGGAACAGGACGGTCTCTACCCCCTCCCTGAAAACCGCGACAAAGGAGAGGGCTGCGATTCCTGCCATCTGGCCTTTTGATATCGAAACATCTATCTTTTCCTGCAGCTCCCCTTTTATCTTTTTTGAATTTTCCGCCATCCAGAATATCATGTACGTCAGTACCGCGGCTGCGGTGAGGGCCGCAATGCTTTCGAACAGTTGCTCTGCCGTGCCTGCAAGCTTGCCGTAAATGAGTTTGAATAAAAGTGCAACTACTGTGCTTGCGGCTATCGCGCCTGCAATTCCAAGATAGAGATATCGGTTAAGGTCTTTTCTTCCCAGCTTTTTGATATAAGCTGCTATTATCCCGATTATCAGGGCGGCTTCAAGAGCTTCCCTGAAGGTTATTAAAAAGCTTGCTAACATTTTTCTCACTCCGTTTATTAGGTGTACCTAACTCTATATTTTTGCAAGCCTATATAGATTTCGGATTACCTAATTAAAAAATTAGGTATATAAAAAATGACAATTAATAGTCAATGAAAGAGTATAACCTGTCTTTGAAAGTTGTCTAAGAAAACGGTCTATACACAGTGTTTCTTGTTGTCTTTGGCTTTCATTCATACTCTTCTTTTTTTTCTGATGGCACGATATACTTGCGAGCAACGTATATTCCCAGTGCATAAATGCCGAAAGAGAATATACCAATGGAAAATATGCCTATCGAAAAGATACCGATGGAGAATATGCCTGCTGCGAAAGTGCCACTTGAAAATACTCCTATAGAGAATTGACCCGCAGATAGGTATCCGGCGGCAAAGTTACCAGCGCTTAACATGGGTAGCCCGGCTATGTTGTTCACCCCTGCTAAGACAAGCACAGCCGCTATCAATAATAATATGACCGCCACTATACCCACAACTTTTTGATGATTCATCAATATCACTCCCAATATTGGTATTTGTCATATCCTCTATAAATATTCTGTGAAATAATATTATACATGACGAAGGGACGGCACAGTCCTAATACCCGGTTGTGAGTCGAACAGGCTGAGTAAGGGAATGATTTTCGGGCCATCCCTTCCTCATCAAAATCCTAATATTTCAATATTTCTTCGCTTGTTTTAATTTCATCCAGCACTTTACCTATCAGCTTCTTGGCATTCTCAAGATGCGAAGTTCCGCTGCCTGCAAGCTTGGCAAAGTTATTCTGGATGACGATCTCATTTTCCTGGAGCAAATGTATGTAGTAGACAAGTATGCTCCAGTAAACAGTGATACCCAAAAATACAGCAACTCCGATGGCAATAAGTTGATTATATACCAGATAGGTCGTCTTACCCATCGGGTACAAGGCTGAAATCGCACTCCAGAAGCTGAGGATTACCACCAAACCAAGGAATATCGGAATAATCCAGATTACAAAAAGCATTTTCTTACTTAGTCTCATTCGTACACCCATATAATATATGCAAGATCAATATAAATATTTGTCGGAGGGCTTACATAACTTTAATGTATCACGAATTCAATAGATTTCATATCGAACAGCCAGGCTGCATGTAACTTGTAAGGCTATGAGGAGAGTGATATAAAATGACAGTAAAACCAGGTGATAAAGCAAGGGATTTTATTCTGAGCGACCAGACGGAAATGCATATACAACTATCAGCTTTCAGGGGTAAAAAAGTGCTCCTGTCCTTCCATCCGCTGGCATGGACAAAGGTCTGCGCAGACCAGATGAAATCGCTTGAGAAAAATCGGAGCAGGTTCGAAAAGCTGAACACCGTTGCCCTTGGGATAAGCGTGGATACCGTGCCCTCGAAAAAAGCATGGGCAAAAGAGCTCGGTATAAAAAATACGAAGCTTCTTTCGGATTTCTGGCCTCATGGGGAGGCTGCGATCATATACGGGATTTTCAGGCAGGAGGATGGGGTTTCCGAAAGGGCAAATATAATAGTGGATGAAAAAGGAAAGATTGTATTCGTAAAGGTTTATCCGATAGCAGAACTGCCTGACATCGAGGAAATTTTCCAGGTACTGGAAGGGGGAAAATAAGGTAATAGGAACGATTTCATAATATGGACAAAATAGCCAGCAGGGTAAACCAGTTTTATGAACTGTACCCTTACCCTTCCCTTCCAATCCGCACCGAGCGCGACCTCGTTAAGAAACTCCATGCTAACGTTATGTCAAGGATACTTGCGACCGCGGGATTGGAGCCTGGCTCGCTTTCTGGAAAGGAGATCCTTGATGCAGGCTGCGGAACAGGAGAGAAAGCATGTTATTTTTCATATTACGGCGCGTGCGTCACTGCATTTGATCTTTGCAGGGCATCGCTTGGGAAAGCACAGGAACTTGCAGGAAAGTTCAATCTAAAGGTAGAGTTCAGCCATTGCGATATCGCTGAATTCAGGCCCGGGAAAAAATTCGATCATGTATTTTGCCTTGGCGCGCTCCATCACACAAAAAATCCCTACACCAATTTCAAGGCGCTTGCAGGCCTGTGCAAGCCGGGAGGTACGATAACGATAGGACTTTATAACCGCTACGGAAGGCTTACCCACAGGGCAACAAGGATGTGGATAGGTCTTCGCGCAGGCAATGATTTTGAAAAAAGGATGGCATACGTCGAGAGATCGATATATGGGAGAAAAATGAGAAGCACCCATGAGACTGCCTATGTTGCTGACAAATACGTCCATCCCCACGAGAGCTACCATACAGTGGGCGAGGTGCTCGATTGGTTCGCCAGGGACGGGTTTACGTTCATCGGGTCGCATCCGCACACTGGAAAGGGAGAACTTGCGGCGTTCCTGGCACAATTGAAATGGCTGGCCAGGGGGAATGGGTTTTTTATAATTTCCGGAAGGAAAAACTAAAACATGCGAATTTCAAAACTTATGAGAAAGATCTGTCCCATTGCAGGAATTGTGATCTTGCTCGTTGCATTATCCGGGTGTACCAACCCGGCCAGGCAGCCTGAAGAAGCAAAACAAATCGATATCACGGTGGAGCATGGTAAAAAAATGATCGACGGGGGAGAGGTTTTCATCCTGGATGTGCGTACTGTGGAAGAATACGATGCTGGGCATATCAATGGCTCCGTATTGATCCCTCTTCAGGATCTTGAAAAAAGGTTAAATGAGATACCGCGGGACAGGAAAATATTAGTATATTGCAGGACCGGGCACCGCAGTACGCAGGCAAGCGAGATACTGGTAAAAAATGGATTTACACAGGTGTATAATATGAACGGCGGAATTACAGAATGGACTAAAGCGGGGTATGAAGTGATAAAATAATAAAACTATATTTTAGATTTTTTTATGCGCATGAGGAGTGGCACTTGCAGGTTCCTTTTGCGATTCTCTTGATTTTTACGACTTTCATATTAACCTCCCTGAAAAAGAATTATTCTTAATCATTTAAATAGCTTTTGGTTAAAAAATGCAAACCGCAGCAAAAGACGCAAACCTTATGAGTACTTAAAAAGTATTAAGGTAAAACGTGATAGAAAAAACCATTGCAGGATTGAAAGTCGGAGACGATCAACCTGTAAGAGTGATGGGCGTAATAAACCTTAGCAGGGAGTCTTTTTATAAAGGTTCTGTTATTCCCTCGGACTCTGTTCTTGATGCTGCCCTGAAGATGGTAGAAGAAGGAGCAGATCTTATTGATATTGGCGCGCGATCAACATGGCCGCTGGCCGGGAAAATCTCAAAAGAAGAAGAACATTCGCGTCTTATTCCCGCAGTAAAGCTCCTGAAGGAAGTTACTGTCCCTATTTCCATAGATACCATGTTTTCAGACATTGCGGATGAAGCGCTTGATGCCGGAGCCGGCATCATCAACGATGTAAGCGGCTTCACGGCTGATGCGGGGATGGCGGATGTGGCAAAAGACCACGGGTGCCCGGTGATACTTATGGCGAGCAACAGAGTTCCCGGTGATCCTGTGGGGATGGATGCCGTGATGGATTCCCTGGAGAGAATAATATCCTCCGCAGAGGAAAAGGGGATATCACCTGACAACATTATCATCGACCCTGCTATCGGGAGATGGACGCCTGAAAAACTCCCGATATATGATTATGAGACCATAGATAATCTCCAGAGACTGCGAATTTTTGAAAAACCCATACTTGCCGCGATATCAAGGAAATCATTTATCGGCGAGACCCTGAATAAGCCAGCTGGCGAGAGGCTTTATGGAAGCCTTGCCGCCACGGCCATCGCTGTAAGAAACGGAGCCCATATCATAAGGACCCACGATGTTGCGCCTACCATTGATGCAGTCAGGGTAGCAGAGAGTGCAAGGGCAAGAATACCCTCGATAAGATCAGGCATAATCGAAGCCGAACTGCTTTATATAAAAAATCCGGAGGATTGCAAAAGAGCGATGCATTCGATCGGTGCAACATCAGCAGGCAGCGAAGTAATGAAGAAAAAAACCGTACATTATAACATCAAGCTCCGGAATATCACGACGACCGAAGCCCTGATAATAAAACAGGAGATGCTCGCAAGGGGTGGAGATGCTGCACTTCCGCGGGAGGCCGTATCCCATGAAACTGACAAAGTAAGTCTAATAATTGCCGGCACACAGCTCCAGGTCGAGCGTCTCATAAAAAAAATCAGGCACCAGGTGAGAGAACTTCCCCTGATAGCCGATATGCTTTCCGAATTAATAAATAAGAAAAACGATGTCGTTTTTGGATATTCAAGATAAGAATGATAATATCAAGGCAAAAAGAACTTAAAGAAATCCTTAAGACCCTGAAAGAGCGTGACATTTTCATAATCGGATGCGGGAAATGCGCGACCAAACTCCATGTGGGCGGTGAAACCGAAGTACTTGAAATGAAAAAAAGACTCTCCATTGCAGGGAAAAACATCGCGGGATGGACAGTTCTGAGTTCAGCCTGCAACATAAGTTCATGGGAAGAGGTGTTGTCCCTGAATCCCGGGATAGGAAAGTCCGATGTTTTATTGATCATGTCCTGTGGGGGCGGAGTATCAGTAATCTCAAAATTTTCAGAAAAACAGGTATATCCAGCTCTTGATACGGAATCCCTCGGTGGAATAGGTAGTGAAATCCTGAAAGAGCAATGCGGTATGTGCGGTGAATGCACGATATGGGAATACGGGGGGATTTGCCCGGTCGCAAGGTGTCCCAAGGGCCTGCTCAACGGGCCGTGCGGCGGTGGCGTGGAAGGAAAATGCGAAGTGGATGAACGTAAATGCGCATGGGATGAAATATATGACAGGTTGAAAAAGCTCGGAAAACTTTCAAATCTTGAATTCATTTACACGCCAAAAAACCATGCAAAAAAAATGGGGAGGAAGAAAAATTGAGCTTCCGCGAAAAATTGGATTCAGGCAAATTCATTATTACAGCCGAGTTGAGTCCGCCAAAAGGCACTGACTTCAAGAGCATGCTGGAGGATGCCGAACTGATAAAAGACATTGTGGACGCTATAAATGTCACTGATAACCAGAGGGCTGTGATGAGGATGAGCCCCCTGGCTGCATGCAGTCTCCTGCAGAACAAAGGATATGAGACCATAATGCACCTGACGTGCAGGGACAGGAACAGGCTTGCGCTCCAGTCTGAACTCCTGGGAGCCTATGCGCTTGGGATAAGGAACATACTTGTAATGTCGGGTGACCATCCTGTAAAAGGCGACCATGAAGGCGCAAAACCGGTTTATGACCTGGATTCGGTGCAGCTTCTCGGTTTGATCCAGGAATTGAACAGAGGATTTGATCTTTCAGGCAACAGGCTTGAAGGCCATCCTGATTTCTGTACCGGTGCAGTAACAAATACGGAATTAAACGAAGTTTCACTTATCAAACTTGGAAAAAAGATCAGGATGGGAGCAAGTTTCATTCAGACACAGGCCGTCTTTGATGCTGACTTGTTTTCAAGTTTTGTGGAAAAAATTAATCAGATAAAATCAAAGCGAATTAAAATATTGGCAGGCATAATCCCGTTGAAATCAGAAAAAAACGCGCTGTTTCTTAATAAAAATATTGCAGGTACCAAAGTACCCGAAAATCTGATCGACCGGATGCGAAAAGCAAAGAACCCGGAGGCACTTGGTATTGAAATAGCCGTGGAATTGATAAACGAATTACATGGTATTTGCGACGGCGTGCATATCATGCCTGTCGGGAACCACGGAAGCACAAGAAAAATACTTGAAAAGGCTGGCATATTATGAAAACGCAGGTCGAAGAAGCAAGGGATGGGAATGCGACAAAACAGATGGAAGCAGTTGCCGCCTCAGAAAATGTGGATATTGAAATCCTCGTTTCGCGGATCGTGAACGGGAGCACGGTCATAATGAGCAGGGGAGAAAGCTCAGTCGGCATCGGAAAAGGCCTTTCAACCAAAGTGAATGTCAACCTGGGCACATCCTCCTTAAAAATCAATGTTCGCGAGGAAATAATGAAGGCCCGGATAGCCCAGAAGTACGGAGCCGACACTATAACAGACCTTTCAATGGGCGGGGATATCACCGGGATACGAAAAAGCATATTCGGAAATACATCCCTTCCGATAACGACTGTTCCCATATACCAGACAGCAGCCGAAAAGGGCCTGAGGGATATGACGCTGGAGGATATCCTCCGGAATATCAAACAGCAGGCAGAGGAGGGGGTGAGTTCTTTTGTGCTCCATTGCATAGACAATAAGATCCTGGGGAAGCTCAAAAAAGGGAAAAGGATAATGGGCGTAGTATCCAAAGGCGGATCGATAACTGGCGCTTATATGATGATTAACAAATGCGAGAACCCGTTCATCGAGAATTTCGATGAGATACTGGGAATATTGAAGAGGAATGATATTGTGTTATCGCTCGGGAACACGATGCGAAGCGGGTGCATACATGACGGGAGGGATAAGGTGCAGGTTGAAGAAATAAAACTCAACGTGGAACTTGCAAAGAAAGCAAACGATGAGGGTGTGCAGGTGATTATTGAAGGTACAGGCGGCCATGTGCGCGCCGACAGGATAGCAGAGTATGTGAAGTTCCATAAACGGATGTCGGATTTCCCGCTATTCGTGGCAGGGCCCCTTCCGACGGACGTAGCCGTGGGATATGACCACATCGCAGGATGCGTCGGGGCAAGCCTGGCAGTTGGTGCGGGAGCGGATTATCTTTGCTATATCACGCCTTCGGAACACCTCGGGCTTCCGGCCCCGGAGCAGGTAAGGGAAGGGCTTGTCGCTTTCAAGATAGCAGCGCATATAGGCGACTCGATAAAATACGGGCCGAGCGAGAGGGACAGGAACCTTGCAGGGAAAAGGGCAGAGCTTGACTGGGAAGGGCAGATGAGTTTCGCTATCGACGGGGACAGGGCAAGGGAACTTGCGCCAGATGAGGGGCCGTGCACAATGTGCGGTGATTTTTGCGCTATTAAGATAATGAAGGAGTTTGGAGCATGCAATTATACGGCATAAAAACTCCCCTCATAAGACCAGGCGACGATGTTGCAGGCGTCCTTGTTGATGCTATGGCTTCATCCGGTATCAGGCCGCAGGATAACGATATAATAGTCCTTGCTGAATCAGCGGTTGCAACCGCTGAAGGCAGGGTCGTGGATCTTAAGACAGTAAAGCCGTCTAAAAAGGCGGTTCTACTCTCAAAGCTTTATGATACCGACCCCAGGAAGATGGAACTTATCATCCAGGAGTCAGATGAGATAGTCGGCGGGATACCCGGTGTAGTCGTAACCATAACAAAAGGAGTACTTTCACCCAGTGCAGGCATCGATAATTCCAACGCACCTGATGGGCATGTTGTCCTGCTGCCTGAGTACCCGAAGAAAAGCGCCGCCAGAATCAGGGAAAAGCTCATGGCTGAATATGGCTGCAACATCGCCGTGATAATAGGCGACAGCAGGACGCAGCCGCTGCGCCTCGGATGTGTTGGTATCGCACTGGGCTGCGCAGGGATAGAGCCTGTGGAAGATGTAAGGGGCAAGACTGACCTTTTTGGGAAACCCCTCTTAATTACAAGGCGCGCCACTGCAGACAACCTTGTTTCTGCGGCAGAGATCATTATGGGGGAGGCGGATGAGGGTATCCCGGCAGTGCTTATAAGGGATGCGCCTGCAACATTTATCACCGGAAGCGTTGACATTCCCACGATATCCCGAGAGGGTTGCCTTTATTTTGGGTGTTTTGAGAAATGATAACTTAAGGAAAAACAGTATCTAATATTAAGTATAAATGTTTTGATTTCTCGAGGAGCGATGTCCCATTTGCGCTGGTATTTCATCCTTATTTTAGTTTCTCCGCGTTTTTTTGATTGTTTGAGTGGAACAGGCGACCGACAAATATTTACATGAGCATGACATATACCAAATACCCAAGATTCGTAGGTATCTTGGAACTTGGTAAGAGGTGGGAATAATTGTAGAAAAGTGGGGTCATGAAAATTTTAGCGTCAGAGCAGAAATTATAGTTTTTACCGAAATTTAAACCAAACACAGTAGATATAGAACTTAAATTCACGGTACCTTCAAAAGCAACATCAGCACCAAAGGATTGTCATAGCTCCAAATAATCGAAAAATTATACAATTGTATTCTTATCTTAACTGAGTTGAATACAAAGAAAGGGGGAATATTAGGAATGAATAATGAAATAACCTCTCTAAATGGAATTAGAGCAAAGATTAAAGAAAAAAAAATCAGATGGCAAGCTGAACGAACAAGCGTTTCTGGATTGAGCGAACAGGAGAAGAAAATGAAGCTCGGCCTCAAACTAACTGATAAACAGAAACAAATGGTCTCAAGACTGAGTCTCGATAGACCTGAAATCCGTGCAATCAAAAAGTTAAAATATAAACCTGCTGTTGGGCTTCCAGATAGCATAGACTGGAGAAACGTGAATGGCGCAGATTGGACGACTCCAGTCAAGGACCAGGGGGGCTGTGGATCTTGTGTGGCTTTCGGTACTGTCGCAACTCTGGAGGCGCTGCTGAAAATACGTACTTATAATGATGCCAGTATTAACATCGACCTATCTGAAGCACACCTATTCTATTGTGGCTGTGGAGACTGTTGTAATTCAGGCTGGTATATGGATGATGCCTGCAATTACCTGAAAAACAACGGCGTTCCTGACGAAGACTGTTTTCCATACCAAGACTCAGGGGTAAGCTGTGCTAACACATGTTCAGATTGGACAGACAGAATAGATCACACAAAGATTACGAACTGGGCCAATACTTTAGACGTCAATACAATGAAGGATAATCTAGCCAATAATGGGCCCCAAATTACAGGCATGGCTGTATATGAAGATTTCTTCTACTATTCATCTGGAATCTATGAATACGCCTATGGAGATCTGGCAGGCTACCATTGTATATCTGTTGTAGGTTACGACGATACAAACGCTTGCTGGATCTGCAAGAATAGCTGGGGACCTGGCTGGGGTGAAAGCGGATATTTCAGAATTGCCTATGGCCAATGCGGTATGGACGATGGCTTTGGAATGTGGAATATGGAAGTTCCATCGCCTGAGGGAAACGGCTACGCTCAGTATATACTGGTTGACTATGATTGCAACTCCGATAACAGGGTATTGTGGGCTTATGCCGGGGATGCATGGCGGTACAAATACCTCACTGATGACGAAGTAGCGGGAATAGCGAAGTTGCTAATGGAATCGTGCAGTGTCTATGTCTACTGGAAAGAGGATCAATTGACCTACATCAGTGGAATAAAATAAAGAAAAAAAGGAGACGATAATCATGGATAAAACTGAAGAAACTATTATGAAAGAATTAGCAAATAAATTGAAACAACAGCGTGCAGCGGCTGGTGCTAGAAAGGTAGCTCTACCTGAAGCCCCACCTCCCAAGGTGGCAGAGAAAAAGAAGGGTCCTGCCAGCAGGATTCCAAAAGTAGCTCTACCTGAAGCTCCACCCCTTAAAGCGACGGAGAAGGTCCCCCCCGGAGCTCCAAGGGCAGGCCGAACTGCTGGGGCTGGCGAAGGCTGGGCTTCTTATGTGTTGATTGATTACGATTGCAACTCTGATTACAGGGTATTGTGGGCTTATGTGGGGGATACATGGCAATACAAATATCTCAGCGATGCTGAAATAGTTGGTATCGCAAAAGTCATCATGGAAGCAACGTGGCTGTATGTATGGTATGATGACAACGATGTTATTTACTATTTGAGGTGTTGGAAGCAGTTCTAAGACTACTCCTCGCCTTTTTTCTTTTTTCTAGCCTTTTCTTGGATTAACTCCTCTTGCTCTTTTGTAGGTATGATCCCCAATCTCTTTCTCTGTTCTTCAGGTGATAGTTCAGACATACTTGTCTTACCAGCTTTCCATCGCAACTTTTTCTTCTCTATCTCTTTTTGTATTTCTTCTTCAGAAAGCTCTTCTTCGGTCATATCAACATCTCCTATAAATCATTGGGTGCTGACCATATTTAAGTGTTTCTAACGGTTGAAAATCCAATAATATATATACACTACAAAGCTATTTTATATTTAGCGAATGCCTATATCTTTAAGAAACTTATATATAATAGGTGTTATTTTATTCCTTATTTTTATCATAGCAATCGTAATACAAGAACAAAGACAGACTGAGCTTCGAGGTGATGAGATGGCAACATTGAAAATTAAACATGGAGAGAATTTTACAATATTTTTTAATGGAAATCCAACTACTGGATATACGTGGGAATCTCAGCTTGATACAAATTATATTAAATTAAATTGGAAAAAATTCGAGCCATCATCAAAAAGTGTAGGAGCAGGTGGCAAAGAAAGATTTGAATTTCAAGCTATAAAGAATGGGGAAACCGAAATAGTATTTATATACAAGAGACCATGGGAAAAAGAAGCTGTGGATAAGAAGGTATATAAAATAATAATAGAATGATTAAATTATAATGGAGTGCTTTCCAAATTTTTCAGGAGCGACATATCCGATAGATGAATGAATTGCTGATTCCAGCAATCCATAATTAACAGATATTGCCTCAATCATCAGGTATATTTAAGCCTTAATTATTAAGCAACATCCAGAATTATAAATATCATCCAGAATATCGAGGATTACCATGAGCCTTGAAAAACTTGACGTTGCATCCTTAAAAAAATCCGGTTACATGAAACAGCGGCAAAAAGATCTTTTTGTTGTCAGATTGCGCATGCCCTGCGGAAATGTAACGTGTGAGCAGCTTTCCGGGATCAGCCGCCTGGCAAAAAAATACGGCACGGGATACGTTCATATCACCACACGCCAGGGAATACAGATACCAAATGTGGATATCCATCAACTCGATGCCATCACCAAGGAGCTTGAAGATAACGGCACGCCGCCGGGTTCATGCGGACCGCGCGTGCGCAATATAATCTCATGTCCGGGAAGCTTAGAGTGCAATTACGGCATAATCGATACATACAGTCTGGGCGGCATGCTGGACAAGGAGTTCTTTGGAGAGGATATGCCTGTAAAAATAAAATTCGCAGTAACAGGCTGCCCGAATGCGTGCGCAAAGCCGCAGGAGAACGATCTTGGGTTGATGGGAGTGCTTAAGCCTGCCATATATACAGAGGACTGCACAGGCTGCGGGACGTGCACATTCATGTGTCCTGAAAAAGCCATTGTCGTCGAGGACGATAAAGCAAAGATACTCTGGGATAAATGCAACCTCTGCGGCGCCTGCGTCGGGGCATGCCCGACTGACCTGATTTCCGAAGAATGGAAAGGTTATAAAATATTTGTCGGCGGGAAGATCGGGAAGCATCCGAAGCTCGGGAAAGAAATGGTAGATGCGAAATCCCCGCAGGAAGCGATCGCAATATTCAGGAAAATAATCAACTGGTCAAAAAAGAATACCCACGTAGGCGAAAGGTTTGGCGATTGCCTTGACCGCGTGGGGTTTGAGACCTTCAGGAATGAGATATTGGGATAGGGTGAATATATGCCAGAATTTAATATTGAAAAATTAGCAAAAGATTACGATAATAGTTCTCCGCAGGAGATCATAGGATTAGCTCTTGGAAATTTCAAGAACATCGCCATCTCGTTCAGCGGGGCTGAGGATGTGGTGCTGGTCGATATGGCAAAAAAAACAGGCAAGAACTTCCGGGTTTTTACTCTTGATACGGGGCGCCTGCATCCTGAGACCTACCAGTTCATCGAAGAGGTGAGGAATGCTTACAATATCAATGTCGAGGTTTTCTTTGCTAATCGCGATGCTACGGAAAAGCTCGTAAAAGAAAAAGGTTTGTTCTCTTTCTATAAAGACGGCCATAAGGAATGCTGCGACGTGCGAAAGGTTGACCCTCTCAAGCGCGCCCTCAATACGGTAGATGCCTGGATAACAGGACAGCGCAAAGACCAGAGCCCGGGGACAAGAGCGAACGTGCCCGTGATCCAGAAAGACCCCACTTTCGGAAGCGGCAATCTTGTAAAATTCAATCCGCTTGCGAACTGGAGTTCAAAGCAGGATTTGGATTACATCAGGGAGAACAATGTCCCTTATAACAAGTTGCATGAAAAGGGATTTGTCAGCATCGGGTGCGAGCCGTGCACGCGGGCGGTGCTTCCAGGCCAGCATGAGCGCGAAGGGCGCTGGTGGTGGGAGGATGCGACAAAGAAGGAATGCGGGCTGCATGCGGGGAATGTGAAGAGGTAGCCCGGATCATTGAAACGAGGCATTTAATTTCACTTGGATTTAAGAATTCGCACATTGTGTCAAGTCGGACTTTTAGAGTTCACCAGCTCTCCCGCTCCTTTTTAATATACTCTTCAACATCGACTTCTTTCCATATTTCCTTGCCAAGACCTTTCAAATCCTTAAGTGATAACGGCTCTGTGCTTTCAATTTTTTTCATTTCAATCTCATTGTCTTTTCCATAGACCTTCAACATAACAGATGAAGAAATGTGGATATATTGGTTTTGGGCTCTAAGCACACTCATCATAACGAAAGTCTTATGTATTGCAATTAATACATTAGAATACATGAAACTCGTGATGGACTCAGACTCATTGATCAAACTGACAAAAGCTGGCGCCAAAGAGATTGTCCTTAATAATATAGAAGTATGCATTCCGCCATCAGTAATGAATGAAACAACGGAGAACAAAAACAAATTCCCCGATGCAATAAAAATTCATGAGAATGTTAATAGGGGCCTATTGAAGGTAAAAAATCCTCCCAATAACTCGTTCGTAAAAAGCCTGGGAATCAAAGGTGGTGAAGCTCAGGTATTGATGCTGCACGATAGCTCGTCTGCGATATCAAGCGATGATGCCAAATTCCTAAATCTTCTTGAGAATCTCAATATACCTTATTTAACTCCGGCATCAATTATTGTATTCCTCCTAAAGAAAGGGGCGATCAAAAAAGGCGAATCAAGAGAACTTTTAGGAAATTTGAAGGAATTTATTTCAGATGAAGAATACCATTTGGCCATGGATGAGGTAGAGAATGATAACTAAAACAATACGTTTACCTGAAGATCTATCTGCGAGGATAGGATATCGCGCAAAGAAAGAAGATGTGGACGAATCTGACGCCATAAGACAGCTTATCAAGCTCGGTTTGAGAGAGTATGCCGTAAATCTGTACAGGGATAAGAAGGTAACTTTAAGAGAGGCTTCAGAGCTTGCAGATGTAAGCCCGAGAGAGATGCTTGATCTGCTTATGGAACATGGGATAAAGGGGAACGTGAGTTTAAGACAGCAGCAGAAGTCGCTGGAATATGTTGAAAGGCTGCTGGAATCATGAAAAATGACAGAATTGCAGTTATTCAATTTAATCCATATCCTTAAACTACAGAAAGTCAGGCTAACAGCCGGATAATTTCTTATATAGCAAAACCACTAAAGCTATTATATGCATTACGGAGAGCACCCGGCCAGGAACCTGATCGATGCGCTGGAACTCGATTCATGCACACGGGAATCCATGCACAGGGCGTTTGCGCGCAGGCTGGAGCTCTTCGGGAACGACATCCGTTTCTTCAGGGAGCCTTTTACCCCTGTATCTCTTACAGGAAGTCAATGCTCTCTTGAGTGCTGGCATTGCAATTCGCATTACCTGCGCCACATGCTGGACGGCTCTCTCGGGAACTTATATTCCTTGGCATGTAACCTGGCGGCTAAAGGGTCAAAAGGGATACTGTTAAGCGGGGGAAGCGCCCCGGCCGGTAGTGTTCCAACTTACAGGTTCTCTGGAACCATCCGGGAGATCAGGAAGGATACAGGACTTAACATCAGCGCGCATACGGGGATTGTCAACAGCTTCCAGGCCCGCCTGCTTTCGGATTACCTTGATATGGCACTCGTTGACGTAATCGGGGACGATGATACCATACACGATATCCTGGGCCTTGATGCCGGGGTAGAGGATTATGAACGGACGCTGAGGGAATTATCATCAGCAGGTATCCCGCTTGCTCCGCATATCATTACAGGATTGCATAAAGGCCAGTTAAGAGGAGAATTCAGGGCCCTTGAAATAATTAAGAAATTCAACCCCGCAGTGATAGTGATAGTTGTTTTCATCCCGACTGAGAGGACGTTGTCCCAAGGAACCCCTCCGCCTGATATATGTGACGTTGCCAGGGTCATAACAAAGGCGCGGGAGATGTTCGACGTCCCCGTTTCGTTAAGCTGTGTGCGGCCGGGGGGACGTTATCGCTCGATCCTTGATATGTATGCGATATTGAGCGGCATCGACAGGATAGCGGTACCTTCAAGAAAAGCCTATGAAACGAGCATGCAGCTTGGACTGGATATCAAAGAGATCCCTAAAATGTGCTGTTCTTATAAAGTGATATGATGAAAAAGATAGCAAGCCATGACGATATTCATATTTTTGCCCCCGACAATTCAAGATTTTCTTTCTTGAAAAGTCCTTACGCTGCACATAAGACATTCAGTGCCGTGGATATATATTATGGAAAATTTGGCGGTGATGCGTATTCACCGGTTGATGGGGAAATAATAGATATCCAGAGTTTTGAAACACCCACACCATACAAAGGCAGGAATTCTACAGAATATCTCCTGGCGATCCGACAGGGAAAATATGTCATTAAGATAATTCACATCAAACCCGACGTGCCAAAAGGCAAAACCGTATCAAAAGGCGACAGGATCGGGACATTTATCAGGAACGGCTATTTCACATTCTGGAATGACCCGGTGATGCATGTGGAGGTAAGGAAGCCTGGGGATTACCTGCGTGCTTCGAATAATTTGCGCCTTGAACCCTGTATCAAATGGAGCGGGCTTTCCTCATCCCGAAGCCTTGAACTTGAATGCCGTGTTGAAGAAATAAATGATCGTTACTCTCTTCTTTCCGCCAACTGCGACACATGCGGTGATGTCATGGGTTTTTCCCTGGATGGCGGGTTTCTTGACGGTTATGTGGCCGCAGAAGAAGGATTTTTTGGTATTATCAAGTCTCAGGGATTTTTTCGACCTGAAATCTTAATGATTGAGATCATAGCAGGAGGCAAAAAGATAGATTGTAGCGGGGTTGCTTTCTGTCTTTATTTTAATGAGCCAAGGATAAAATTAATACCACAGAAATATGGTATCAAACAGTTTTCTGAAGGTGGGGAAGTTATCATAAGGATTGGGATTTGAACGGGAAAGTATGAAATATGAATGTGGGTGGAGAGATTATTGTGACCGTTTCAATTCGTGTTTGTGAATAAATGTTCAAAATAAAAATTGATCATGGTATCTACTGCTGAATTTTATGATGCATGAAAATTTTCAGTCACCGACCCCCAACTCAAGTCGGGGGCATCAGGAGGATGCATGAGAAAAAATAAAGAAAAATACGGGCACGAGGGCAGAATTTTTAAAGCCATAAGGTAATTTAGGATATATATTAAGAAGGTGAAATTAGTATGACAGATCCAGAAAAAATAGCAGACCTATTGCTCGATTCTGCTTGGAGAAGTTTAGAATTTGTACAAGAAAGAAATGATAAGATTGAAGAGAAGGCAAATAATCTTATGGCTTTCTCTGGTATATTGATAACAGTTAATGCTGCTCTGATTATGGAATTTATAAAATCTGTTTTTATTACGGTCTTATTGTCCATAGAGATGGGGTTATTAATCATCTGTGTATGGTATGCATATTGTACCATCAAATTAAGAAAGCATGGAGTTTTAGATATGGTCGGGACAGTTAAGGCGATAGACTTGACGAACCATATTCAGTCTACAGGGGATTTGGCTGTAACAATTGCAAATAGGCAGCAAGAGTTATTATATATAGTAATAGATAGAAGTTTAAATCTAAAAAAAAGTATGAAATGGTTGGCTTTAGCGTTAGGATTTGTATTTGTTATTATCCTAATTTATGTTTTGGGGGAATTGGCTCCTTCATTTCAAATTCTGCTGCAACAGTGGTCCCTAAGTCTTTGAATGTATAATCTTCAACTTTCAAAGACTTTATCGGTTCTGGTTTTTGAGGGGATTCGTTATTATTATCATCCATTATTATTCTCCTTTGTTGATTTTAGATTCCAAGTCCATACGAAAAAATAGGTGTAGCATTTCTACACCTCAATCTTTAAACACAGGTTTTCAGTTCTCATCCTGTTAAATTGTGTTCGAGTAACCCATTGTGAAACAAGTCGTTTCGCTTTTTCTTGGTCTCTCCGAGAGAGGCATTTATCCGAAAAATAAAACTGATGGTGACAAATAGAGCAGACTATTATTCCACCCCGTCTAATTTGTTCAGACAATATCTTTGATTCCCATTTGCATCGTGGACAAGCTACTTCCACTTTCCGCGTGCATCACTTATTCTTAATGATTCTATATATTCCATATTAATTCTCCGTTTAGTCATTCCTTTTGATTTCTTCGAATGATGTTATTCAATGCCCGACACGCAAGGCTCACCGAAAGGAATTTAAACCTACAAAACTAATAGAAAAGTTAGATGCAATCTATTAGTTGAGTAGGTTCCTACTCGGAACCTATCAATTTAATTCAATTCTATGATTATTACATACAAGACATCTCCTTTTCTTTAGTACCGCATGGTTTTGTGTAAACTATGCATAAACGAATAGTACGGCTCATAATATAAAGTTTATGTCAACGAGTTTATTTCGGCTTCATCTCTTCTATCTTCTGGCGATAATTACGTGACTCGGTAAAATATGATTGTACTTGTCTCATTTTGGACTGATATTGCGAAAGACAGTTCAGTTTCTGTGCTGTGTACGATTTTGTTGGTGTTCTAATCGGATCAGGCAGATTATTAGTAGCCTGATCTCGTATCCTTTCGTAAGGGTTAGTCGGAGATGAGGGGTCAGAGCAATCATCGAGTTCTGTTTTTGCCTTTACCTCCAATTCCAGTCCTTTTTCATAAGACACAAATGCATTCCCCCACGCCCATTCAAACGTAGTTCTGCCGTTTGGTAATCCACCTGTAAAACCATCAACCAAACGTCCATTGTATTGAAGTTCATTGTATAGTCGAGAATAAGTTTCATACTTTGCTTGATTCCATCCATTATCTACTTGATTCAAATCGCTTTCTGTTTGTATTTGTGGTTCGTCAACGCACCCTGAAATAACAAACAAAGCAATAAGATACGGAAACAAATCTTTTTTCACGATTCTGCCACCTTCGTATTACATGGTAAAAGAATATTTATTCTTTCCGATTCTCTTTTCCGTGCCTGAACTCAGCATAATCATGGATGCATGAAAGACGAGCGCAGAGACGAAGTCACAAACCCCGGACTTAAGGCCGAGGCCTGTAGATAGCGTTTTTTGCATGGTGTGTATCTTGAGTCTGGATATATTTTTCGACTACTTCCCATCCCTGCCCCACGGACCCGTGGAAACAACTCGGCGCCCACATATGCTCACCGCACCACTCCTTAAGATGCGGGAATTCTTTCCTGAGTATTCTGCTTGTCCTTCCTTTCAACCTCTTAGCAATGAAGCTCAAAGAATACTTTGGAGGATATTTAAAGAATATGTGGACGTGGTCGGGATTTACTGCGATCTCGATAATCTCTATATCCAGTTCTTTACAGGTCTTGCAGATGATACCTTCCGTGATCATTGCTACATCTCCTGTCAGTATCTTTCCCCTGTATTTCGGGGCGAAAACCATATGATCCGTCAGCAGCGATACCGTATGCCTGTCATGACGAATATCTTTCCTGTTCATATTACTACCATGGTTTCACACTTTCATCTGCATTTATATATTCACGGCAAGAGCAGGGCGAAACTATTCATATAGGGGATGGCAATGATTGTGGGGATGCGATGCAATTCGGCGGCGAGGTCGTGAAACTGACGTTCAAGAATGCGAAGATTACGCTTGACTGGGTCTTGCTGAAAAGTAAGGAGAAATAGGCCGGGATATGTCCAGAACACCAGAAGAAAAAGCGAATCTTATAAAAGAATTGATTGAAGGGTATAAAGTAAGAAAAAAGGAGGAAAATGAACTTTCTCCTGACTGGGACACAACATCAGGAGACGGAATTTAAGCCTGTTGCGCTTCTCTTAAGCCAGCAATATAGTCATAGACGGCCGCCGCGATCAAAGCGCCTAATATGGGGCCGATCACGTATATGGGGAAAAAGTTCCAGAGGTTTGGCCCGCCGAACAGCGTATCTCCAAGATAGGGCCCAAAGGTGCGCGCCGGGTTGAGGGATGAGCCTGTGATATTCCCTGTGACCACGATATCCACAGCGACAACCATTCCGATAGCAAATCCGGCGAACTGGCCATGGGCGCGCTTATCCACTGCCACGCCCATTATGGTCAGCATCAGGAAGAAGGTCGCTATGGCCTCGCAGATAATAGCCTGGGTATAGGACACGTCCATGAACGGCGCTGTAGCACCCAGGCCGCCTGTACTGACAGCTCTTGTGCCAAGCACGGCCACAAGAGCCAGCGACCCCAGAACAGCGCCGATAAGCTGCGCCACTATGTAGGGTATCACGTCGCTGGACGGGAACCGCTTTGTGGCCCATAATGCGAGTGTGACCGCAGGGTTGATATGCGCCCCTGAAATATGGCCAAAAACATAGATCATGCACATTATTATAAATCCGAATGCAAGACCTATCCCCAGCCAGTCACCCAGTCCACCGTAACCTATCCCGATATTAAATCCGCCCTTGTTGGCCTGCCCCTCTGCCAGAAGCAGTGTTATCACTGCCGCCCCTGTCCCGATGAACACAAGTGCAAATGTGCCCACAAGCTCTGCCAGTGAGCGCTTCACGATCCCGATTTCTGCCATGATAACCTCACTTCAATGCCGCGTAGCATTCCTGGCAGAGTATGCGGGGGAGCTTTTTCTTTGCCTTCTGGCGCGGGATGGGGTAGCCCCCTTCCCACATATCGATATCCGCCCTGACCAGATGTTCCTGGCAAATGGCCATACCGCATACGATACATGTGGCGATCGCAACGGTCTCTTTACCCTCCTGCGCACAAACATAACAATGCATGGTCCACCTCAGACAGCCTCGGCCCACTGGCAGTACTGGTGCCTGACATCTATTGAAGTTATGGCACAATGCTTGCACACCCTGGCAGGCGCTCCCGGATTATCCTTATGCAGCGCAATAATATTTGTCATCAGGGTCGCGGTCACAGGTTCGCTTGTCAGCAGGCATGGATAATCGGCCAGCCTCATCAACGAAGAGAACCTGACGGATATTGCACATCCGGGATAGGCATACCTTTGCGGGTTCATGATAACCTCGTTATTATCAATGGGAGAAAGATCGATGGTATGGTCGCCTGATTTAGGCTTTAACGGCTCTTTCTTGCCGTTCCTTGACCTCTGGGCCTTCTCCAGGATCATCCATCCCCGCCAGATCATATCCATAAAGTCATGGTTGTGCAATTCAGCCGCTGCGCCCCTTGTGGGATAAAGCTGTACATAGTTATGGAACCTCTTTGTAAGAAGATCCACGATCATAGGTGCCGTGAACCCGTCCTTTTCAAGGATATACTCCGCGCCGGCTGCCGTGGCTGCCGTTGCAAGGCTCAAAACCCTGTACTCGTTGTCTATACCCCGCTTTATCGCCCTGTTCATGGTACTTTCAAGAACATCGGTTTCGGCCTCAATGACCGCCATTATCACATCATCCTTGCACATGTTGAAAGTTGACTGTGAGATATGATGCGCTATGTCGCCAACACAGTAGGCAGGAACGGTCACTATGTTCGCATCAAGCACCCCATCGTCAATGGCAGCCATTATGGTGGGTTTCATCCTTTTCTTATACTGTTCCTGATAACTCCTCACATCAAAAGAAGTATGTCCCAGATCTTCCATGAGTTTTGTCTGGGCTTCTATAGGCTGGTCATAGATGAACTTGAGCATTTTTATCTCTTCATCCACAGCCTCTTTTGCTGTCTTACCGTCCTCGAGCGCATGGGCGAACACATCCCCTATGCCGTATGATGTATTCATGCCCCAGGATTTTGAGGCAAGGATCGTGCGCTTGTAGTCATCATCAATATCCAATTCCTTAAGTATCCTGTTCACAAGATTGGTGGTGCCGCCGGGAACAAGTGCAAAATCCACCACGCAGGTCGGCCCGTAGAACCCTCCGTATCTTCTTATGACCTCCTTTGATATCAGTGCCTCTGCTTTTTCGATCCCATCGATGAATTTTTCCATAGCCTTACGGAAATCCGGTTTTTCATCGTAGAGAATTTCAAGGATGGGTCCGGTCTGGTAGTGCTCCACGAACGGGTCATCCTCGGGTCTTACTGTGTCTGTAAGGTCGCTCAATATATCATAATGTGCGTTGATCGAATCCTTATGGAGATCAAATACCGCTTTGCTCTGGTCTCCTGCGGGTTCCATTTCATTTGCGACGTCAACATAGGGTTTCACATCGCTCAACCTGAATGCTGTGCCCCTCTTTTCTTTCACCACTCCCACATCGGCTTTTTGCGCCGCTATGGCTTCACGTATCATTTTTTCAATTACTTCCATATAGTTTTCCCCCTGAGTGTATATAGTCCTCAATCTACAAAATATGCAGGAACATTATATCTTAAATAGCACTCCGATTTTAGTTATGAGGTTAATAACTTAAATAGATATGGGTCAATGAAAGTTTGTTAAGGCAGAACATGGAGAATGTATGGACAATCCTGTAAACAAGAAAGTCGTATTACTTATTACAACGTTGAGTTCTTTTCTTGCACCTTTTATGGGTTCCTCGGTCTTCATAGGGCTTCCATCCATCGGGAAAGACTTCGGGATGGATGTGGTCATGTTAAGCTGGGTCCCTCTGGCATACCTTTTAGCGGCTGCGATGTTCCTCGTCCCGTTCGGAAGGATAGCCGACATATACGGCAGGAAAAAGATCTTCAAATACGGAATAATAATTGACATTATCGCCTCTATCCTTCTGGCTTTTTCATCCGGCGAGATGGAACTTATCATTCTCCGGGTTTTCCAGGGTATCGGGGCGGCGATGATATTTGGCACAAGTGTTGCGATCCTGACATCTGTGTATCCTCCCGGGGAAAGGGGTAAAGCGCTTGGGATAACTGTTGCCGGGGTTTACCTTGGACTTTCGCTCGGGCCTGTAATAGGCGGCTTCTTAACACATTATTTTGGATGGAGAAGCATTTTTCTTTCCTATGTTCCTCTTGAGTTGATAATAATCGTTTTGACTTTCTGGAAACTGGATGGAGAGTGGGCCGATGCAAAGGGGGAGAAGCTTGATGTGATCGGTTCTGCGATATATGGCTTCTCGCTTGCGGCGTTGATGTATGGTTCTTCCTCATTGTCCCGGATGCAAGGCGTATGGTTAATCCTGTTTAGCATTACAGGACTTGCTGTTTTTATCTGGTGGGAAATGAAGGTAAAAGCTCCTGTCCTGAATATCAGCCTCTTTAAAAATAACACGGTCTTCACATTCTCCACCCTGGCAGCTTTGATCAATTACTGCGCAACGTTTGCAGTGGCATTTTTCCTGAGCCTGTACCTGCAGGATATTAAAGGATTAAGCCCTGAGAGAGCGGGACTGGTCATGGTATCCCAGCCTATTGTAATGACTATATTTTCACCTGTTGCAGGCAGGATTTCAGACAGGATCGAGCCGCGAACTGTGGCTTCGATAGGAATGGCTTTTACGACGCTGGGTCTTTTACTTTTCAGTTTTTTGAACGAAGATACGACCCTTGGATATATTGTGGCCAGTTTTATCATTATCGGATTCGGGTTTGCCCTTTTCTCTTCTCCCAATACGAATGCGGTCATGAGTTCAGTTGAGAAGAAATTTTACGGGGTTGCCTCTGCGACTCTCGGGACTATGAGGTTGACGGGGCAGATGCTCAGTACCGGGATTGCCACGTTGATATTGACAATATATCTTGGTAACGTCCAGATCGCACCTTTTAACTATTCCCTTTTCCTGGGAAGTGAAAGAACGGCGTTCATTGTCTTCGCTGCCCTGTGTTTTGTGGGGATATTTGCTTCGCTTGCGAGGGGAAAGGTAAGGTGAAGGACGCTATCATTATCGGGGCGGGGATAGGTGGTCTCTCAGCCGCAGCCTATCTTGCAAGAGCCGGACGCAAAGTGATCGTGCTTGAGCAGGACCATCACCTGGGTGGCACCGCTTCAGTCTTTGAGTGCAGCGGTTTCACATTCCCGGCCGGCCCCCAGTCATTTACAGCGCCAGACTACATCGCAGCCTCGCTTCGTGAGTTGGGGGTGGAACAGCCGTTGAGCT
>CABMIH010000028.1 GCA_902386205.1 uncultured archaeon | reverse complement strand
TTTCAAGAGTATTTCATGTCAAGATCGGAGATAATTGGATAGTTTCTGAGATTCCTAAAAAGACACGATTACTTAATGAAAATATGGGGATTGATCTGAGTATTACGTAAAAGAGGAAGAGTTACGGATTAAATTATGAAATGCTTCATATAGGCTTTGCACCTAAAGTACCATTTTTGATTCACTTTATGTGCTGAAGTAAGACTTTAAGTGCAAAACCTCATTTAGATAAAACTACAATCATAAATAAGGAAATTGTGAAAATAAATACCCAAGATTTTGTTGAATGCTTCAGACATGAGAACAGAAATCATAATGTTTGGGCTGATAGTAACGAAGTTCTACTCAATAGTAGAAATAGAGACCTTAAAACTTGTAACGAACAGTTAGGACTAATAAACTATTGTATAGAGACAAGTACACAATTTATCAATCTTGACCCCAACACAGATACATCCGCTCTCAAATTACAAGTGGAAACACTCAAAGAATTGAGAGACAGCTGGAAAGAATTGAAAAAGCTAAGAATTAAAAAGGTTTTGAGTCCAAGCTATATTATGGCTTATATTACAAAGCCTGGTGTAATATTCCATGAGATATCTCATTGGCTTGCTTGTAAGTGTGTTGGAGCTAAAGTAGTCTCTAAACCACTTCTTTTCAATGATTCAATTGATTACATTGATAATATGAGAATGGGTTATGACAAAGACACCGCTAAAGCAATAGATGTTTATGGTTATGTATCTCATAGTAAAGTGAACGGATATTCAAAAAACTTTTTAATAGGCTTTTCTCCATTTATATTCGGGACTCTTGCATCAATTGTGGTTTTCTTCTTCACTCCCACAAATATTTTATGGATCGATATATTATTGGGATGGTTAGGATTTTCGATAGCCTATAATGTTTTTCCTAGTATTGGCTCAGATGATAAGGACTTCAATAATGCCATAATTCATGACCCCAAAGTGCATGTTCCGTCTCATACGAGATATTTTGCTTTATCGTCAATACCGATGATAACTTTTATGGGTAAGTTTATGAATACATTTACTATTGAATATAATAAATGTAGATATAATTTGTATCAGATATTGTATCCAATATTTTTATTTGTAATTGTTGAACTCTATAAGATCTGGAGTTTGAAGTTCATTTTATCATTATCAATTGCGATTATACTTTTCATGTATTATTCGATACGGAAATTTAAAGGAATATTTACAGATATGAGAAATGAATATTTTTCAAAATCTTAGATGCAACTTCTCGACTTTAGGTGCAAAATCGACTTGGATGCAAAACCCTTCTACAGCAAGCATTATATCAAGCCAGGTTGTGTTTAATCAACTTAACTTGAGTTGATGTTAATGCTTTACCCCGGCGGAACACCTACACAGCCAGAGATAATTTCCGTGGCTTTATCGAAACTTGATCTTGGACCTTCGGATGTGTTCGCAGATATAGGATGCGGCAGTGGTTCAGTATCAATCAGCGCTGCACGGAGTGTAAAACAGGTATATGCTATCGATAACAGGGAAGAGGCAGTTCACGCCGTGTCCAGGAATATAAAAGAGAAAAATATAACCAATGTCTCAGTTTTAAAGGGCGAAGCTGCGTTGATACTTCCAGATCTCGATATCGACTGCGCATTCCTTGGGGGGAGTAAAAATATTGCTAATGTCCTTACGATATTAATGGAGAAAGTCCCGCGTTTTGTGGTCAGCGCAGTAAGGATGGAGACCGCTGCTTTAGCTCTTGGGGCTATGAAAAGCAATAATAAGTTCAAGGAATTATTACAGATACAAATATCAAGGGGAAGCGAGCTTGCAGGAGGTACTATGCTCAAACCTGAAAATCCCATATTCCTTATCGTAGGCGGTGAACCATGCCAATCGGAACGGGTAAAACTAAAATAAAGAATATCGTGTATTTTGTAGGGGCAGGCCCCGGTAATCCTGAATACATTACTGTAAAAGGACGGAAGATTCTTGAATCCGCAGACCTTGTAATGTACACGGGTTCGCTTGTTAACCCGGATGTGCTTGATTACACAAAAGGTGAAAAAATTGATAGTCACGGCATGAAACTTGAAGATATCGTTGATGTGCTGGAAAAAGGTGTCAGGGCGGGGAAGACTGTCGTAAGGCTTCACAGTGGCGACCCTTCACTGTACGGGGCCATAATAGAGCAGATAGACCGGCTTCGTGAACGCGGAATAGATATAGAGATTGTGCCGGGTGTGACATCTCTTTTTGCTTCTGCCGCCGCACTTAAAAAGCAGCTCACGCTGAACGGGATTACAGAGACGTTGATAATTACAAGGCCCGCCGGCGCGACATTGGAAAAAGACTCGCTGCGTGAACTATCGCGCCACAATGCGACAATGGCAATTTATCTGGGCACACACAAGCTCAGGGAAATCACAAACGAAGTGGCATATCCCAGGGAAACACCTGCCGCGGTCGTATATCATGCCTCGTGGGATGATGAAAAAATCGTTCTTGGGACTGTAGGGGATATCGCAGATAAGGTCGAAGCACTCGGTATTGACAAATCGGCAATGATAATCATCGGTGATGTGCTCTCGCCTGAAAACTACAGGAGGTCGCACCTGTATGGGTGAAGTGGCAATCATTACTTTTCCGCGTAATCTTGCCATTGCGGAAAAAATAAAGGATGTCACGGGCGGAGATATCATAATATATTCGAAAAACGCTCTCTTGCAGGCATTCAAGGAGTATGATTCGATAATAGCCATAATGGCTGCTGGTATAGCAGTCCGGAATATTGCACCTCTGGTCTGCGATAAATGGAGTGACCCGTCAGTCGTTATCGTAGATTCGGGGATGAATTTCGCCGTACCCCTTCTTGGCGGGCATCATGGCGCTAACGAGCTTGCCAGAAAACTGGCAGGCATAGGAATAACTCCCGTGATCACAACAGCCACCGAATCAACGGGAAAAGAACCGGTTGAGAAAATAGCTGAAAACCTTGGATGCAGGATAGTGAACAGGGATTCCACAAAAAAAGTGAATATGGTTTTGCTGGAGAAGGATATTGAGGCCATATGCCTGAAAGGTCCGGGGATAGTGCTTGTGGATGATGAAGTCACTGTGTTGAAAAGACATAACCTGGTCGTGGGCATAGGCGCCAACCGCGGCGTCAGCAAACAGGAGGTTCTGGAAGCTATCATGAACGGGCTGGCTGAGATATGCGCCACCATGGACGATGTGAAATACCTTGCATCTGCAATGATAAAGGAAAACGAGAAAGGTGTCATCGATGCGGCATCATCGCTTGGAAAGGAAATAAAATTCGTTCCACATGAACTGATAAATTCGATCAGGACGCCGACAATTTCAAAAGCAAAAGCCCTTGGACTAAATGGGGTATGCGAACCCGCGGCTCTTGCTGTCTCGGAAGAAAAGGAACTGCTGCTAAAAAAAAGGATATACGGCAATGTCACGATCGCTATCGCAAGGTAAATGGATGATAAAAATATGAATACTGATTTTGGTGCGCGAACAAAAGATGCAATTGAGATTAGTGAAAAAAGCAGGATGATCGTGCGAAGTCTCGTTCCTGGTGATGGACCTGCCAACAGGATAATGCAGCGATGCGTTATGGCTACAGGAGACCCGTCATTTGCGGGCCTCATGAGGTTCTGCAATGAACCCATAAAAGCTGGGGTAAAAGCCATAACTAAAGGGGCCGCCATATTCACAGACATAAAAATGGCGCAGGTCGGGATAACTAAGGGGGGACACAACTGCGATATAAGGTGCGTGCTTGACACCGGAAGCGGGATGGCAGAAAAAACAGGTATGACGAGGACGGCCGCTGGGTTCATGGCGCTTGGAAATGAACTGGACGGGGCGATTATTGTTATCGGGAATGCCCCATCGGCAGCGCTGACCGTGTGCAGTATGATACAGGAGGGACGAAGACCCGCACTGCTTGTAGCTACACCCGTGGGGTTTGTGAACGCAGCCGAGTCAAAAGAATTCGTCAGGAGGTTGAAAGTTCCTTCGATCACCTGCGTGGGGACACGGGGTGGAACACCTGTGGCTGTTGCAGTGGTGAATGAACTCGTGGAGATGGCAGCAGGCGGGGTGTAAAGGTAAGGGGTACAGGTAGAGGTTCGCTTATCTGGATATATTATTTTGTAAACTTCTTTCTTCTTTCAGGAAGGTATCCAAAGAATCCAGATACTCCTGTGATTGATTTATTCCGTTCATTTTTCTTTCTTCATAATTTTTCAAAACAGAACCTGAATCAAGTTTAATCTTTTCCCCGGAACCCTGAAAATCAAAATACATTATGCCGTTCAACACTACAAGAACACATACAAATATTACTATCATTCTGGGAAATGTTTTATTTAACAAAACCAGGCCCCACGGGATAGCAGGGATCAAATATGCTGGTTTGGAGGGATGATATATAAAAATGAGGGCGTAGATCAACACCACAAACAAACTTAAATTAAAAGCAGGATCTTTTTTAGGAGTGTTCCTTGCAACTAAAAAGGAAATCAAAATTATTATCATTGCAGGGATGTTCAATATCTGGGTCGCAAATCCATAATAAACTTCGGTAAAAGTGATCTCTCTCGGGTAGTACTTAAGGAATCCCAAGCCATATTTATAAAGTACAGGGGAAAAAAGTATTATCGAGGAAAAAAAAGTAGTCCCCAAGAAACTATATAACCTGTTCATTCCGGCTTTTTTTTGAAGCATCCAGTAAAGAAGGGGTACGATCATCACAACTGAAGTCAGCCTGCATGCTATTGCGAATGATAATGCAATACCCGAATAATTGTATTTCCCGGCAAATGCAAGGTAGAAAGCCAGGAGCAGGAATCCGAGCCCCCACATATAGTCCATGGTGATAGTGCTGTTTATCCATATCACAGGAATAAATGCAAAAGTTATCAATAGAATGGACTTGTTTTTAATATCCAGTATATTTAGTATTTTTCCAAATAAAATAACGGCGAAAAAAGAAAATATCATAGTTGCAGTATTCGTGGCCAGCCATCCGCCCCCGATGAGCAACGAGTTATATAATTCAAAAAAGGGTGAGCCCGGAAAACGGGAAACTGCATATATATGGTAATAACGAAGCAGATATGCAGAATTAACCACAGCAAGAACATCCGAATCTGTCGGGGATGTAAATGCGCTAAAACCCAGATCAAGGAAAGGGAGACGAGAGGCAACAAATATTACAAGCAGATATATAATATGCGGAAACCGCGTAAGATCGATATCCAGGTTAAGTTTTAATGCCATCGCCTAAGCCTTGTGATTCTTCATATTAAAGCTTAGTGAAAAAAAAAGAAATTGGAAGGGATTTCTCCCTTCGTTATGTTTTATGTATTTTTACTTTCTCTGTCTCAGCACGAGATATGCTACTGCAAGCAAGCCTGCGATTGCAAAGGCTAATTCAAAGCCTGGTTCTGTCTTGGTCGCTGTTGGTGTTGCAGCTGCTAGAGGAGTCTGCCCTGGTGGTTTCTCAGGAGTGACGACCAGTGTACCAGTAGTTGTTGGTTTTACTGTTACATTCGTGGTTGGTGTTACGCCTGCACCTGTTGTTGGTGTTGGTGTTACATCTGTCGGTTGTCCGAGAACCACATCGACCTTGGGGTAGAACCTCAGCACCGAGGTGTTATCTGCAGTTCTGAACTTGATGTTGCCAAGCAAGTCGTTTGTGCCGTCAGATGACAGTGTTATTGCGCTGTCGCTCTTTAAGGTAAGTCCAGATGCCCCTTCTGTTGCATCGACCTTGAATATGCCATACTTGTCGCCGCTCTTTACTTCTGTGACTGTTGATGAGATCAGCCATGTGTATTTGAGCTGCACCAT
>CABMIH010000027.1 GCA_902386205.1 uncultured archaeon | reverse complement strand
ACATCACAGCGGTTGCTAATTTCTCGACAGCGAATAATTCAAGAGGCGCATCCATTAAAACAAGGATTGAAACGTAAGAGGTACTAGCCTTTCCTCTTTTGATTGTGTATTCAAGAGGCGCATCCATTAAAACAAGGATTGAAACCAGTTTATTTTCCATAATTACCTCGCCATTTTTAAAGCCTGTTTCAGATCGATTATTTTAATTAAATTTTTAATTGGCCCAAAATGTCGAAGATCCCCTGTTAAAACATGCTTGGTATTTTCAACCATACCGGTTGCAGCAATCAACGAATCTGCTGTGGGAACACCATACTTCCAGTGCAGTTCTCCTGCGCGTTCAGCAATTTTCTGGGTCACGTTTACAAAAATTATTCCCGAGGATTTTAATTCCTGGATGGTTGTTCTCATTTTTTGCTCATTTTTCTTACCCAGGTGTTTTGTCAATTCAGTCAGAGAAACAACTGAAGATATCCCAAGGATTTTCTCGTTATCTAATGCATCTGCAAACGCATCTAATTCATCTGCAAGTGTAGTAGGTAGCCCCTCCCAAGTGAAAATCGCTTCAAGCCACATAGTATCTACTAATATCTTATTCATTTGATTTTCCCTTTTTTCCCTTTTTTCTTTTTATCTCTTGTAGCTCTCTCTGTTTTTCCCTGTCTTTTTCTATTTGTGCATCATGCTCTCTATCATCGATTATTTCTTTTGTTATAGTTTCAATGTCAAGTTCTGGCCATGTACCACGAAGAGATCTGAGTTTTGTCTTGGGCCTTATTTTGATCGTGCCCTGATCCTCTTCTATAAATAACATCTCTCCGTATTGTAGGTTCAAGCTTTTCCTGATATTTGCAGGGATGACTACGAGCCCTTTTCTGCCGATTCTTATTTTTTGCATATCTTTTACCCTTTTTGATGTCTAACCATATCTAACTATGTTAGACTCATTTAGAGATTAATATTTCGGTGTGTACTTCGTGCATTCCCAGGGTTGGCATTGCTTATACTTTTCAATGAATCTGGAATACACTGCCAGAATATCGCATAAATGTATTTAAAGTCGTGAGTACAATAGACAGTTGGTAAGATTTATGGAAACTGCAGTCTCTAATGCAAATAGTTATATGCCGCCAAGTATAGCGAATGCGACGATCAGGCTGGCAATTATCAAAGCAAAAAAATCACCTCTAATAGACTATATGCAGAAAAACATAAAAGAAAAAGCCGATGTTAAAGAGGTCAGAAGCAGGCTCGCCAAAATAAGCACTTCTATGGCACATGAAATAGTAGAAAATAGAACTGAAAGGCTATGAAATTTTATTTTCTTGATACAAGTGCCCTTGTCAAAAGATATCATTCTGAAAAAGGAACTGATGAAATTGATAAGATATTTTCTGAAGACGATAAAGCCGTGGTGATTTCAAGCATTTGTATAACTGAAATGGTTTCTGCCATGAACCGGAAAAAAGAGGATAAAACCATCTCAAAGGATGATCTTGATGCCTCTTTGTCGCGATTTTTTCAAGATGCTATAAAAGAGTTTTTAATTCTGGAGCTTGATGATGGACACATTAAAGACAGCATTGCTCTCGTACTGAAACACGGTCTGAGAACTCTGGATGCTTTGCAGCTTGCGGTAGCTCTTGGCTTGAAGGAAGCGAAGCCAGTTTTTGTTTGCGCTGATAAGAAGCTTGTTGCTGTTGCTGAAAAAGAGGGTTTGAAGGCTATTAATCCGGAAAATTAATTTATGGAAACTGTTATATAGAACAGAGAATAGCTAATTAGTGCAAGTTTTTCCTTAAAGAGAGAGTAAATGGCTGAGGATAAAATTATTCCAGAACTTCATGATATTGGGAAGTTATTAGATAGTAATTCGATTAAGCAGTTCATTCATCAAAACCTTGGTATTCCTGTTAGAACAATCGATTGGAACCACACTTTTTTATGCATAAATAAGGACACGGGTGAAGAATTACAGTATCTGAACTTATTTGGAGTAAATCTTAATGAAAGTACTACATATAAAATTATTAGATATCATCATGATCCACCTACAGAAATGAAGAAAGAGTCTCCTATTTTTTTGGCATGCTTAGCAGATTATATGGCATCATCTATTTCAAGAACTTTAACAAATAAAGAAATGGAAAATGTTGTTATCGAATTTGAAAACAAAACTGTTTTAAAGCTATGGAAGTCTTACAACGAAACGATTAAACTATTTTCTTCTGAGAATGATTTTAAATCGTTGATTGCTTTTATAAACAATGTTCAAGATAAGGAACAATATTTCAATATTTTTTATAAAAATATGCTGAATAGACCTGAAGATTTTAAACCGCCTAAAAACATTACTAGTCTTTTTACTCATTCAAAACTTGTTGGAAAGCTGTATCGATTCTTTGAGGCTAATATGAAAGAAGTCTCTAAAGGGGCTCTATCTTTTGGAGAAAAAACTGCAAACAGTCCAGATGATGCAAGAGAAAAATGGAATATAAATATAATAACAGGACAGATTAAATTTTCGCACTATCCTGTTAGGGTTAAGGATTTGAATATTTTTCAAATTTTAAATGATGAGATATCTAAATTTTCGCAAAATGATAATGTTATCCTTAATACCTCCACTCAGTTCTTGGCGTTACTCCCTCCTGATAAATCAATTACACAACTTGTTAAGCCCTTTATAGAAAAAGGTTTCATTGTTAATATTGAGGGAGCAAATACAAGCCTGAAAAATGCAAATCTTATACCTAAAATTATTAAAGAAAAAGAAGCTCAACCTTTTGAAAATAGTATTAAGAAACAGAAGGAAAACATTGAAAAAATACCAGATATCAATTTGAAAAGCATTAAATTAAAAGAACTGGACAAGCAACATTTGGAGTTTGAAAACCGTTTTCGTGTAACGAATTATTATAGTCGTCTACTCATTACAATCGATAAACTATGTGAAATCTGCCAAATGCAACCAGCAGAGAAAATTTGGGAAGATGAAGAAAGTGGAATAACAGAACACCTCTGTGAAAGTTGTAATTCTATACGAGAGTATAGAAAAGAGTCATCTGCTCCTAAAATAGAAAAGTGGTATCAAGAAGAACTTAATTCCAAAATTGTCTGGATAAAAATTAATTTGGATATTGAAAATCTGGCAGAGACATTACAAAAGCTACTTGATAAATACATCCAAGACACACTTAAGGGAGCAGTCTCTGAAAAAATTGAGCTACGTTTCTCCGTTCTTACTGAATTCCAACACGATTTTAATTCTTTCCTTGCTGATTTTAATAAGAAAATCGAAGAACACTTTAAAACAGAGAACGTTCAGCCTATACTTAACGATTTTCTATGCGTCAAACTCGACAAAACAAGCCGGATAAAAGACATTCTCAAAACATATGATGACCTCTTTACTGAATACTTTCCTGAGTTAAAAAAAAGAAAATCCCCCATCACTCTTTCCATTTCGATATCTAATGTCAAATTTGCCTTTTTCAGGCACTGGAAACTCCTTGATAACCCTAATAAAGATGTAAATGTTTATCTCATTGGAAGTGGATAGATGCACCTTACCTTAAACCAACTCGAAGTGCTAATAAGAGATTTTAAAATACCAGCCTCCAAGCAGCTCCACAAGCTCGCAAAAATATCCGAGACCTCAGAAAAATTGGCCAAGGTTCTTGTTTACGATAGGGGAGATTTCAGAGTTTACGGCGCATTTGAACCACTCAGAAATCTTGACAAAAAGATTGACTTTAAAACGATCCTGACTTATACAAAGATCATCGAGGATGAGAATGTACTTCCTTAAATTTAGTTTTAGTTCCGACATGCTGATTCTTGGAGAGAGGTTTAAGAAGGGGCAGTACCGGCCAGTGATTACAACAATTCCTTACAGTCAGATTACAGGTGCCCTCCAGGCAAAATATGGAAATGGCAAATACAATGGGGAGACAAGGCAAATACATGCTTGCGGGAATTTTCTTTTTAAGGATGAGGCTGAAGAGGCAGACTTCAGAGAGAAACATATTAAAATCCTCACGTATTCCCCTCGAAACAGGTCATTAGATTCAAGTATTATTCCAATATATACTGAATATCTTCATAATGTGGAGGGAGTAGTGTATGTTCAGGAAAATGATGATGTAAATGACATATTAAAACAGAACAGCAAAATAAATTTCTGGATGGGGGGATTAAAATCCAAAGGTTTTGGGAAATGCGAATTAAATTTTAAAGGTAGAATTGATACGAGCCTTGGAGATAGAGAAGGGGAACTAAATACAAGACTTCCCATTCTGAAGCTTGGTAGTTCGGATTTTGGAGCAGGCACAGGGGATATAGAAAAACTTATTAATGAAGGCAAGCCGACAAAATTCCTGCAGGATGTGTTTGGGATTAAGAAAGTGAAAACTGCTAACTTCGGATATCTATTTGAGCCAATATCTGAAACAGAAGGAAAATATGTGCTTTCACTATTTGAGAACAGCATAGTTGAGGCTCCAGAATATCTGTTAAAAATAAAGGGTGAGAAAATGATAGATATGCAAACAGATGATGTCGCTGCTAAAGTAATAGACGAAATAAGAAGCAATGTGGATATCGGATACCTTTCAAACAAGTTCCTGAATACTGTTGGGGATATTCTTGAAAAAGAAGGATTAACCATGACTGAAACCTTTCTGTTGGAAAGAAGAAGCAGGAGAGATATGAGGCAGCAGGCTGAGACGCTGCTTAAAGTTCTGAAAATAATTAAAAATAATCCATCCGTAGATCGAAAAACGGCGCGGTTTATTATAAAAAGCTTGATAAGTATAAAATCAAAAGAGGTTTGAGAAAATGATTGAGCAGAAAGATTTTGGAATTGAATTGACAACTCTGGAACCCATCCGTATAGGTGGGATTGGCAGCCCGATTTCAGGAATTGACAATCCTATAGCGATTGTGGGTGGTAAGGCTGTTGTACCGGGTTCCACCCTTAAAGGCGCCTACCGCTGGGAGATTGAGAGATACTTGATCGATACCTATTTTGACCGGGCTACAAAAAAATGGAAAGATAAGAACCTTCAGCCATGCATCCCTTCAACAAAGCTTTCTCCAGATGAAAATGAGCTTGTTCAGAATGGACTATACAGATTCTATAACTTATTCCAGCAAAAAGGCGGGGACTTCAAAGGAGATGGTTGTCATTATCCATGCACGGGAAAATGCAGAGAACTGCATGAAATATGCCCGGTTTGCTATTTCCTCGGAGCAAATGGACTTGAGGGCTTTATCAAAGTTCCGTTTTTATATGCCAAAACAGCGGTTGATGAACTATATTCGGCAAATATTGACAGGGCTGTGCAAACTGTAAAGCAGGGGACAAATAGACCCTATCAGTTGGTTCCTGATGGCACGAAATTTAACTGCACTTTGACAGTCATACTGAAAGACACTGTGAGAGATAGGGAACTTGGAAAAGCAAGGAACCTTAAAGATAAAACAAGAGGAGATGCCTGGCTTGCACCACATCCAAGATCAAAAGAGGAGATTATTAAAGAGTTTATCATTGACCGCCTTGAAAGCATAAAAACTATCGGCGGTTACAAGTCAAAGGGATTCGGGAAGGTGGATATCAAAGTAAAATCATAATAAATGTCCGTTCCAAGGAAATATGACTTTTATTAGGATAGCCGGACTCAATGGTCAGGAGATTGGAAAAAATTTTGAGAATGCTATTGCAGAGTATCTAAAAAAGAAGGGATATAAGAGTACAGATAAACCCAGACATCACAATGGTTATGAAGTAGATTTTAGAGGTACGCACGAAAACACCCCAGTAACTGTAGAATGTAAAGCTCACGAACGCAATATAGACTTACCTTCAATCGCTGCTTTTTACGGTAAATATTCATTAGACCGGTATGAAAACTTACACCTTAAAGGTAAATTTTTTTCTCTTTCTCCATTAACAGATAGTGCAAAGCAGTTCTATAATTCTATTAAGAAAAATGAACCAAATATTCCTTTTGAGGTTGTCACAGTTGATGAATTAATAAAAAATTTGGTGGAGATCCCAGATAATCCACCTTTGGACGCAGATTATACAAAGGCGGAAAGAGAATTTGAAAAACTGATCAAAGATTACAATATTATTCTCAACTACGGTATTTTCATTGAAGATAAAGAAAATAATATATTCTTAGAATATTTAAATAAATCTTATTATTGGATTTGTATTGTTTCATCAGTTGTAAAAGGCAATTATTTTTTGGTTTTAGATAAAACAGCGAAAATTCCTAAGGACCATAAGATATTAGCAGATCAATTAAGAATTAATGAAGACCTATTAATAGACGTTAAATACTTACTATCAGAAAAGGCTGAACTGAATCCAGACAGATTACTTTGGGCGATTGTACATTGTGAAAAAAATAGCGAATGGAAGTATGTATTCAAAAAAACAATCGAACTTTTGAGTAAAAGTGGAAATTTAGATATATTATCAGAATTGTTGAAAAATCCAGATATCAGAGACACAGTATCAGAAAACGACGTTATCAATAAGATTGAGGATATCTCAGAAAATCTTTTGCATGGAATAGAAAATTGGAGAGAAGAATTTTGTGACACTGCACAACACTGTTCACAATTTCTTAACTTTGCATTTGAATATTATATTCATAAAAATAATAAGGATGCTGCTGTTGAAAATCTAAAAAAACAGATAGAAATACATTCTCAAATTCTCGTTCTCGATAAAAGCTTGAGAGCTGAATGCGTTGAAAAAATTTCGCAATATATTGATACATTAGTAAAAATAACTGGAGAAAAATTAAGTGACTATTATATATTGGCATATGAATACTCTGATAAAGCTTTAAAAATACTTAACAATGATTTAGAGAAACAGGAAGCGAGTGAAGATAAAGACTTAAGTAAGTTTGCAAAATATGATTCAGCACCCTATTTTTTTATTGAACTGTACGAACATCAAATAAAATTACTCGAAAATGTGAAAGATGAAGAACATGCATCGTGGGCTACCAAAGAAATTTTAGAATTAGACGCCAAGATAGATCAAGCCAATAAAGAAGACCCAGATCAGGAATAGAATGAACCTCCAAACCCTGACTCTTATACTTAAAACAAAAAATCCCGTAACAGAAGGCCCTGAAAAGCTTCGTGGGTTCTTTGGGAACAGGTTCAGGGAGTATCCAATTCTTCACCAGCACGCTGAAAACGGTACGAACTTCTACCAGTATCCAAAAGTGCAATATAAAATAATTGAAGGTACACCTGTTATCTTAGGGATTGAAGAGGGGGCTGAGATTCTAAAAGACATTTCATGGGAAATTGAAGAACTTATTCTTGGAAAGGCAACTTACAGGATTGAGGAACGGCAAATAATCGAAAGAACCCAGGAGTTTGGATGCTCAGATAAGCCGCAGCAGTACATGTTTGTTGTCCCGTGGATAGCATTGAACGAAAAGAATTATGAGTCCTACCTGCAATCCGATCCAAAGAACAGAGTAACGCTTCTGCACCGGATACTTGTAGGAAATCTCCTTTCAATATCTAAATCTCTTGGATACGTGGTTCTTGGACAAATTAAAGTAAAAACAAAATTATCGCCTGTAAAAGTCATTTCAAAAGGCATTCCTCTCATAGGTTTTGAGGGAGGATTCCAGACAAACTTCATGATACCTGAATATTTAGGTATCGGTAAGTCAGTTTCTCGTGGTTTTGGGGTTGCTCGTAAATGTAATTCACAATAGGCATACCACATTCTTTAAAGTTTTAGAATCTCTAACCAGATTACTTTTAAAATCGCACCAGCATATTATTTTTTTCCATTATATTTTCTATTTCTGGTGAATCCTGAATATGCCATGAACAATCCTGCAAAAGCCGCAATTGCTTCAAATGAGGGTAAAACTGATTTTTGTTTAGTTTCACCCGGCAGTGGTTCATTTTCCCCCGACATATTCGCGCCAGTCACATCAGATTTTGTTTCTTCACCGCTTTGCTGGATAGATTTTTCAACTTCTTTTGATTGGTTTGCTATGATGGCATTTAAGTACGCGTTATCAGCCTCTATTTTTGCAAGGTCGGCTGATACTTTTGACTCATTGGCAATGGCGGTTGACTGGTTATATTCCCCTGATCCGAAAAATGAATTTGCAAATGACAGTTTTGTTTGGGCGGTCCTGAAAAGTTTATCCGCACTTGAGAGATTACTCTCTGCAAGAGTAACATCAGCCCCGTTTTTTCTGGCATCGGCTACTACATATCTTGAGTTGTTTATTATCGATTTTGCCGAATCGATGGCAGACTGCGCAGAATTGATCGCCGTGGTTGCTTTGTATCTTGAATCATTATAGAAGAGAATAAAGGATGTATTTTTGTAGATTTTCGCCGGGTCTCCGGGATAGGCTGGCTCATAGCAGTAGGTATAAACCGTGTGTTCTATACTTCCTGACCCGCTTCCTTCAAGAGGCGCCCTGATACTGATATATTTTGTCACGGCCTCTTCCGGGCCAACTCTGAATTCGTTTGAGAGCAAACCGTAATCAAGCCTGTAGGCGCACAAACCGTCGTATAAATAGTTAGTGCTTTTGATCGAGAACGAAACCTTCGTATAATCGCCGGTATAAATTGCAGGGGGATTAGATATTGAACTCAGGTTATAAGAGAAAGCTGCAAATGCAGTTCCTGATAATATTACCATAGCAGCCAGTATTAACAGCGTTCTGCGCAGCGTAATTATCAATTTACCACTTTAGATATATAATTCACATATTGCTATTTAAATATAGCTAACAACTTTCACCTGGAATTGAATGAAAATTTTTATATTTTATATTTCATTAACAATGATTAATTTATGAGTTAAATATTCATTATTAATGAAAAGTTTATAAATCATAAGCGCATATTCCTTACAATGATGAACCTAAGACTGCTCAAAGAAATAGTAGTCCAGCAAAAAACTGAGCTTGGAAAAAAAGAGAAAGGCCTGGAGAGAGATTCTTTAAGGGAAATTGAAAAGTATCTCAAACTTCCGCATGCTGTCGTGATAATAGGCGTCCGAAGATGCGGGAAATCAACGCTTCTGACCCAGATAATGGCAAAACATTTCAGGGAAGATTTTTATTACCTGAATTTTGAAGACGAGCGCCTGATACAATTTTCTGCTACAGACGATTTTAACAATCTTTATCAGGTGTACCTGGAACTTTATGGAAAATATAAAACTTTCTTTTTTGATGAGATCCAGAACATCGAAGGGTGGGAAAGATTTGTCAGAAGGATGTCTGACAGCGGTTTCAAATTTTTTATAACAGGCTCAAATGCAAAATTGCTGGGCAGGGAACTTGCAACACACCTGACAGGAAGGCATCTGACAAGGGAAATCTATCCGTTTTCATTCACGGAATTTCTTGGATTTAACGATGTCACTGTGGGAAAAAACCTGGAATACCTGACTGAAGAGAGGGCTATGATAAAAAAAGCACTTTTTCAGTACATTGAGAACGGCGGGTTTCCCGAATATTTAAAATATAAAGAAAAGGATGTTCTCCACAGGCTCTATAGCGACATAATTTTCAGGGACATAGTTGTAAGATATGGAATCCGTGAGGTAAAAACGTTCCAGGAAATCGCCGGCTTTCTCATGTCAAACATCTCTAATACGATCAGCTACAACAAACTGAAAAATGTGTTCGCGCTTGGCAGCGTAAATACTGCAAAAAATTTCACGGAGTATCTGGAAACCAGTTTTCTGGTATTTTTTGTGAACCAGTTTTCATATTCTAAAGGCTTACAATCTTCATCTCCAAAAAAAGTTTACTGCATAGATACAGGATTAAGGAACACAGTATCTTTCAGGTCAACTCCGGACACAGGAAGGCTTGTAGAGAACATTGTGTATCTGGAACTGAAAAGACGGGGTAAAGAGATATATTACTGGAAGGGTAAAGGCGAAGTGGATTTTTTGTTAAAAGAGGGTCTGGAAATCAGGGAACTTATTCAGGTCTGCTGGAACGCCGATGATGAAGATACGAAGAGCAGGGAAGTTAAAGCATTAATTGAAGCGATGAAAGAATTTAATTTTAAAAAAAACGGGCTTATAATAACTGATGATTTTGATAGTGAGGAAATATCTGACGGAAAAAAAATAATCTTTATGCCGTTATGGAAATGGCTTCTGGATATCAAATCATAACGCTTTTCTTTATCGACAGTTCATGAGAATGCTCAATGGACATTTCCCTGACCCTTCTCATAGTCTCAATATTCCTTGGCTTCCTCCTCGGAATCGTATCAGGTCTCGCCCCTGGCATACACGTTAATAATTTTGCCCTGATACTTCTTGCCCTCTCACCCCTTTTTCTTGAAATGGGGTTCGCACCCTTCTATATAGCTGTGATAATCCTTTCAAATTCGATAACGCAGACCTTCATCGATATCATCCCCTCGGTTTTTCTCGGCGCCCCTGAAGCCGATACTGCGCTGGCTGTGATGCCGGGACATGCGCTTCTCATGGAGGGAAGAGGAGGAGAAGCGGTCAGGCTGTCAGCTCTTGGTTGCGCGGGGGCGGTAGTGGTCTCGCTATTGCTGGCCCTTCCCCTGGGTATATTCTTCCTGAACGCCTACGGCGCATTGAACGATTACATCGGATGGATCCTTGTTTTTATAGTGATCCTGATGATAGCCACGGAAAACGGCGAGGTCGTTGAAGGCCAGGGATCGCTGGTTCACCTGAAGTTCAAGATGTACGCATTGATTCTGTTCTTGATTTCAGGAATGCTTGGAAAATTCGCTTTTGACAATGCAGACAAAATGTCGCCGCTTGTAAAATTCGGTGAACCCTCTATCCTTCTCCCCCTTCTTTCAGGGCTGTTCGGCGCATCGATGCTTGTACTCAGCCTGATGACGAAATCTGAAATTCCTCCCCAGCAAAAAATATGCATGTTCGTGCTGCCGCAGAAAAAGATAATAAGGGGAATCATGACAGGGAGCGCGGCAGGTTCTTTTGTGGCATGGCTGCCAGGTGTTTCTTCTGCCGTGGGAACCATAATCGCAAGGCTGCTTGTCAGAGAAAAAAAGGATGCCGACTCCTCAAAAGAATTCCTGGTGTCGATGAGCGGCGCCAATACGGCCAATGCGATTTTCAGCTTGATCGCTTTATACACGATCCAGAAAGGGCGAAGCGGCGCAATGGTTGCGATCAAGGAATTGATTGATGTAAGCAGGGAATTTTCAATTATCATAATTTTATTGATTGTCATAATTTTAGTTTCGGCTGCTTCTTATTTTACAACCATATACCTTGGTGACAGGATCGCAGGGTTCCTGTCGAAAATAAATTATTCAAAATTATGTGCAGGAGTGCTTGCGTTATTATTTGTCATGGTGCTGGCATTCACAGGTGTGTTCGGGTTGATGATATTTCTGGCAGCCATTCCAACAGGTATGATAGCAACGTTTGCAAAAATAAGAAAAACGCATGCGATGGGGGTCATATTGCTACCTGTGATCATGTATTTCTTATAAAAGTTCTTAAACCAGAAAATTCGGACACATTAGCCGCTTATCGAAAACTATAAGTGCAATACATGATAATCACTACAAATAGACGTTACTGTTACTGAAAAACAGGTGGTAAAATGGCGGCTGAATCCTTACTTACTGAAAAACAAATGAGGCGCACAAAACGGGCGCTTGATGATGCAACTGAAGAGATGATAAAACACGCGGAGAGCCTGGGTATAGAGACTGTTTTTCAAAGGCAGGAAAAATATGATGAATCACTTCTTGGTTTTGGAAAATCAAGGTGCTATTTCGGGTCAACGGGTGTCTGCTGCAGGCAGTGCGCGATGGGCCCTTGCAGGATATGGCTGGATGACCTCCCAATGGCGTACAGGCTGTCCACTCCGCGACTGGATAAAGGAACCTGCGGGGCATGCGCTGATACCATAGTTGCAAGGAACCTGCTTATGATGGTGGGAAGGGGTACTGCGGCCCATGCTTCCCATGCGATGCATGTCGCCTCGGCGCTTCTTAAAACTGCGCAGAAGAAGACATCTTATAAAATAAAGGAGCCGGAAAAATTATTGTCAATAGCCGCAAAATTAAGACTTGACAATGGGCAGGGGATTGAAAATACGGCAGTTTCTGTAGCATCTCAGGCCCTTTCAGACATAGTAAGTGACGAAAGCACGATGAAGTTTGCAACTTCATATTGCCCGGCCAGCACAGGCAAAAATCTCAAGGCCATCGGGGTAATTCCTGGCTCTGTGGGGGCAGAACTACTGGCAGAAGGACACGAGACCTCCATGGGCACGATGACAGACCCCACATCGCTGATACTGCATGCAGCAAGGCTTGGGGTGGCCGACATTGCCTCCCTGATAATAAGCTCTGAGTTCCAGGATGTGCTTTTCGGTATACCCCGGCCAGTAACATCAAAAATCGGATTCAACGTGCTTGACAAAAGCAAGGTGAATGTTGTTATCCATGGTCATGTTCCGCTGCTCTCGGAAAAGCTCGTTGAGCTGTCCAAAGATGACGAACTGCAAAAAAGAGCGAAAACCCTTGGTGCTTCAGGGATCAATATCGTGGGATGCTGCTGCACTGGAAACGAAGTGCTGATGAGGCATGGCGTTCCCCTGGCAGGAAGCAACCTGCAGCAGGAACTTGTAATTGCTACTGGTCTTGTTGAGGCGTTCGTGGCTGATGTGCAGTGTATTTACCCGAATGTGGAAAATGTTGCAGCAAAGTTCCATACGAAAATAATCACAACCATGAAAGAGGCAAGGCTTGCAGGTGCCGAGCATATACCTTTTGAGGATGAGCATGCAGACGGAGCAGCAAGGAAAATCCTGGAGACCGCTGTGGATAATTTCAATAAGAGGGGAAATAACATATATCTCCCCAACGGTGAGCCAAAAGACCTTATTGCAGGTTTTTCTGTGGAGACCTGCCTTTCCGTGCTTTCAAAGATAAATAGCGAAGATCCCTTAAAACCATTGATAAATAACATCGCATCCGGGAATATCTACGGGGCGGTACTGCTTGCCGGCTGCACAAGCCCAAAAGTCACAGCAGATGCAAGCCATGTAGCGATAGCAAAGGCTCTCATAAAGAACAATGTGCTTATAATCGCTACAGGCTGCGCTGCCCAGGCCTGTGCAAGGGCCGGGCTTCTCACATCTGAGGCCTCACAGTATGCAGGCGATAAGCTAAGAGGCGTTCTGGCGCTGCTCGGGGAAACGGCCGGGCTGGGGAAACCCCTGCCTCCGGTATGGCACTTCGGAAGCTGCGTGGATAATGGAAGGGTTGTCGTTCTTATCTCCGCCCTCTCGGAAAAACTGGGCGTTCCAATCAGGGATCTCCCGATAGCAGCATCAGCAGCGGAATGGGTGACTGAAAAAGTGGCTGCCATAGGGACAGGTGCTGTGGCACTCGGTGTCACCGTCCATCTGGGTGTAACCCCTCCTGTTATCGGAAGCCCGAAAGTGACAGATTTGCTCACACAGAAATCCGAAGAGCTCTTCGGCGGGAAGTTCATAGTTGAAGTGGAGCCGGGGAAGGCGGCGCAACTGCTGCTTGAGCATATAAAAGAAGCAAGGGGAAAGCTGGGACTTCCGACATAGTTTATAATTGTATCTTGCGGGTTTGTGGGATGTCATGATATGCTCCTCTCGCTACGGAATGATTCTCAAAGAAGGTTAGTGTAGAGATTTTAGACGACATAAAACCTCATGGCCAAGTAGCTGGGTGCAGGGAAATTTTGTCCAAGCATGAGCATGCAAAACCTATAAATATAAGTTAAAACCTAACTATAAATCATCCAGTGGGATTATGGAGAGAAAAGCTTGAAAAGGGGTGAGATTACTTCGAATACGGGTGTTGCAATTTTACAATGAACACTCCTTGATGGGCGGCCTCTTTACTTCTCTGGAGATTATAGGAGGAATAATATAATGCCAAAAAATGAAGACCATTATTACGCAGGTGGAAAAAAAATAAAGTTAAATAGACTCACTGATAGCATTGCTGTCAGGTACAAAGAAATTCCTTCCCGGGCAACGGTAAGGAAGTTATCAGAAAAAGCTGCTTTTGCTGAGGCGGAAGAACGTAAAGAGATGCCAAAGCACCGGATGGTTATCGTTACTTTACCGGCATCCCGGCGTTTAGCAGACGTGGAGGATTCGGTGAAAGATCTTGAGAATGACCCCCAGGTTGACTCGGTTTTGCCGGTCTTCAGGGAGGCGCAATCGGGCCTGCGCCTGATAGCAACGGATGAGATAACTGTAAGATTCAAGAGCAATGTTTCCAAGAAAGAAATCGAAAACTTCTATAAAGAGAACGGGGTTGAGATAATCGAGCAAAACCGTTTTATGCCCAACCAGTATCTGCTCAGGGTAAAGAATCCAAAAGATACGCTGGCAGTTGCCGATAAATTGCAGGAGTCGGGCTGGACGGAATTTGTCGAACCGAACTTTATTTCGGAAGCCAGGAAGGCGGCTTTGCCCAACGATGTATTGATCAAAGAACAGTGGCACATTGACAATACCGGGCAGGGTGGCGGCAAACCGGAAGAAGATGTAAGCGCAAGCGAGGCATGGGATATCACCACAGGATCATCTGACATAGTCATAGCCATTATAGATGATGGAGTTGATATCGATCATCCTGATCTGAAGGCGAACATCTGGGAAAATCCAAATCCGGATAACGCCACGAACGATGTGAATGGTTGGAATTTCTACGATAATAATAACAATCCACGACCAAGAAAATTCACCCCCCCATACAGTGAGTTAGCGGGCAATGACAGCCACGGTACTCCATGTGCAGGTGTGGCCGCGGCAGTTGGAGATAACGCCACCGGCGTTACGGGTATCGCCTACAAATGCAAGATCCTGCCTGCAAAGATATTCCTTGGTGATGACCTTGTTCCGTTCAATATAATAGCCGATGCCATTCGTTATGCAGGACAGAGGGCAGATGTACTCAGCAACAGCTGGGGCATTCCACCCAGCGGTGATGTTGAGAGCGCCATTAAGGACGTGGTACGGGCCGGGCGCGGAGGTAAAGGGACACCGGTATTTGTGGCCTCTGGTAACGAGTATAACTCAACGATAGGTTTCCCTGCAAGTGTACCAGAAGCTATTGCTGTTGGTGCGTCAACTAATCGAGGTGAACGCTCTGATTACAGCAACTACGGGGAAGGGCTCGATTTCGTTGCTCCCAGCAGCGGCGGGACAAAAGGGATTTTTACCACAGATGTATCTATCAATGGCAGAGGTTTCAATGTCGGCGATATAAACCAGGGCGGTGCAGATGGATTGTATACAAATTCATTCGGCGGGACATCTTCTGCCACGCCGCTGGCTGCCGGAGTCGCTGCACTGATACTTTCCCTCAACCCGGAACTTACGTGGGATCAGGTGCGCGGTTATATGCAAGATACAGCGGATAAAATCGACCCGGTGAATGCCAACTATGTTAATGGTTACAGCCTTGAATATGGTTACGGGCGGATAAATGCGTATATGGCGCTCAAAAAAGTCAAAGAGGATATGGAAAACGGTTCCGTAGTTGAAGTCATAGATAAACAGATCAATCCAGCACTTCCCATTCCTGACAATGATTTAAAAGGAATAATAAGTACCTTAGATATCAATGAAGAAGGTACTGCCGACTCGGTAGAAGTTTCGGTGGACATCTCACACACATATCGAGGTGACCTGTTGGTTTCTCTTCTTACCCCTGCGAATGAAATTATCCCGCTTCACGAAGGCGAAGGTGGTCGTGCGGACGATCTTATAAATGTTTATGATAGTAGCAGCACGCCGGCCTTACATCAGCTTAAGGGAAAAGAGATGCGTGGAAAATGGTCGTTGAAGGTTGTTGACAGGGCTCGTAAAGATACCGGGACCTTGAATAGCTGGGGTCTGAAGGCAAAAGTGTTAAAAAAAGAGAATGTCGTCAAAGGATCGGACTCACCGGGGCTGCATATCCCGGACGATGATCCAGTAGGTATCACACGAACCCTGGACTTTCAGGCGAGTGGCCGAATTAAGGATATAAAAGTGAATGTAGATATTTCCCATACGTATGTCGGAGATTTGACAGTAAAATTAACATCTCCCTCTAATAAAGAAGTCACACTTCACGATAAAGAAGGAGGAAGCGTTGACAATATCCAGACCGAGTACACCATCACGAAAGATCCACAGCTGAGAGACTTCCTGGATGAACAAATTAACGGGACGTGGACATTGGCCGTGGCAGACCATGCAGGTATGGATGTCGGAAAGTTAAACAGGTGGGGGATTGAAGCGAGAATATAGATAAGAACCAGACACGGCAGCATGCGGGGGCTAAAATTCATAAAATTATACATCAGTAAGCTCCCGCAAAAACTTATTTTGCTTCCCGCACCTAATACTGATTGAAAAGATGAGTTCAATTTCAGTAGAAACAGAAAACGAAAACCAGCTCACGGTCGCGGAATACGTTCGCCTGGTAAAGATAAAAGAACGGGTACAGCAATTTCTGGATAATGCAAACATCAAAGAGATGCTTTGCGAATCCGAAGAATCCATCAATGGTCTTGCCATTGACCTGACCATAAAATATTCAGTCAACAAGGGAGAAAATTAGTTATATCCCTGTCTTAAATCTCAGGATTGCGGCTATCCCGCCAAAGGCAGCGAAAAGCTGGTTTCCTTCCTCAAAATCATTTGAAATGAAGACTGTATTCGTACCCATCTGGTCGGCAAGGGTCGAAAGCTCATCCACTATATCGACTGATTCCTGGATCACAAGTCCTGATCCGCATTGTTTGCAGTTGCCGGGCTGGTATTCCTCTTCCCCTGCTTTTTTTGTAATGGTTTTTTTCTCCTCAAAACCGCAATTATTGCATTTTGTCGTAAGTCGAAGCTTTCGAAGTTCATCCGAAAGCAAAAGTGTTTCGACAGAACCCATTTCAAGGTTCTTCCTGACCTGCTCCTCTCCGTAAGAAGCAAGACCCGTATCACTCACCAGCTCTTTCAGGAATCGCTCCATGTATTTTTTTTCCTTGACAACCTCTACATCCTGCAAAGCATCACCGAGCTTGTCGAAAAGCTCATACAGCCCGGACTCATCGGTATATGCCACATCAAAAAGGTCAACCACCTTTTTCTGTATCTCATGATGAAGGAAATCCCCACTTTCGAACTCTTCTTTCGTGGGAGACGGCCCGCCGATAAAAATACCCACCAGATCCTTCTGGTCGACACCGAGGAATACCTCGCTTGCCGCTTCCCCTATGCGGCTATAAAATTCGTTGATCGCAATAAGGCGAAGCTGCTGGAACCTGTGCGAACTCTGCCCTCCTTTTCGCTGTTTGCCCGGGACTGTGGAAGTAAGATGCGCCATAGGCTCGATATGTTTCCCCCGCAATAAACCGATAGTAGCCTCCCGCCTGTCAAGGACTATGAGGCCATACGTCTTTTTCTCATGTAGCATATCCTCAAGCGGTGTGAGGAGGAAAGACGAATCGCAATGGTATTTATAGGAAACAATGGGTTCAGGCGGTTCGATAATAAATGTCTGCATATCAGTCTTGTTCGCGCCGATATCAACGGCCCCGCAAAAGATCACAACACCGTTCTCAGGAGCCTTCGGAATGAGCTTGAGCCGTGATAGCAGTGATTCAATAGCACCTGTAACATTCTGTCTTGTCACTCTTGACTTGATATTTGATGCCTGGCCGAATTCTTCCCTCAACTGGCTTGAAACCTCATGTACCTGCTTGTCGTGCGGGATATATAGCGAGATGAGTTCCGTACCTCTCCCGTGTTTATCGCGGAGCGCTTCAAGCATCCTTTTGAATTCGTATTTTTTATGTGCTTCGGATTCTACCATTTTGCTAAACTCCAAGGATTTGTCTGTTTCATATCTGCTATTATAGATAAATGTTAAGTCAAAAAATCAACTTTTGATCTTCTCGCAAACCACGACCTCGTCCCCAAAGCCGAAAATGTGAAGCGTCTTGGTACCTGACAAATCTTTCTCAAGCTTTTTCCTGGTCTCCCAGTATTTTTCAGGCAGGATATCAAAACGGAGCACAACCTTTCCGGCTTTTTCTGATTTTAATATCTCTTTTATTCCTGAAATATCCATTTCTGTCCTGCCAAGAACAAGGTATCTATCCTTAAAAAAAGGTGAATCGATAAGTCCTGACGAGGTTAGAAGAGTCCGCTTCTCATCTCCTTTATAAAATAAAATTTCTTTGCCTGTTTCTGCTATTTTCCTGGCCAGTTCACCCAGCAGGTTAGCCTTCACGACCGATGGCTCAGGTTCATAAACATAATCAAAGAGGACACCTTCTTTAATACCAGGCGCGTTCGAGGAACAGATCCGTTCCTCACCGGGAATTACAATGGCGCTACGTTCGCATTCCTTGAGAGCGCCAAAATACAGGGTAAGCCTGTTCAACTGGCCGTTCAGGGACAGGTACTCGCGTTCGCAATCCATACCTATCCTCTCAGGCGGCATCTGGGGGGGGGCGTGGAATGCAAGTTCCGGCGTGATGTCAGAGTAGAGTTTTATTATCTCTGTGATCGGCGGCTCAAGGTTCTCAAGCGTCCGTTCTTTCTCGGATAAAGGACGCGCAGGATCGGAAAAGATAATATCGGCATCTGCTACCTTTTTTTTAGTGTCTTCGGACAGCGCATCGCCAAGGATGAATTCAACATTGTCAACGCCATAGAGGGCGCAGTTCCTTTTTGCATATTCAAGTTTCTCCGGGTTCCTCTCAACCGCATATACTTTTTTACACTCTTTTGCAAAGAAAATGACCTGGCCGCCTATCCCGCAGCCAAGGTCGGCGATTATTTCTGTCTTTAGCCTTTTTGCGATATACTTTGCAACTATCTCCGGGGTGGCAAGCTGCAAGCCCTCCTTATTTGAAATTACAGGCTGTGTGAACTTGATGGTGTATTTATCCCTTGTCATTTAAAATCCCATACACACAGGCACGTTCAAAAAGAGTGCCCGAATTTAATAACTATTTTCTCCTTATCTTGAAGATATATATCAATAATATTATTACAGCCCCGACAACAAATATGCTGATATCCCTGACCCTTGTCATCGCTTCAGTAAGTGGTTTCGTGACATTGCCTTCTGTCTTATTATCCATATCTGGAGGCGAAGTGATATTTATCTCCGGCAACCTTACAGATGTATTTTTTTCAAGACCAAGCGTTATTTCCCCCCTGCCGGCTGATATATCTTTGAAAAATCCTGAAATCATTGTATAGTTCGTAATGCTTTTTGAGACGTTAGACATTCCGACAGTATCGGTAACATCAACGCCTTCAGGGAGAACGATATTAACAGATGTGTTCGCCTGCCCCATGAACCAGATACTGCTTGCGTTAAAAATACTTTCCCTGAACCTGTATGTTACGTTATATCTGTTCACTATGGCATCGACACTGTGGGTTTTCCCGAAAAGCTCAGGGGACAGGGTCGAATCTATATCGATCACTTCTATTCCTACTGTCTCATTGTTGATCTTTACATCAGGTTCAGCATCGAGTAAGCCTTTGAGCTTTTTACGCATCTCTTTATCAGCTTTTAGCACTTCCCACGCATTGATGAAACTATCATTATTGCCAAGTTCATTGTCGATGTAAAACCTGTATAAAATCGATTCATTACCTGTAAAAGTCTCGGTGTAACCCCATGTCATATTATATTCGCTTACAGTTATGTTATTTGTCCATATATCGGCGGCATTAACGGTCCCAATTGTAGCGGCTATGAGAGCGAGAGCCAAAAAAAATCTCATAAGGTTATTACCTCGCAACCGTCGGCTGTGACCATAATAGTATGTTCTGCCTGGGAGATGAGACCTCCTTTGATCTCTTTTAATATAGGATACGGCTGGATAATATTCGCTTTAACAAGCTGCACCATCGCAAAATCAATATTGTCCCCGAGCCATCTTTTCGCAAACGGTAGGGTCTTGTACATCTCTATCTTCTGTAATAATGCCCTTGCAGACGGGTGGCGCACGGGTTTCAAGGAGACAAGATGGTATATCTCAGCATTCCCTGCATCGTGTATTTTTCCTGCCCCATCGGTGGCGAACGGTTCTATTGCAACGATATCCCCTTCTTCAAGAACCACGCCGTGAGTCATCCGCTTGTTTGGTATTGCAGGCGGAGCATGCTGGATATACTGGGCAAGGCCGTGCCCCGTGAGGTTGATGATGGGTTTATAACCGAATGAATGTATTGTATCTTCGATAACGCCGCCGATGTCGGAGGTGTTCACACCCGGACGGACAATTCTGATCGCCTCGTTAAGGGCAGCCTCGGACGCTTTAACAAGTTCAGGATTCCCTGAAAGGTCAACAGTCACGGCAGTATCAGCGATGTACCCGTCGATATGCACACCTATATCCAGCTTGACAATGTCCTTGCCGAAAACGGATTTGTCATTAAAAGACGGGGTCGAATGTGCTGCTTCATCATTCCGTGATATGTTCATGGGAAATGCAGGTTCTCCTCCCTTCTCCCGTATCAGGTTCTCGGTGAATACGGCAACCGAAAGGAGGCTTGCGCCTTCTTCTACTTTTGTTACGGCTTGCGCGCGTACTTCTGAAAGAATCCTTCCGGCTTTCCTGTATTTCTCGATGATTTCTTCGTTCTCTTTCATTCTAACACCAGATTCTTCTCGAACATAGTTAAATTCTTGCATCCGCTCCCTGTCACGACCACGACGTCCTCAAGCCGTATGCCGCCTGTGTTTTTGTAATAAAGGCCGGGTTCAACAGTTACGACGCAGCCTGCTTTTAATTCCTTCCCATTCTCGCTCAGGTTCGGGCCCTCATGGATATCAAGCCCGACACCGTGCCCGGTCGAGTGGATGAAACCTTCCGTGAACTCGCTGCTTTTTCCCCTTCCGGTCTCATAACCCCGCTCTTCCAGCACATCGCATACGATGTTGTGTATCTCACTGCCGGCAACCCCTGCTTTTATTTTCTTTATTGCAGAAATCTGCGAATCATGCACAGCCGAGTACATTTCTATCAATTCACCTGACGGCTTTCCGCGCATTACTGTCCGTGTCATGTCTGAGTAATACCTCTCTTTTTTCGACCGCGGAACCATGTCTATGACTATGGGTTCACCCGACAGGAGTTCCCCTTCCCCCTTCCAGTGCGGGTCACTGCTGCCTTTCCCGCAGGCGATAATGATATCAGGCGCCTCGCATCCCTCTCGGAGGAGCGATATTTCTATTATTGCTCTTACATCCTCGGTTTTGAGGGGGCCATTTTCCTGCCACAGCACCCCTTTTTTTATGGAAGCGTTCTTTATTGACCTTATCCCCTCTGCCAGCGCTTTCTCTCCTGCCCTCTGTGCCTTCTCAATGGCTGCGATCTCATATTCTTTTTTTACTTCGCGCATCTCTCGAAAAGGGCTTTTTATGAGAATTATCTCAAAACCATCTTTTCTCATGCAGTCCGCAAGCTGCACGGGAAAATTATAGGGCACAGCGACCCGTTTTATATTCTCGGAGAGCAGGAATTCCCGGATCATCTCGCAATAGGCGGCATCGCCATCCTTTAACTTCCTCATTTTTTCCATTATCCCGAATCTGGAGGTGGGAAGAACATCCTTTATCCTTGATTCTTTTTTTGCCCTTCCGAGTTCCATGTCTGAGATGAGGAGCTTTTCGCTTTTCGAATTCAGGTAGATGAAGGAATCATAAGCCAAAAAGCCAGTCGCGTAGTACATATCGGCGTTGTGTTCGCTTTCGCTGACCATAAGGTATGCATCGGTGTTTTCAAGATTGAGTTTCATTCCCTATCTTAGAGGGGATGGAAATACATATTATCTTCGGAAAGTCAAACACAAGAGAAATTTCTTAAAGTTTCGGAGATAGTCGATTTGAAGTTATTTTCTTATAATTAATTATAATTAATCGGCGTTAAATAATACCAAAAAGTTTTATTACTCTTTGGTTACACTTCCTTTGTGGATAGGTGAAAAAATGGATGTGCACAAAGCTTTGGGAGGGCGCATGCCCTTGAGGATCGCGGTGGGAATTACAATGCTGGTATTACTGTTGGCGGGCGGGGCGGGGGCGGCGACGATCACAGTGGATGACAGCGGCGGTGCTGATTATATAAGGATACAAGATGCGATTAACAATGCAGCCTCTGATGACACTATTCTGGTATATGAAGGCACATATTTTGAGCATGTGAACGTGACCAAGCAACTCATCCTGCGCGGCATGGAAACAGGCGCCGGTAAGCCTGTGGTGGACGCAGGAAGGAGCGGGGATGCTATTACATTGAGCGCCGATAACATCACGCTTGATGGATTCAATGCAACAAATGCAAGCAGCTGGTATGCCGGGATCATGGTGAGCTCAAATAATAATACTCTCATCGGCAATGAAATCTCAGGAAACAATTACGGTATCAATCTCTGGTATTCAGGCAATAACACGATAAACGGCAACAATATCTCAACCAATGGCATCGGGATTGTCCTGTATTCGTCAGGTAAAAACACTCTGCATGGCAACAATATCCAGAACAGTTCATACTCCATCTATATGTTTTCATCTTCTGACAACAACACAATCTTCAATAACATTTTCAACAGTACCAACAATTTAGGCCTGAGCGGCATGAACAACAACACCTGGAACACAACGAAGACAGAATCGGCAAACATTGTTAATGGTCCATACATTGGAGGAAACTTTTGGCTCGTGCCCGATGGCATGGGATACAGCCTCACATGTACAGATGCGGATAGAGATGGGATTTGCGACTCAAACTATGCGTTGACTTCAGAAAACACTGATTATCTGCCCCTGGCATCTGCAAGATATAATGTAAGTGGCAATGTCACAAATTCTTCAACAGGTTCAGGGATTAGCGGGGCGCGGATAGAGCTCGTTGAATATCCCGGATATAATGCAACTACAAACAGTACAGGATATTACAATATGAGCATACCTGCTGGGACTTATAATATAATTGCGAGTTGTCAAGGGTATGCTCCTGATAGAAAGACAATAATAGTTGATGGAGATAGAAGGCTGGACTTCATATGTAACATAAGTTCAGGCATATTCATTCCGTGGATAGCGTATTCCCAGACAGACTGGTATACACCTATCCAGATCCAGAATATCGATACATAGTCGAGGTAGGAAGAGCGTAGTGTTGGGAAAGAGTTTGGATATGTATTGTT
>CABMIH010000026.1 GCA_902386205.1 uncultured archaeon | reverse complement strand
GCTGCTTGTCCATGTCACCGTTGCAGTGATCGGTTTGCCGTTCTGGTCAAGTGTCGCTGCCGTGAAGGTCTGGGTTCCGCCTACAACCACTGATGCTGTTGCAGGTGAAACTGTTATTTTGGTCAATACCGGCGTTGGCGGTGGGGTTACTGCTGTAACAGTTGCAGTAGCTGTCCCTTTGACAGATCCGCTTGCTGCAGTTATTGTTGCTGTCCCTGCCGCTTTTGCGGTGAACTTGCCTGTGGAATCGATCGTACCGACGGTTGTGTTGCTGCTTGTCCATGTCACCGTTGCAGTGATCGGTTTGCCGTTCTGGTCAAGTGTTGCTGCCGTGAAGGTCTGGGTTCCGCCTACAACCACTGATGCTGTTGCAGGTGAGACTGTTATTTTGGTCAATACCGGGGGCGGTGTTGCACCTGGCGGAGCCCCGATAGCTGTCAATGCCGCTGTGGGATCTGAAGCATGGTTAGGTTGGTTTGAAAAACTGGTTCCGTAAGCAGTCAGTGTTCCTCCTCCACTGGGGTTAACGTGACACGTGCCGCATGAGAGGCTGCTACCGTACAATGTCTGGAGCGGGCCTACATAGCTTGAATATGCTAAAGCACCGGGAACTCCTATCAGAGCTGTTGCTGTCAACAACAGAATTCCAAATGTTACTTTTTTATTCATTTTGTTCTCCTTTTATACTTTCAGATACGCGCCCATTTCTAATTTGACCATATATTCAGGGAAAAACACAACATCAGATTGCATTCTGCCCTGATTCATGGCGGTAAAGAATTAAAGGACGCAAATCCTTGTATTGTGTCGTTGTCCCCCATTGCTGATAAAAGGTATAATCCGGAATCAGTTATGATTCTCATGATTGAGAATGGGCAAAAACCCATTAGGTGTGACACTATCTTGATTTTACAATAAATAGAATAAATACGTCAGGTTGAGGACACAATTAAAAAAGCAATCCTGCCAACTATTCATTAACGCTTGCAGCGCTCATATGGAACTTGTTCCGGGCTTCTGTCTTGGCCAGCCTTTGCCACAGCCTTACTATCTTGTCGTTGCACTCCTCCATATTCAGATCGACTGAAAGCATACCTTTCTGAAAACTCACATTAATGTCACGGATCGCACAGCGGTAATACTTCTCCTCGTTGCCTGAAAGATGTATGATCGTTTTGACATGCCTTATCAGCCCGATGTCTTCAAGAAGTTTGAGTTTCCTGTACACAGTTGCGAGGGGAATACCAAGCTTATTACACAACTGGAAGGCAGAGCATTCCATGCTGGAGGTCAGGGACAAAATAGACCTGGAATATTTATTCCCCAGGAGCTCGATAAGCATCTCTTCGTTTTTCATTTCTCAGTTCCTCTTGATTAATTTTTATCAATAAGCTTCCACAGTACAGACGGGAGCCTCATAATTATGTAATACCAGTGAATCCGGCATAAATATAACTACGGTTTTGAGGGTTTTTATGGTTTTAAATGGTTCAAAAAAGGATTTATTCGTACATGAATGTTTTATAATGCCTTAAAATTGAAAATCAAAATTATAATCATGTTTCCTTGCCCAATTTAACAGTAACAATAGAAGGATTCTCAATTATCCTGTACGCAGCATCCGTGTCTTTACCTATTTTCACATCCCCTTTCCGTCCCACGGTGGCAGTGAAAAGATATTCTTCCCCTGCGTACACGTCCACTGTCTGGCCGGATAATTCAGCCACGGTTAAAACGACATACTTTTTTGTGCGCTCAACTTTAGGCACAAAACTTGAGATCACGCTTTTATTCTCACGTCCAATGAGCTTTTTGGCTTTTTCCCTGGTTTCAGTCCTCTCGCGTATATCCAGGTGAATACCAAGTTTTCTCTCGATCTCGTCTATATTCTTTCCGCCTTTCCCTATTACACCCGCAATATCTTCCTCATCCATATGCACAGTGGCGCTTCCATCCGAAACGATATTCACGTCCACGGCGCCCCGCGTGTATTTTTGTATCTCTTTCCGTATCTCCCGGACTGCCAGGTTCCACATACCTTTAGGTTTACTTTCGGTTTCCCCTACCGGCATCACAACGACCTGTTCACCGTATGTATATATTTCATACTCCACTTTCCCGGTCTCAAAATCCGCTACTGTTATCACAGGTCTTGCAAGGTCCTGCTCTACCATGCCATGAGGGACTTTTACCGTGAACTTGATGTCATATACCTTGGAAACTTCCCCGCGTTCAATGAAAACAACCGTGTCCACAACCTGTGGGATTATCCCGAGTTCAACGCGGCCGATGAGCCTCTGTATCGCATCAACAGCCCTTGTGGCATGAACAACTCCTATCATGCCCACGCCGGCCATCCGCATATCTGCGAAAACATGGAAATCTTTGGTCTTCCTGACCTCGTCGTATATCGTGTAATCAGGTCTTACAAGCAGCATTATGTCTGCTGTTTTTTCCATATCATGTTCCAGCGGTGCGTACTGTGTTATTGCCTCACTAACCTGTAAATCGCGCGGGGATTCCATCGTTTTCACGATAAATCCCTTCTCGTGCAGGTACTCGGCAACACCGGCCGCAAAAGTGGATTTTCCCGCACCCGGCGGACCGGCTACAAGGATTCCTCCCTGCCTTTCGACCATCCTGCTTTTCAGTTCCTTGCCCAGCCTGTAATCATCCAGGCGAACTATTGCAATGGGTCTTACGGCAGTGATTTCCATTCCGTCCGAGAACGGCGGCTGGGCTACTGCGATACGCATTGAGCCGATCTGGAATACCATTGCCCCCGCATGTTCTATTTCCAGGAAGGATCCGGGATCGCGTTTTACCCTTTCGATCAATTCTCTTGTGATCGTATGCAGTTCGGTTTCGGTACATGTTTCGTCCCTTATTTTTACAAGTTTCTGTTTTCCTATTGTTCCCCTTTTCGCAAGAGGCGGGACATTGGCCTTAAGGTGGACGGAGAGTGTATCCCCTGTAAAAAAATCATTTATTCGCAATTCTTTTAGCTCATCCATCTTTGGATACAGGTATTCTACATTCAATCCCTTGGCTCGGGCGACTTCTGATTGCACTTTATCGCTGGTCATAAAAACAGCATTTTTCTCAACAGCAATAGCGCGTATCATTGAATCGATCTCTCCTGACGAGGCGAGTTTCATCTGTTCAAGGGTCGGCCTTTTCCCTGTAAAATCAAGCTTGATCTCCCCTCTTTTTGCCATTTCGGAGAGTTCCTTCAGTTCTTCAAGCCCTTTGAAACCGATCTCTTTTCCTCTGTTTGCCTGCGCTTCAAGTTCAGACACTACTGCTTCAGGTATAATGACAGTAGCATTTTTATATTCCCCGGCCTTTAATTTTGCCGTAATCCTGCCATCGATCACAACACTGGTATCGGGAACTATGTAAAAATCGTCAGTCATAATTTATCACAGGCTCGCAGCAATCGCTCCATCCCCTTTAATATTATTTAACATAAACAATCTTAAATTCCTGCTTATAACTTATATTTATCCGATTAACGCCTTGCCTGATTCCTGGAAACATTTTTCAGCTATTATTTTATCTTCCTGAATGCCGTAACAAGTATATCACGATCAGAAAGCCTGCCGCAGGACTTAAGTTTGTCCACTTCAATAAGGAATTTTTCTATAGCCCCGCACTCCATGTTATTTTTCGAAGCAAACCTCATAGCAAGACTTTTAAGTTCTATTTTTGAAGAAAACTTCCTTGGGGTTTTTTCATCTATAAAATTGAATATATGCCCGCATTTTTTGTGTCCGATAGTCGGGGTTGACGGATTTGCAGAAGTTTTTGTGTAATCCCTGAATGTACAGCCCTCAATAATTTCTCCGCACTCGCATATTATCGTTTTACCACCATGATTAGTGGTAATTTTCATGCTATATATGATTTTTGGGGAACTTACATGACAGTACAGGACTACATATATTTCGAGGCTATGATATGAGGAAAAACAGGAGTATTTTGCAGTACATTGCTAAGATTAACAAAAGGCTTAAATGTAAAAACACCATTAAAGCGAACCCCAATGTCCGGATAGTGTAGCGGCCTATCATGAGGGCCTGTCGAGCCCCCGACCCGGGTTCAAATCCCGGTCCGGACGTTCTTTAACCACTCTAAACGCCTTTGGAATTTATCTCCCCTTATAAAATAAGAAAGATATGTTTGCCTCTTATTAAAGCGGGTGCATATTAGTTGCGAAGAAGTTGCAGAATCTGAATGAGAGGCAGGGGTGAATCAATCCATTCCGCAAGTACAAGATACCTATATCATTCCTTCCCGCCAATCCTTTCGATCGCCAGAGCTCCCAATCTGGCAATGGTATCAAGTACAACCTTATTTTCAGGGGTAAGGATCTGCTCAGGACTTTCGAAATGAAATCCCACAACACCCTTTACGATATCTGCCGTTTTCATGGGAAGATAATATGCCCAAGCTTCGGGGAGCGTATCTGTACCCATACCGGCAGGTTCGCCATTGAGCCAGACCCAGTTTGATATACCGAGTTCTTTCGGGTTTATCTGAAACCTGTCGGTAGAAGCCCCGACCGAAATTTGTCCATTTTCAGGAAGAAAGATAGCCATATCACATGGGAAAATTTGTTTTGTATGACGGATCATCAGGTGTAAAACTTGATCAATGCTCCGGGCAGTGACCAGATCCTGGCTTAATTCATATAATGCTGTGTTTCTGGACTCGCTTTGTTGAAGCTGATGCACCTTGTAGTGAAGATTGGATGCAAGATTGCTAATTACAAAGGCAAATGCAATGAACATGAGATAAGATAAAAAATACCTTACATCTGAAACAGCAAAGCTGAAATACGGTGGAATGAAGAAATAATCAAAAATGAGAACGCTTAAGACTGCTGCAAAGATAGACGGACCTCGCCCTAGGAAAATAGCGATGATCACAACGGGTAGAAGCATTAAAAATAGTAAGTTAATCTGACCAAGAATATCTCTTAAAAGAAAACCGAATAAAGAACCAAGAATAACAGCAGCTGCGCCTATGACATAATCTAGCGGACTGATCAGTGCTATTTTCTTCCTGGGTATATTTTGTTCGCTTTTGCCTGCAAAAAGGAAAACATCTATATCTTTTGTACGTACCATGATCTGCCGGGCAAGAGATGGGAACAATCCAAAACGCCTGGGTTTGCCCATTACGATCTTTGTCACATTATGGCTCTGCGCATAGCGGGCTATCTCGTCTGCAATATTATCCCCTTTGATCCAGACGACATGTCCACCCAGCATTTCAGCGATATCCAGGGCATTTTTAAGCCATTCCTGTTCTTTATCCGATAACTGAGCATGCTTGGCAGTTTCTACATAGAGTGCAACCCATTCCGCATTCATCTCAGAGGCTATACGAAAGGCAGAGCGGACCAGTTGCTCGGCATAAGGGCTGGCTAATACTCCTACCAGGATACGCTCCGTAGCAGACCAGGGTCCGGCAATTGCATGTGCCCTCATGTACTGAAGCATTTTCTCGTCAACGCTACCTGCCACAAGCCGCAGTGACATCTCACGAAGAGCAAGTAAATTCCCGGGCTTAAAGAAACGCCTGACAGCATTTTCTGCCATATCCTTTGTATAAACCTTTCCTTCTTTCAATCTTTTAAGCAGTTCCTCAAAAGGAAGATCTACAAGTTTAATCTCATCCGCTAACTGGAAAAAAGTGTCCGGGATGGTTTCACTGACACGAATTCCTGTTATACGGAAGACGATGTCATTTAAACTTTCAAGATGCTGCACATTCAGGGTTGAATATACATCAATCCCTGAGTTCAGGAGCTCCTCTACGTCCTGATAGCGCTTAACGTGGCGGGAATTGGGTGCATTTGTATGGGCTAATTCATCAACAAGTACAAGCCTGGGCCTGCGAGCCAGAATACCATCCAAATCCATCTCCGCAAGCTGTACGCCTTTATATTCGGTAACGACGAGGGGAATAGTTTCCAGGCCTTCAAGGAGTGTTTCGGTCTCTGCCCTGCCGTGTGTTTCAGAGTAACCAACTACAACATCTACTCCTTCCTGTTTACGCGTCCGGGCGTCAGAGAGCATGGAGTATGTTTTCCCGACACCGGGTGCAGCCCCAAAATAGATGGTCAGTTTCCCGCGTTTTCTGGCGGTTTCTTCCTGTTTGGCGATTGCAAGGAGAGATTCAGGTTCCGGTCTTTTGTGTTCTGTATCTGTCATTGAAATTCTACTTCATGCTGTCCAGAGCAAGATTTAATTTTAAGACATTTATACGTTGCTCCCCTAAAAATCCAAACTGCCTTTCCTCGACATGTTCAAGCACCAGTTTACGTAACGTTTCCTCGTCGAGATTGCGTGCTTTAGCAACACGGGGTATTTGTATGAGGGCAGATTGCATACTGATGTGAGGATCTAAACCGCTTGCTGAAGATTCCACAAGATCTGAAGGCACCGGAGCCTGAATACCTGATGACTTCAGTAGCTCTGTTCTATTGGAAATTTGGTCTATTAAATCCTTATTCGTTGGTCCGAGATTTGAGCCTCCGGAAGCCAGAGGATTATACTGATAACCCGAAGTGGCTGATGGACGCGGCCAGAAGTATTTCGGGTCCGAAAAAGGCTGCCCGATCAGAACCGAACCTGTGAGATTGCCGCCAGAATCGTATAGGAGGCTTCCCCCTGCTTCTCTCGGGAAGAATAGCTGCGCCAGTGCGGTTACTGCGACCGGGTAGATGATGCCGACAAGTACCATGAGGATTGCGAAGAGTTTTAGTGCTGTCGTTATGTATTTCATTACTTGTCCTCCTTAATTAGATAAACATGCTTATTATAATATCAATAATTTTTATCCCTATAAACGGCGCTATCATCCCGCCCAGTCCATAGATGAGAAGGTTGTACATTAACAGCTTTTCAGCAGGCATCGGGCGATATTTGACACCTTTCAATGCAAGGGGTATCAGCATAGGGATAATGATGGCATTAAAAATAACAGCCGACAGGATAGCACTGTACGGGTTTGCAAGATGCATGATATTGAGAATATCCAGTTGAGGATAGATGGATATCATGGCTGCCGGGATGATGGCATAATATTTTGCCACGTCGTTGGCAATACTGAAGGTTGTCAGGGTCCCCCGCGTTATCAGTATTTGCTTTCCGATCTCAACGATATCCATTAGCTTTGTCGGGTTGCTATCCAGGTCTATTATATTCGCCGCTTCCCTAGCCGGCTGTGTTCCTGTGTTCATTGCCACGGCCACATCCGCCTGCGCCAGTGCTGGTGCATCGTTCGTGCCGTCTCCTGTCATCGCTACCATATGGCCCTGCTGCTGATTATCGCGAATCAAACGAAGCTTGTCTTCAGGCTTTGCCTCTGAAAGAAAATCATCAACACCAGCTTCTGCTGCAATGGCTGCTGCTGTAAGATAGTTATCGCCTGTTATCATAACAGTCTTGATCCCCATTTTCCGCAACTGGATAAATCGGTCGCGGATGCCGCCTTTTAGAATGTCCTTGAGATGTATCACTCCCAGGATTTGAGCATTATGGCAGACAACAAGAGGCGTTCCGCCCGATTTTGCGATACTTTTCACATTCTGTTCAAGCTCGGAGGGTGCATTTCCTCCTTTGCTTTTAACATACTCCGTGATCGCAGAAGAGGCGCCTTTTCGGTACGATTCCCCGTCTATATCAACTCCGCTCATGCGTGTCTGGGCGGTAAATGGAATTGATTTTGCACTGTGGGGAAGGGCCGTCAAACGCATCTGGTATTTCTTTTTTGCAAGTACGACTACACTTCTTCCTTCAGGCGTCTCATCCGTCAGGGATGCAAATAGTGCTGCATTGGCAACTTCCTGTTCAGAACGTCCGCTCACCGGGATAAATTCCACTGCCTGTCTGTCGCCCAGGGTAATTGTTCCTGTTTTATCAAGGAGAAGGATATCTACATCTCCAGACGCTTCAATGGCTCTCCCCGAAAGGGCTATCACATTTTTCGCAAAGAGCCTGTCCATGCCCGCAATCCCGATAGCAGGCAGGAGCGCTGCAATTGTTGTCGGTGCCAGACAAACAAAAAGTGCTATAAGCACTGTAATCGAGGCGGGCATACCCTGCCCGGCAGATTTTACGCTGTATATGGATAGAGAACTGAAATTGATGACCACAAGCAGAAAGACCGCTGTTAACGATATCAGCAATACTTCCAGTGCGATCTCGTTCGGAGTTTTACGGCGCTTTGCACCTTCCACCATGGCAATCATCCTGTCCAGGAATGCCTCACCCGGATTCGCTGTTATGCGCACGATGACCTGGTTAGAAATTACTTTTGTCCCACCCGTTACAGCACTTCTGTCTCCGCCTGATTCCCGGACGACTGGAGCCGACTCACCTGTGACGGATGATTCGTTCACGAGGGCTGCGCCTTCAACCACTTCACCATCGCCGGGAATCATCTCCCCTGCTTCTACGAGGACGAAATCCCCTTTATGGAGATTTGCAGAAGAGATAAGCTCGTATTTTTCCTTTGACCCCGGATCGTCGAGCCTTTTTGCCATTACTTCTGTGCGTGTTTTACGAAGCGACTCGGCGCGTGCCTTTCCCCGCCCTTCTGCGAGCGACTCTGCAAAGGTTGAAAAAATCACTGTCAGCCAGAGCCATAAGGATACAGCTCCTGTGAACCAGGAAGGTTCACCAGATCTAAAAAATAAGCCCGCAAAGAAACTGACAGTTGTAATAATACTTCCGATTTCTACGAGGAACATGACAGGATTTCGCCAGATACTGAGGGGGTTAAGCTTTTTTAACGATTCCAGTAAAGCCTGGCGTAAGAGTTCAGGTTCAAAGATCGTCGTTTCTTTTGTTTTAATATCGCCCATATTAATGACCTGCATGCATGATCATATGCTCTACAATCGGTCCCAGCGACAGGGCGGGAAAGAACGTCAGGGCTCCGACAATCAGAATAACAACGGCAAGCCATAAGACGAATGTAATCTGATGCGTTGGAAGCGTACCAATGCCCGGCGGGATATATTTTTTCTTCGCAAGAGACCCTGCCATGGCAAGCGCAGCTATAGCCGGAACAAATCTGCCGACAAGCATTGCAATGGCTGTCAATAGATTATAAAAAAGAGTATTGGCATTAAGTCCTGCAAAAGCACTGCCGTTGTTATTGGATACAGAGGCAAAAGCATAGAGTATTTCACTCAAACCGTGAGGGCCGGGATTCAAAATCGAGGAAATTCCCGAATATGTCACCAGTGCAACTGCAACAAAAAGGAGGACCAGAATGCCTGAGGTGAGGACAATTAACACTGACATCCGCATCTCAAAGACCTCTATTTTTTTGCCAAGATATTCCGGCGTCCTGCCTATCATAAGACCTGCAATGAAGACCGCAATAATCGCAAAGGCAAGAATAGTATAGAGTCCCGACCCCACACCACCTGGAATAACTTCTCCCAACAATATAAGCAGCATCGCGACCATTCCGCCAATTGGCGTTAATGAGTCGTGCATTGTGTTCACAGCACCTGAGGAGGTGGCTGTTGTGCTGACGGCAAAGAGAACCGAGCCGCCGATCCCGAACCTGACCTCTTTGCCTTCCATATAAGAACCGTTGACACCAGGCTGCACAAGAGGGTTGCCATTATACTCAGACAAGTACATCACTCCGAGGAATATTATGAACAACATCATTATCGTCGTAAATAAAGCCCATCCCTGCCTGGTATTGCCTGTGAAGCGCCCGAATGTGTAAGTAAGAGAAAAAGGGATAAGAAGAATAAGAAGTATTTCCAGAAAATTAGTTAACGGAGTGGGATTTTCAAAAGGATGCGCTGAGTTGACATTAAAGAAACCGCCACCGTTCGTCCCAAACTCTTTTATTGCTTCCTGTGATGCGACCGGTCCCATGGGAAGCGTTTGATTTTTAATGCTTTGCCCATCCGATGTTTGGATGGGTTGGAGTAACGAACTATTTGTATAAGGATCTAAATTCTGGATAACTCCCTGAGAGATCAGTAGCAGGGCTGCTATGATAGAAATGGGCAGGAGAATGTATAATACACTTTTAGTCATATCCTGCCAGAAGTTTCCAATTGTCTGGGAAGTATGTCTGGTAAAGCCGCGAATCAAAGCGACCGCGATACACATACCTGTGGCAGCGGAAAGAAAGTTCTGAACTGCCAGTCCTGACATCTGTGTAAGGTAACTCACTGCCGATTCACCACTATATGCCTGCCAGTTGGTATTTGTAACAAAACTTACGGCTGTATTGAATGCAAGATCAAGAGAAAATCCCGGGAACCCCTGAGGATTAAGAGGAAGGATGCCCTGTAACAGCAGTATTAAGAACAAAACGATTAATCCCAGACAGTTAAATAAGAGCATTGCTTTTGCATAATCTTTCCAGTCCATCTCTTCATCTTGCTTTATACATGCAGCTTTGTAAACCAGATTCTCAAGAGGCATCAGAATGGGACTTAAAAAAGTACGCTTGCTCTGGAATACATTTGTCATGTAAGTCCCTAAAGGCTTAACAAGCAGGGTCAGAACTATTAGAAATAATAACATCCCGCCGATATCAAGAATGATTTCCGTATTTGTCATATTGTACTCGTTTATAGCTAATTTTAATAACTCCAACTTATTACTACCATGTCACTTTGAGTTCCCAATGTGGCCACCAGTGATATGCATACTTTGATATATATATATCTTTTTAGGAAATGATAGAAAAGATATCTGAAAGAAAAAAAACCATATAAGGGGTAACATATAAAATTTTGTACAAATATCAACCATCTCAACTATCACTGATCAAAAATAGAATTACGTTTTTCATGTCCCCAACCTGCCTTAGTATCTGGTAGATTATAAATGGCTGAACTAGTATATATTTTAAACCATATCTAAAATTACAATGGCGTTGAAATATTATAATGGCGTTAAAACTGTGGACATCGTGCCCGTGCCAGAATCACAGAAACACCATTTGTTTTAAGTTTCATATCCAGTAAATCTTTTAAATTGTCGGCCTGCGGGTCTATTAACGTCGTATCTTTGACGTAAAAACTTATGAGTTCTGTCAGATCAGGCACCGCCTGCCCCCCTGTCATAGCCGACACTTCATTTTGCAATACGATTACAAGCAGATCATGTTTATTATGGACTGCATTGATAATTCCTGCAATTCCAGAATGTGCGAGGCCAAAATCTCCTATTATCGCTATCCCTTTCCTGTTAAACCCTGATGCTGTACCGACAGATGATCCAAGTGAGAAAGCGGCATCAATAACGGATAAGGGGGGCGATGAGGCAAGTATGGAACATCCCACATCGCCTGCAACCGGTACATCCAATTCTTTGATCGCATCATAAAGAGGCAGATAAGGGCAATCCTTGCACAGGGGTCGGGCCCCTCTTTCTTTGATTTGCTGGGGTATTACATTGGACTCGACTTTGTCATCATTTATTTTTTCGATAGCTTCCATGATATCTTTCACTTCGATAATCCCGAAAGGCAAGTGGCCCGTCAGTTTTCCAAGCACCCTTTTTGTAAGCTGTCTTTCAATAACAGGTTCGGTTTCCTCCACGACGAGAACCCGTACATGGTTATTTATGAAGCTGTCCACAAGTTCCTTTGGCAGTGGATTAATGATTTGCAGGGAAATGTGGGAGATATTGTCATTTATAACAGATTCCACTAAAGATGAAGGATAACCGGATGAAATTATCCCTATATCCCCTCTTTTTATATATGAATTTAAATTTGATTTTTCAGAATATTCGCACATTTTCGGGAAAGAATACTTGTGGAAACGCTGGTGTTTGCCAAGCATTGTGAGAAGCCATATTTTCCTGTCAAAATCAGGTATCCCGGATCCTGTTGCGGATTTTCGTATAATTTCACTCTTGCTTTTCAGGAGCCTGTCAGTGACCCTGATTATTACAGGGGTGCTAGTTCCTTCTGATAGAAGGAACGCCTCTTTGATGCAACGATATGCGGTATCCGGCTTTGAGGGGTCAAAAACCGGGACTTCAGCCACAAGGCCGAAGTATCTTGAATCCTGTTCGTTCTGGGATTTCTGGACACCGGGGTCGTCTCCGGCAATTATCACCACGCCTGCGCCTATGGTATGCGTTGCAGAACTTACAAGCGGGTCTGCAAGGATATTCATCCCCACGTGTTTTGTTATGACGGCGCTTCGTTCACCGCATACCGAGGAACCGAGCGCTACCTCAAGTGCCACTTTTTCATTGACTGACCATTCATGCTTTATTTTTCCAGGAAGGGCATCCATCACCTCTGTTATCGGAAAACCCGGGACGCCTGTCACGATTTTTACGCCGCTGTCAAGAAGGCCAAAAACCACAGCGTCCAGCCCCGTCATGAAGTTTTTCATATGGCCACCGATTCGGAGTTCCGCGAGAACCAGGGAAGTGCTGCGAGGGCGCCGATTATGCCTTTGCCGCCGATGCATATCTCGACATCATTCTCCTTCGCGGTTTTCATGGTAAGCTCCTTTGTTATCATCCTGCTCCTGCAAAGCCTGCTGTATTCCATAAGCTCCGAAGCATCAAAATCTGATAATGCCACCATTCCGGTATCGGGTGACACACTATATTCAAGAAGCCCTTCTTTTATTTTTCCAAGCAATTCGTTCCTGGCACCTTCGATGCATGCAAATTCAAGCACGGTCGCCACGCAGTTCTGGGTCTTGTCCGGGACCGGATAGAGCTGGACAAGCGTATGTGAGATATATTTGTGTTCGATGGTATCTACGGCATCTGCAATATTGTGGGCAAGGGTCCACGTTGCCCCCACCTCTTTCGAGTCGGTGTTGTCTATTCCCACAAGTACCCGTTCCCTCCTCGGGACGACGATGGTGCCACTTGCGCGTTTTCCTCCGCCCGATTCCGAGATCCGGCAGCGGAGAACCCCGCTTGCATAAGCCCTGCATGTCGTTGCGCCGACGCCGCCCCCACCGAGGCCGCTGTATGTTATCTCGATCTCATTACCATTCACGATGACAGATTCAATACCCGCAGCGGCCACCGAGGACTGGAGAGCAAGATTTGAGTTCCCGGTCCTGACAAGATAGCGCATCATGTCTCCAACGGCCCGGCTTTTGATAACAAGCGGACTTTTGGAATAATGGTAAAGCGCCCAGGCTGAACCACCGAAGCAGTTGGAATGTTCCATTAATTCCACAAGTTCATTTTTTTTGTCTGCAACGGCGTATATGCCTTTATAAATGATGTTGTATGGGTCTGGAAGGTGCATAATTCATTGGGTACTGGCTACGGACAGATAATTATATTTTTGTTATAGTTGTCAGGTACCCTGTGTTTCTATGCATGGATATATATTCTTGCATCAAATATGACAGATTCAATTATTATAATTTTTTTCTGCCCCTCAAATAATACGCAACTCCAATCGCACCAAGCACGGCGACGAATCCGCCCAGCAAGCCGACATTCTTAAGGGGCGACCCTGTTTCTGCGACCACTGTTAACGGTACTGTCCTGCTGAATATTACAACGTTCTCTTTCTGGTCGATACCCCTTAATTCAACATCCAGAAGGTACTTCTTTGCGGCCGCTGATTGGTCAACCGTCAATCTTATTACGGCATCGCCGCTTTCACCTGGCTCCAGTTTTCCTATGAAGTCGGATTTTTCGCTGAATTCAAAAGGTTGCGATGAATCCTTGAACACACGCAAAGACACAGTTTCCGCTTTCTCATTGCCGTTGTTCCTGACCTTGACAAGGATATCCGCCTTGCTCCCGGGCACAAGGTTTGCAGGAGTGGATGAAACTGATTCCACTACAAGATGCGGGGCCGGCTTGATGGGGATATTCAGGTCAAGTGTTTTTGTCCTGTACTGATTTGTCTCATCGTTTTCATCCCTGTAGGTGATGTCAAGTTTTGCATCATATTCCCCATCTGTCACGTTCTCGTCGGTATCCACATAGAAAGTTGCTTTTTTACTGCCGCCTTTTTCAATTATGCCAAGGCTGTCCTCGTCTGAATAACTGTATGTCGGCTTAAATCCTGATGGCAGTAGAAGTTTGACTTTGACATTCTCAGCATTTCCTTTTCCAATATTTTCTATATTGACCGACAGCTTTGCTTCATCTGTATCTGCTATCAGCTTCTCAGGGGAAGTCTCAAGCGCCCCAACAACAAAATCGGATTTCTGGGGGTCGATATAAACCGGGAAGTCTTTCTTTGTCCATCCTTCGCCTGTTGTCCATCCGAGTGTTACATTGTATGTTCCTTTAAGAGCACTATCTGCTACTTTGAGTTTGTAATGAAGGACATAATAAACCTCTTTATCGTTCGTTCCTGCCGATGTTCCCAGATATTTATCCGGGCTGTCGCCGGCCTCATATAAGAACGGATACCCTGCATCAAGGCGGAATCTCAGGTTATCTAATGTCCCTCCCATAGTGTTTACTATCTGCCATCTAAGGTCGATGTACTTTCCCGCTTCGGCAGGATCAGGGTCCTGGTACATGAAGTTCATTTGCACCTTGCTCCCTGTCGCCCCTGTAATAGGAACACCCATTGTCGGATACGCGGCTGATAAAAGGACTATCAGTATGCCCATGATTGGAAATAATCTGTTTCTCATATTCTTTATTCACACCTCAAATCTGTTCATTAAATTTTTATACATATTTTTTATATTCATTTTATCAAATATGACTAAAAGTGCTGGAACAACTGTGATGGCGGCCAGCATGCTCGCCACTACACCGTAGCCCATTATTTTTCCCATATCGCCCAAGAAGGTCAGTTTTCCAAGCGACATCGCCCCAAAACCTATCAGAGCCGCAACCGTAGTTGTTGACATGGGAATTATTACATTATCAAGCGAGACCGCCATTGCCTCTTCCGGGGATTTGCCGGGAAGCTCAAGCCTGTACCTGGTAGTGACCTGGATACCGAAGTCTATACCTATGCCCATTATCATAGATAAAACACCCGAAGTCATGGAAGTCAATCCCATCCCTATCAGCCCGACATAACCCATTGCCCAGATGCTGCCGACTATTATTGTCGTCATTGGGGTGAACCCATATTTGATCGACCGGAACAGCATAAGTATGATTATCAGTATCCCCACAAGCGAGTAAATGGAGGTTTTTGCCATATCGGGTCCGATGGATTTTTCCATCACCATGCTTTCCATTACACTGCCCCCAAGGCTTGCCTTTATCCCCGGAGGTTTGGGCACCTGTGTTAGTATTTTACTTAGTTCTTCCTCAAGGTTACGCAGGTCAACATCATCTGATGTTCTTATTCTTACAAGGGCAAGGGTGTAATCTTTACTCATATAGCTCCTGAGAAGCCCGTTTTTATAAGTAAGCTCATTAACCTCCCTTGCCGATTGTGGTAGTTTGCCGCCATTGATATTTTTCAGGACCGACGCCGGGCTTGAAACCTCTATGACATCCTGAGTGCGCAAAGCTATATCAGAAAGCTGATTCATGTATCGTATAACCCTCGGATCCCTTAAATCCGATACTTCATCAGAGCCGACGTTCTGTGAATCGGTCTCAACAACAAGATACACAATATTTGTGCTTCCAAATTCATCTTCTATTGCGAACAGCGTATTCATTACTTCGACATCCCGCGGGAGGAAATCCTTGTCTTGGGTCTCTTCTGTCTGGATAGTGCTCGCCATTATGATTGCAAGTGCAGTAACCAGAAGAACAATTATCAATACTATAAATGGCCTGCGGGTAACAAAAACTGAATATCTCCGTATAACTCTATTTATCATATTACCTTCCCCTCTGGACATGTTCTTCTTTTTTTGCCGTGAGTTTTCCGAGTTTCCTGTGTGTATTCCAGTACTCATAGTCCTCTTCGAGGAGTATCAATACCGGATTGGCAAAAAGCGCTGCAAGGAGGCAGTATGCTATTCCCAGTGCCAGAGTCTGGCCAAAATGCTGGATCATCGGCATCGAAGTGAACGAAAGCACCCCGAAACCCACGATGGTGGTCAGTCCTGATCCAATGACGGCTGTGCCGATCCCATGCACCGTTGTCTTTATAGACTCAAGCTGGCTTACCTTTTTCCCGCGCTCTTCATGGTACCTGCTTACAACGAATACTCCGTACTCCACGCCTAAACCCATAATCATCGAGCTTAAGCCAACCGTGGCAACTGAAAGAGATATCCCGAGCCAGCCCAGGGTACCCATTGTCCATATAAGCCCGAGAGAGAGGGGAATAAATACAAGAAACCCCTGGGAAAAGGATCGCTGCATTATGAAAAGGAGAATTAATATAAGGATAGAAGAAACCGTAAGTGTAAAAACCGCGTCCCTTTCAAGGAGGTCAAAAATTGTCGTCCGCAGGAGTGGTGCGCCTGTTATGCTGAATTTTACACCCGTGGGTTTAGGTGTGTAATCGATCTGCTGCTGGATAAGCCTGTTGAACTCCTTGATTTTTTCTTCTCCTGTGCCTATATCTGCTGTAATGTACATTAGCGTCATCCTGTAATCGCGGCTGAAAAAGGCTTCTGCCTGGGGAGTACGCAGCGTTTGGGAAATCTCCTCGTCGGTGATTGTATTATTACCCTTAAAAAAACTGGCTGGTGAAGCAATAGCGCTGATACTTGCTTCAGCCTGCAGGTTATCTTCCAGCAGCATCAGGGACTTTATCACACGGGGATCACGAATATCCCTGACAGCATTCCTGGAATCTACCGAATCATCAAGCTTTACAGCAATGACTACCGTATCCTCCCCGCCGAATTTATCGGCTATCTCGTCATTGAGTTTGAATATAGGCAACTCTATTGGCATCTCTTTCCTGATATCCGAATTTATGGTCAGGTCCTTGAGCCCGATGCCAAGGAAAATAGTTATGAGAACTATCAGTACTGCAAGTAATTTTGTATGTTTTCTCTGTATCGCGGCAAGTCTTTTCAGGTTTGTTTCAAGGAAGTCTGGCATTTTGTCCCGGAGTTGACTCTATTGTTAATGTGGGTATTAAAGCTTTGCACTTTAAACAACTCAAAAGTGGTTTAATTCAAAAGCTTTAAATATCTTGGTGAAAAATTATTCCACGTGATCGAAAAACTGAAAAAACTCGGGCTTACAGGGTATGAAGCGCAGGCATATATCGCTCTCCTTGAACTTGGTGATTCCGAAGCAGACGAGATAGCCAGCAAGGCCAGGATACCAATGGGGCGGATATATAGTGTGCTTTCAAACCTTGAGGAATACCGCCTGGCCCGGGCACAGGAAACGCGCCCGAGAAGATACGCGTGCGTTGAACCTTCCACTGCACTTCAGCGGCTTATGAAAAATAAACATGAAGAACTAGAACGTACTGGCGCGGAAATGGAAGCGCTTGCAAATGATCTTGTTTCAGAGCTTTCAGGTGTTAAAACAACTACGTCTTCAAAGCCCTTCTGGACAGTTGCCATAGGGGATAAATCCGAAGAGCTTTTACAGGAGTGCATACTGGGCGCCCGGAAGGAAATACTGTTTTTCATGGCTTCCCGCACGGCTTCGGAAAGGCTAAAGAAGAAATTGAATATAGAAAAATATCCTGGAATTATTAGCTCGATCCATGAAGCGCTTAACAACGGGACAGATATCAAAGTAATTCTTAACAAAGATGTGGATTTCAGCGTAGTTGAGGATTTTTCTGCAATTAAAAGACTTCTCGAACACATGGGTAATGAATTCAATTGCAGGCTTGCTGCAACACCTGCAACACCATTTCATATAATAGACAGGGAAAGCGTTCTCCTCCAGATGCTGAACCCGCTGGCCCCGGATGAGCTTTTTGCCGTGGTCAACATAAGAGATACAAAGCTTGCAGAAGAGCTCAGGAAGAAATTCTTTGCCATATGGGAAAGGGCTGAGGCATATCCAGAGAATAATAATTCAAGCTGCCAAAAAAAGATGTAAAAAGCCAAGGTCCGGATTCGAACCGGAATGGAATCGCTCTGCAGGCGATTGCGTAGCCGTTCCGCCACCTTGGCATTGACGGCTACATACACATTATAGATAATAAGATTATCGCAAATAAACCTTAAATTACGCCTTTAACATAAATTACATTCATTTTCAAGGAAATTTGAGACTACACCCCGGTATTTTTTTCGGAAATTGGCAAAGTCCGGTCCCAATAAGATCGTTAAAAATCCATTTGCGATTATTTGATAACTTGATCATTGACTCTTATCCCAACCCCCCGTTATATCCCATCGCCACTGTTGATGCCGCGTTGATCTCACTAACCACAGCCGCCACAGGCTGGCTTGAAACAACCACAGCCGAACCACCAGTTGTAGGCGCAGCAGCCGCCGGGACGAATATCTGTGACGTGTTCGCAGGGATAACTGCATTCCTGGTCTCTACAGGCGCACCGTTCTGGTCATAGAACGATACTGCAACATTCGCGCTCACAGTCCCTGTATTCTGGACATACACCGGGGTATTCCAGCCTGAATTGCCATAAGCTATCCAGGGGATAGATACCTGGCTTGAGCCTGTCGCGAAACCATCGTAGCTCATAGCCCAATTATTGTTGTTTATCATCTCGTTGACGATCGCTATGACATCCTGTGTGGACTCGATAACCGCAGATCCATAAGATGTCGATGCAGCGGGAGGCCAGAACACGGATGCGGTGTTCGGAGGTATTATTCCAGTCTGTGTCTGGACAGGAACGCCATTTGAATCGTAAAAGTTCACATTCACGCTGGCACTTGCAGTACCGATGTTCTGAACCTGGATCGGTGTATAGGTATTCGTCTGGGAGAAGTTTATGGCAGGAATATACACTTGCCTTGACCCTGCAATAAATCCTTCATAGCTCATT
>CABMIH010000025.1 GCA_902386205.1 uncultured archaeon | reverse complement strand
CTTTTACATTGTTTTCAAGGGCCGATGAATAATTTGTTTCTGTCCTGACCGATGTGGAATCCCGCGGGTCATATCCTGCGATTACATCAAAAATTACTGCAGTATCGCGAACGCTCGTGCCAAAAGGCCCGATCTGGTCAAGCGAGTTGGCATAAGCGACAAGGCCAAAGCGTGATACTGCACCATACGTGGGCTTTAATCCCACAACGCCGCAGAACGAAGCAGGACAGCGGACAGAACCGCCGGTGTCCGAACCCAGTGCAAGAGGTGCTTCCCCCCCTGCAACAGCCGCTGCGCTTCCGCCTGATGAACCGCCAGGCACCCTGGACATATCCCAGGGGTTTTTTGTCGGGCCATAGAAACTTGTCTCTGTAGATGTGCCCATTGCGAACTCGTCCATATTGGTCTTTCCGATTATCACAGCGCCGGCATCTTTTAACCTCTCGATAACATGGGCGTCATAAGGCGGGACATAGCCTGTCAGGATCTTTGAAGCGCATGTGGTCATGATGCCTTTTGTGGAAATATTATCCTTTATCGCAACTGGAATTCCTGATAATTGCCCTTCATGTCCCTCAACATCGATTTCCTTTGCCCTTGAAAGCGCACTCTCTTTAGCCAGCGTGATAAAAGAGTTCAATCTGCCTGACTCGATTTTCTCAATGTACGCGGCAACTATTTCCTCTGAGGACCCGGCATGGATTCTCTCTCTAAGTTCGTTGATCGTTGCCATTTACATCATCCTTGGCGCCTTGAAGAACCCGTCCTGCTTCCTGGGGGCATTTGAAAGCGCTTCTTCCTGGGATAGTGATTTTACCGGCGCATCCTCCCTGAAAACGTTGCTCATCAAAAGGACGTGATATGTGGGAGAAACGCCTTCAGTATCCGCTTTATCAAGCTCACCGAAATAATCAAGAACAGAATTGAGCTTGGGCGTGTATTTATCCTTGTCTTCCTCGCTTAATTCAATGCGCGCAAGCCAACCTATGTGCTCAAGGTCTTTTCTGGAGATCATAATGCTCCCTGCAATCTGAATTAAACGTAATAAGCCTTTGCTTTAAGACCTTTATTTAAAAAATATTCAATATTTATATGAGTCCGCCTCTTCCAGTGTCTTTTTATCTTTTTTAAGAGGCTCATCTTTTACGTCAATATCCTGCGGCTTTGTTTCCCTGGTTTCCGAAACCCTGCCCACGCCCAGGGCAATTTTACGGAGGGAATCCTTACCTGCTTCACGATTGATTTTATCTGTCCCATGCGCCGGTTTTGGCTGAGTTCTGCGTTTTCTCAATTTATATCCCGCATTCGGCAGATCCGAGCTCAGGAGGCCAAGTTCCACTTTTCTTTTCCTGATCAGCTCAAGTATGGGCTGTTTCGAGTTCTCTGATAAGCCCTCAAGCATGCGTTCAAGATCTGCAAGGACTTTATCTTTTTCAGTCTGTGGTTTTACTTCTTCCATATTTTTCCTATTTTGCTTTAATGAGTATCCCGACCCCGATAAGAAGGATCAAAACAAGCACAGGGATTATCACGGTCTTTAAAAGCCCGTGCACCAGGTTCACGCTTGCATTAAGGCCCTTTATTGATTCCACGATCGCCTCGGTCTCGGCAGGTTTCACACTCTGGGCAACTCTTGTCTCGATCACGGGAACCTCCATTTTCGGCTCCGCAATTACCTGGGCCACAGGAGCACTTTCTTTAACCTGCGGTTTCTGTATGACCTGCTGTTTCTGCGGCCTGTTCAGGAGAGCTTTATACATGGCATCTTCGCTTCCGGGTTTTGGAGTGTTTTCCCTCCTGACCTGGATTTCAGTCTTCTGCGCCACCTGCGGTTTTGGTTCAGGTTTGTTTTTCAATAATGCCTTGAACATGGCATCTTCGCTCACTGATGACATTTTATACCCTCTGCCTCCAAAGTTCATAATTCCTTAAAGGCAATAGATGATATTACTTTTAGCTATTTAAATCATTTGACTGCAATCTACCAGCAATTTTATTTACTGTGAGCGCTACTATCAGTAGGATTTCATGGAACGGTTCAAAGCAAGAAATATTTTTTTTGTGGTCGTTATTGGAGCTATAATCTTTGTGTCATTCACAAAGGAGATAGGGTTTGAGAAGTTCCTTTTATTGATAGAAAACGCCAACAAGCTGTTTTTTTTGCTGGTAATCCTGTTCAATTTTCTAAATATCCTTGTTTTCACAATAACATGGAAATACCTTATCCCGGCCAATATCAGTCTTTATAAATTATTCACGTTTTTCATGGCCGGTGGTTTCATCAACAATATCACACCCACATTCGGGACCGGCGGCGAACCTGTAAAGGCCATGCTCCTTGGAAAAGAGACTGGCACAAGCAAAGCCGAATGTTTTGCAGGCGTTGTCTCGCAGAGGATGCTGAACATGTTCCCTTTCCTGGTCATAGGCGGCCTTGGCGTAGCGCTCCTGTTTTCAAAACCTGAAATCAAGCTCGGGACCGCGGAATTACTGGCCATCGCATTCTCTATCGGACTTGCCTTTAGCCTCTTTGGCCTCATCATCTATTTCTATATAAGGAAAGATAAACTCTCTTCATTTGTAAATTCCTCCATCAGGTTCCTTGCTCCGTTCATAGGATTGGTAAAAAAAGGATTTGACCAACAGGCGTATGCAGATGCAGTGCAGGAATCCATCAATTCATTCCACGGTGGTCTAAAAAATATACATGATAATAAACATGGTCTTGTAAAAGCCACATTGTTTTCATTCCTCGGGTGGATTTTTGACATTCTTGCGATATATGCCGTATTTCTTTCCCTGGGAGAGACACATATCCATATCAGCGTACTTATCATCACTTATACTATTTCAATGATGAGCGGGTGGCTTCCCCTGTTTCTTCCAGGCGGCCTTGGTATCGTGGATGGTACCATGGCGGCATTATTCATATTCAGCGGCGTACCCGCCGAGATCGCAATTGTTGCAACGTGGCTCTACAGGCTCGTGAACTACTGGTTAAATACATTACTTGGAGGCTTTTATTTATGGCTCTCTTTAAAACCTAAGTAACTCCTCTTTTGTAAATATAAAACTGCCATTCACTTCAACTTTCTCTGGAAGTTCCCCGAATTTTGACCTGAGTATCAGGTCTGCAATTTCTGTCCCAAGCACCCTTGATATCCCTATGATGGATGTAGTAGGCCTCGGATTGACATCCACAACGTACGGTTTATCCCCGAGCACTATATCCACGCCCGCATATCCCCTGCATCCCAGGAGCTTTGCTGTTTTTTTAGCTGTTTCAATAATCTCCCTGTTCCTTTCGCAAAAATACGGTACTACACCACCTTTATATGAAATTTTCTCATTGATTTCTATCAATTGCCTGTTGACCGTAAGCGGCAGTTGTGTTTTTCCTGTCACCAGGCTTACACTGAGGTGTTCACCGGGAATAAAACGGGTAGCTATGAATCCTTCTCTTAAAGTGCCGCTTTTGCTTTTATGAATTCCCTCTGAAGCGCATCCGTATCTGGGTTTTATCACGTAGTCGCCATCATATTTTCCTTTACCTATGGTTTCCGGGACCGGGATCTTTCCCCGAAGAAGGGCCCTCGTGCATTCGAGTTTATCGGCGCAGAGACGGATGGAATCCTGGGGGCATCCAAGATTTGCAGTATTTTCTTCCACAATGGTTGTGAGGTCAGAAAGAAATTCATCAGGTGCAATGACCAGTCCTGCGTCAGACTTTTTTGATAACTCAGCTATTGATTTTTCGAAATTTTCAGTAATAATCGCCTCTCCCGCATCAACCCGCATGCCTCCTGTCGGATAAAAAACCTCATGGCCGCAAGAAACAAAACTCCTGGCAAGAGTGCCCAGCATTGCCTTTCCTTCAAGCATGAATTCAGGTATTCCTGACCCAACAGCGTATTCAGCGACAAGTATTCTCATAAGATAGAATAATTATTTATAAGTATAAAAACTATAATCTTATTGATGTTTGACGTTCAAAGCTTTAAGGAAACATATCCTGATTGGTTTTACGCTACCCCGGATGATGCATTTGCATTGCTCTTTATTTTCGTTATACCTTTTTTGATCACATTTCTGTACATCAGGTTTTTTGAGAGCAGGCTGGTTCTTTTCTTTGAGAGTATCATTGTTCCTTTTTTAAGATTCAGATTGCGGCTTGAAAAACCCTTCAAATTAATAAAAAATATACTTGGATTCCAGATATTCAGGATACCGAGAGCAAAGACTTGATTTGACCTGAAAGCGCGCCTGAACTGTTTTTTTAGGAGAGAAGTGTTCCGATTGAGTTGAACCTGCTATTAGGCTGTACTTTATTATTATGATTATAATGAACTGTATAGAATAATTTAGAAAGCTTTAAATAATTACGAGACGTTCTGGTATATGGGCAAGCTTTCTCGGAAAGGATAGATTGCGACAAAAAATTCAAAGATAGGATTAACCAGAATGTTTGAGAATATCTTACCGACCTATAAAAAGACAATAAAATATGGTTTTTATTTACTTATCCTATTGAACATGCTTGACATTATCAGCACTTATATCGGAATAAAATATTTCAATGCCTATGAAGCCAATGAAAGAACAGCCTATCTTTTTGAGTTATTCGGGATGTTTTTGCCGTCGGCTTTAAAAATCCTTGTAGTTGTTATGCTGGGTTATACGATAAAAACGCAATGGAGAAGCACTATGCATTTATTATCAGATTCGAATGGCTGGACGATCTCGATAGCGGTCATATCGGGCCTGAACCTTGTTTTCCTGATTTTTTTCCTGAATTTCGTCTATTTTCTTATTGTGTTGAACAATATAAATATAATCTATAATTTTTGAACCCAATTTACAAACATACTTTTTTAATTTCCCAGTGCCCCCATTCCTGCCAACCCAAGAATGGCAGCAAACGACAGCAAGAGACTCCAGACAACGATACCAAGACTCATCCATAGAAGCAGGCGGCCTGCGGGGACACCCAGCGCAACGCCAAGAGCAGTGCCAAGGGGAGCGCCGGTAAGAATAGGCGACAACAATCCCAGTCCTGCCGCTCCATAGCGCGCCCAGATGATGTATAACCGACTGTGCTTCATTCCTCCATTTTTCCTATTCCGCATGAGCCATGTTCTTATTCGCTTACCAGGCATCAATATGATAATTACGCTAACTATAGCCCCTGCCCCGGCAGTAATACCTGCCAGAAGAGGATGGAGATTAAGAGCTATTCCTGCCGGGATGGCTACCCACAGCTCAAGTGCCCCAAGGCAAAAGACTGTCAGTAATTTGATTATTAATTCCACCTGATCTCCACAAAAAGATATTTCAGTTTCGCCCGCACCCGGTCTTTGTCTCACTCTCGACCATCTTCAAGTAGGTCATCTCAATAATTTTTTCAAGATTCACTACATCTTCCATATTATACTTTACCAGGATATCGAGAGACTCCTCATCCCCCCTTTCGTACCTGTTCCATAGTCTCACAGCATCAAATCCCGATATCCCTTCAGTCTCCTCGCTCCTATTCATCCCAAGCTGTTGCTCGATTTTCTTAAGTCCGCCGCTGTATCCTATCTTTTTCAAAGGATATAGAAGATCGATGTGCAGGTGGTTGAAGAATCCCGGGAATTCCCGCTCGATAAATGGCAGGTCAAACCGCGCGCCATTAAAGGTGACAAGCTGTTTATACCTTGCAAGCTCAAGCGGCGCCTTGTCAAGATCAATTCCTTTGATAAACGTTTTTGTCTCTTTTCCATTATAGATGCCGATCATTGTTATCCTGTCATATCCCGGTGAAAGGCCTGTGGTTTCAATGTCAACGAATGCTGTATCTTCCTTAAAATAACGATATGCCCGCCAGTGATCGCCGGTCTTAAGCCGCCTTGCAAAAAAAACGTGATTACCGCCTGATAATTGGTCAATTGATTCTTCGACACCGCAAAACAATAGTCGCCTTTTGGCTTTTGCTGCCTTTATGATGTCATGGTTCTCCAGGAAATCTTCCCAGTTTTGTATTCCACATTTCCATATCTGCCGCTCTGTCGTCAGGCCGATTCCGGGTATGTGGATGTAGGTATTTTTCAGCATTGTTAATTAAAAGGCATGATGGTATATTTCATATCTGCAAGATCAACAACCGTAGCCCTGGCCGGCATGGGTTTAAGGTTCATTCTTTTCTGGAACTCCGTCTGGCTCTGCCATGTGCCGCTATTGATGGCTAATACATCTTTATAACGTGAAACCCCGACTGTATGGACGTGTCCGCAGTGAAGGATGTCAGGTATCGGGTCAATCACAAAATGATCCTTTTTTTCAGGCGCAATAGATACCCTGCCACCATATATGGGTGAAAGATGCCGCAGCTTTAGCATCTCATGCATTGGCCTTGTCGGGTCGTTGTAAGAAAAACCAGGGATACTTGCAATAATATCGTCCATCGACCTTCCGTGGTAAATAAGTACCTTTGCACCGCCTATTTCCACGAGGGCCGGGTTTCCTACAAATGTTATGTCGTTCCTGAACATCCTGGTTATTCTTTCAGGGAAGCGCGGCTGCGGTTCGGCCTGCCTCACAGCATCGTGATTTCCCGGTGATATGATAATTTTAATATGACCCGGCACTGCGTTAAGGTACCCGGCCGCCTTTTCATATTGTTCGTAAATATCCAGAATCGCAAGCTCCTTGTCCTGGTTTGGGAACACCCCTATCCCGTCCACCACATCCCCTGCGATAACAAGATAACTGATATCATCCCCGAGCCAGTCAACGAATTTTAGCCAGGCGTCTTCAAGAAAAGTCTTGCTGCCTACATGGATATCTGATATGAACACGGCCTTTCCTTCTTTTTTCCCGTCCAATGTAGTTTTAAAAGTGCCTGGAATATCAGGCCAGATTATCCTGTTTGCGAACATAAGACCGCCATCGCTGGACAGCGTGCCCGTCACTCCCACTACCTCATCCTGGAGAATACATCCGGCCAGTTTAAAAAGCTCCTTATCCTTTTCCTTGTGGATCAGGACAGGTATAGTTCCCGATGGATCTTCTACCTCTATCAGTTTATGCCCTTTGGCGGTTGTCCTTATATCCAGTACCATGCCGATGATAGAGAGTTCCTCCCTTCCATCCATGTTTCTTTTTTTTAGGCTTTCAATCGGTCTTGCACTTACTCTTTTTCTCAACAGGTCGCCCAGCAAACTGTAGCGATCTCTGAAATACTGCACGAAATCGACGTATTCCCCGATACAGGTTGATTGGTTCGTTATGTCTGAAAGCACTGTAACATGGCTTTGAATGGTTTTGCTTTTTAGAGGTTTTACAATGTCCGGGGTTCTTGCCGGTTCTTCGATTTTATCCTGCCTTATATGCTCTTTTCCCACTACAAGGACCGAACTATCTATTGATCTTAATATATTATTTATCAGTTCAGGCGATCCGCTTCGTAAAATATCCAGCGCTTGCGGGTCAACCTGGAATCCAGATTGTGCAAAAATCTGGATTATATCACCAGTCTCCATAACCAGAACTTATATCTGTGAAATGAGATAAGATTTTCCTCGGTACATTGTCAAGCAGGCAAACATTTATACTTTATTCAGATATAGGATTCATGTAAATGCATATAAAGGCTAAAATAAAAGAATTCAATGAAAGTGAAAATTTCTGGGTAGGGATTGTACGGGATTTTCTTTTCATGGCAACGGTCGTGGCGATCTTTTCCCTTGCATCCTATCTCGCCCTCGGGCGCGCAGCCCCCATGGTCGCTGTGGAAAGCGGCAGCATGATACCGAATATCCAGATAGGGGATATCGTTTTTGTTGAAAGTATCAACCGTACCGAAATAATTACTTACTCTACAGGAAAGGAAACGGATTATGCTTCTTTCGGGGATTATGGCGACGTGATATTATACAGGAAATTTGGCAAGGAGGGCAGTACCCCTATCATCCACCGAGCCAGGTACTATGTGGAAGCAGGATACCCGATGTGGCCGGGCGGGCCCATGGCACCGCATGCAGGCTATATTACAAAAGGAGATAACAACGCTTTATCTGACCAGCAGGGGAGCATAAGTAAGAACCAGCCTGTAAAAAAGGAATGGGTCATTGGAATTGCACGATTTTTCCGCATTCCTCTGATGGGGTATATCTCGCTCATACCCAGGAAGATATTATAGGATATAGGATCCATGCATATGAGTATAAAGGATAAAATAAAAGAATTCAAGAACAGCCAGAATTATTGGATTGGACTATTAAGAGACTTTCTCTTCGTGATTTCTGTAGTGGCTATCTTTGCATCTGTATCATATATCTCCCTGGGGCGCTGGTCACCTGCGGTCGCTGTCGAAAGCGAGAGCATGTCACCTCATATGCAGGTAGGTGATATCATATTTGTTCAAAGTATCGACCGGACTCAAATAATCACATATAATAAGGGAAAACAGATTGATTATAAGACCTTTGACAATTACGGCGACGTTATTCTGTACAAAAAGTGCGGAAAGGAAGGTGTTACGCCGATAATACACAGGGCCATGGCTTACGTTGAAACAGGAGAGCCAATGTGGTCTGGAGGTCCTCCGGCTCCTTATTCCGGCTATATCACAAAAGGTGACAACAACAACCTGCTTGACGTCCAGTGGAACATTTGCCATGGTCAGCCGGGAAATACAAGTGAGGGCAGACCGGTAAAAAAGGAATGGGTCATTGGGGCTGCACGATTTTATCGGGTACCTATCCTGGGTTATATTACCTTTATTCCGAGGAAGACTCTGGGTATTTGACTTTTCCTATTCCTATCCACCCAAAACTTTATACTTTCTTCTGGATATTAGGTTCTGTTCATGCATATAAAGGATAAAATAAAAGAATTTAATGAAAGCGAAAATTTTTGGGTGGGGATTGTACGGGATTTTCTAACTGTTATCTTTGTCGTAGCAATCTTTGCTACCATCTCTCATATCGTTTTCGGGCTATGGGCTCCGATGGTAGCCGTGGAAAGCGGCAGCATGATACCGAATATCCAGATAGGGGATATCATTTTTGTCGAGAGTATCGACCGCACAAATATAACAACTTACGAAAAAGGAAAAGGGAGCGGTTATACATCTTTTGGGGATTACGGTGATGTGATCCTTTATAAACCCTATGGCAGGGAAGGGGTTACTCCTATCATCCACCGCGCCAGGTATTATGTGGAAACTGGAGAGCCAATGTGGCCGGGCGGGCTCGCGGCACCGTATCCAGGCTATATTACAAAAGGGGATAACCTGAAAACGAATCCATCGTATGACCAGCAGGGAAGCATAAGTTTCAACCAGCCGGTAAAAAAAGAATGGGTAATAGGGGTTGCCCGGTTTTACCGGGTTCCATTGCTTGGATATGTTTCGCTTATTCCCAGAAAAATATTAGGCGTATAACTTTGCCTGTGTCGGCGGCCTGTATTCCTCAAGAGGTTTCAGCCTGTAGTCTTCAAATAACACCTTGCTCGTGCTTTCCGTCGGGACGCTCAAAGATATCTCCTTGGTCCTCCCGTACCTGCCCTTGCTCACAACTGTTGCATTGAGTATGCCCAGCATATCAAGTTCTGATATCAGGTCCGTCACCCTCCGCTGCGTCAGTACCTCGATTCCTATTATCCGGCACATCTGTTTGTAAACATTATAGGCTTCCCCTGTTGTGAGATTGCTATCACCGTTCTTGCACAGGAGGACAGTGCTCAGTAAAACCAGTTTTGATTGTGTCGGAAGGGTCTTGACCACTTCAACTATCCTGTCAGTCTCGATTTTTTCCTGGGCCTGTTTTACATGGGTTTCAAGCACTTTTGTGGACTTAGCCCGCTCCGCAATTTCCCCGGATACACGCAAAAGATCAAGAGCTCTTCTTGCATCCCCGTGCTCCTGTGCAGCATATGCTGCGCAAAGCGGGATTACTGTGTCTTCAAGCACGCCGGGTTTAAATGCCATTTTGGCCCTTTCCTGAAGGATATCCCTTAACTGGTTGGCATCATATGGCGGGAATATTATCTCTTCCTCCCCGAGTGAACTTTTCACTCTTGGATCCAGGAAATCCGTGAATTTCAAATCATTGGTTATACCTATGAGACTCGCCTTTGCCTTTTTAAGGTCTGAGTTTATCCGTGTGAGATTATACAGCACGTCATCCCCTTTATCAACGAGCTTGTCCACCTCGTCAAGCATTATTATTGCAATGCGCCTATCTGAATCCACGGCGTTCTTGAATTCTGAATATACCTGGTCCGTGGGCCATCCCGTCATTGGTATTTCCTTCCCGAACTGCCTGGCAAGAGATGCCAGCAGGCGGTACTGGGTATCCACTACTTCGCAATTTATATAAATAACAACGCACGGTATGCCGTATAATTCGCCGGTCCTTTCAAGTTCCTTCCCAACATGTTTCGCCACTGCTGTTTTACCTGTCCCGGTCTTTCCATATATTAAAACATTGGACGGTGTTTCTCCCCTGAGAGCAGAAACCAGGATCGTTGCCAATCCTTTTACTTGGTCGTCCCTGTGAGGAAGATAATCAGGCGTATATGTCGAGCGAAGAACCTCTCTATTCTCGAAGATATTCACTATCGATAGCATATCCTCGAAGATACCTTTTATTGATGCAGTTCCTATATCCAATACTTCGACCCTCCTTAGCACTTGATGCAATGGAAGGAAAGGTATTAAGACTTTTGGTGGCGACCCCTTTGTTTCCTTTGGATTCTGCCAGAATAACGGGGGATTTGGTTTAATTATTCAGTCGCTAAAACCTGGTTTTTTGCACGTTTCCTTCCATCATGATTCAGGTATTTCTATTGGTTCAGGACATCACCCCTTTATTTCCACTGGAACAGCCTGAATGGCAGACCTACCCCTTTGTTTCCTCTGGAAACCGGGATAACCAATTCGTATGGTTTTTATTGATATTACAACTAACCAATGGGTTCTTCCTTGGCTTTAACTGTATATAAACATTTCGCTTTTTAATCAATATAAAAATAACGTTGTAAAAATTTAAAAAACATATAAAAGACAAAAAACATGAAATCGAAGTATTCTCACGAATGTACAGGTTCCAGACTAGAAAGACCCGAAAAGAGAAAAATCATTGTTTCCATACGAAACAATGGGGTAGGTGCTTCAGTTTATTCCTGTTCCTGGGCGATCACTTGTCAACAGGTATGGTCTCAAGCTGGCTTGAAAGCCCCCAGATCAGAGTTCTCGTATGTATAGGTACGTTGGGGTCGTTGCCGATTTCATCAAGCCTTGAGATCACCATAGCAGCTCTCATTGATGGGGGTTCTTTCTCATTGGAGAGTGTGGTTCTCATATTTTCAGCTGTGCGCCTGATGTTTCTTGGAACAGAGTTGTCGTTGACGATACGTTCCAGTACATCAACACACTGCCTTATTACATCGGCTGGATTTTGGGACACGATTAATCACTCCAGACTACTTTATAAAACAAGCCGTGCATAATTAGACTATTCCACTAAAAGACTTTCGGTGATACAAAATGCCAATAATGGATGAAAATACAAAAATACAGAGGATTACGCATCTCCTTGAAAGAGGAGGGACCATGCTGGCGACACATCATGACTGCGGGGCTCCCCTGTTCAGGTATCAGGGAAAAGTATTGTGCCCGGTATGTGAATACGGGGACGGGGATGACAAAAAGGCTGGCCGGGAACCCGAAACACCCAGAAAAGTAGAAATTAGAAAAGAAGCAGCGCCTGGTATAAAGCAGCAAGGCGATTACTATCAGATCGCTTTTTTGACAAAAAACAAGGTCCAGAGCGTTGCAGAAAGCCTTGAAAATGAGACAGACCTCCAGAGGGTCAAAGATAAAATGGAATGCATCGAGCTTGGGATAAAGATATTGAAATTGCTGGAAGGGGGATAGCGATAACCTGTTCTTTAAATTTGAAAATTCGCGGTGAAGTTAAGTATAAATACAAAAAAAGGGAATTGATTTAAAGGGAGGTTCTTAAATGAAGAAAATGACCGAACAGCATCTTATCAATGCATTTGGGGGGGAAAGCCAGGCGCACATGAGGTATTTACATTTTGCAAATCAGGCCGAAAAAGAAAAATTCAATAATGTGGCCCGGTTATTTCGCGCTGTCGCCCATGCTGAATATATACATGCAGGAGACCATTACCGGGAACTGGCACACCTGGACGGCGGATTTGTCGCAAACAGCATGGCGGCTTTTGGCCCGGGCGATTCCAGGAAAAACCTTAAACTGGCCATCGCGGGTGAGACATTTGAAATCGAGGAAATGTATCCCGTATATATGGAAGTGGCAAAATTCCAGGAAGAAAAAGGCGCACAAAAAAGCTTTGAGTGGGCGTATGGCACCGAGAAAATGCATAAGCAGCTTTATGATAAAGCATTGGATTCGGTTAACTCGGGAAAGGACGCTAAACTCGGCCCGATCCAGGTCTGTGAAGTTTGCGGATATACCCTGGAAGGGGAAGCGCCTGATAAGTGCCCCCTCTGCGGTGCATCCAGAGATAAATTTACTGCGTTTAAATAGGTGCCCATGAATAAGAACTACTTACGGATAATCGGGTTCATAATGTGCCTCCCATTGGTTTATGCGCTGTATTTTTGTACGGTCACCCAGCCCACAATATTAATATTACCATGTATCGCGGGCGGCTCAACATTAGCACCCTTCGTGGTTGCCGCTTTTGCTATCGGTCTTTACCTCCTGATCACAGGCGGTGGAAAGGTAATTATAAAAGGTTCACATCAAAGCGAATAATTAACATTGCTGAAGCCTATCTAATGAAAATATTACTTATACTGCCAGCAAAAGCTTGACAAAGAACTTGATGCGGCAACCAAGAATTTGTTTGTTCCTGAGTGCTAGGATAGATAAAAAAGATGCCAGGATATATCGATATAGAGCAAGTAAACCAATTCGCACTGTATAAACAGCATCTCGCTGAGCATTCAAAGGCAGAGAGCAAGTGTTTAGTTGAAGTTGTAAAAGATATCTGTGGCCTTCATGCTCAGGTTGCATCGACCCCTTATCTTTCATTATGGAATAGAATAGATAATTTTCAAAAGGAAGATTTGGGCAAAGAATTGTATGAAAGGAGAACGTTAATCAAGATATGGGGCATACGGGCAACACTTCATATAGTCCCTGCAGATCATGTTGTGGAATACTATCAGGCGACTAAACGGGCAGGAGGAAGACATCCTCTTATCAGATTTGAACCCATTCATGATCGAATGTTAAAAATCCTGGATGAGAAAGGTCCGCTTACGGCACAAGAATTGACCGATCATATATCAGAACTTAAGGACATGGTCAAGACTAAATATGGAGATATGAGCCTTGGGCAATGGAGTCTTCGCCAAATGTGTCATTCTGCTATCCTTGTTCCGGGTAAACCAAAAGGAGATTGGATGAGCAACCTCCATACCTACGTAACCTTTAAAAAATGGTCTCCCTCTGTCGACCTGCAGGCTTTGAGTGAACATGAAGCAAAAGAGAAAGTTATTTTACATTACCTTTCAGGTTTCGGGCCCGCTGTGGTCGAGGACATTGCATGGTGGATTGGCAATACCAAAGGGGAGGTCAAAGAAATTTTGGAAGAAATGGGAGATAAAGTAGAAGATATTAATATTCGTGGAATAGAGGGTACTTTTTTCATCCTTAAATCTGATCTGGAGCATTTACAGGGATTTTCTTCTGGAAAAGATACTGTCCATCTTCTCCCAAAATTTGATCCGTATATTATGGGTTATAAGAACAGGGAGAGGCTGGTATCGAAAGAGTATGAGAAGAGAGTGTATTGGAGCACAAGAGGGGAAATATCCCCCTCTATTTTAGTTAATGGACACATTATCGGAACATGGAGTTTCAAAGAAGATAAAAATAGATTAAAAATTACCCTTTCCGTTTTTGAAAAAACGAATAAACCCCTCTTAGAACTGATTGAACAACAAGCTGGGAAGCTTGGTCACTTTATAGGTGGAAAAGATCCCGACATCATTTTACAAGGGTAAGGAGAAACCGAAAATGGAAAGACAAAAATTTGGGTGTTGCGGATTGAACTGTAATGACTGTCCTGTATTTATTGCAACAGAAAATGATGATGATGAATTGAGACAAAAAACTGCCAATGACTGGTACAAACTTTACTCAGAATATCTTGGGGAGAATTTCCTGAAGCCAGAAGATATGAATTGCAGAGGCTGCCAATCAGAAAGCGGCCTTTTCATAGGGTGCGGAAACTGCCCGATTAGAAAATGCTGCCGGGAGAAAAAATTTAACACATGTGCAAGTTGTAATGAATATGAAAAATGTGAAATGTTGAACGGTTTTTTTACAGTTTCATCCCATCAACATGCAAAGGATAATCTTGATAGAATGCGAAGCTAACAATAAAGACAAACCTCAGGGGCCTCTCTCCGACCAAAGAGTAGATAGTTTTAAATATGTACAAAAACCAGTATCTTATGAGATACAGCAGCGTATCTCAAGTAATTGATTGAAATGCCTGAAGACATGCTTGACTTTTGAAACAAACATGCAATGGGGTATGTTGGCTTTGGGGGGTCTGACATGTGCATGGACACTTCAAGAAATGCATTTGTAACAACAAATGATCAGAGTTTAGTAGAAGAGGGAGAGGATTAATATGAGTAAAAATAAGGCGACTATTTTGCTTTTAACGACAATAATAGTCATGGCGACAACAGGTATGGTATCTGGAAATCCAGATGCAATGTCAAAGAATACGACATGGAATGTGATAGCAGGCGGACAGACTAAAGACATGGCAATACAGGGAATGGCATTCTATCCCGGGATAATTATTATCAATGTCGGAGATACCATTAAATGGAGCATTGGAGGAAACTTCCATACTATAAGTTTCCTGTCCGGACAAACACCGCCCCCGGACGGCAGTCCGGCATCATTATCTCCTTCAGGAGGTTCGGAATATAGTGGAACAGGATTTGTAAGTTCAGGAATCTTACCACCAGGCGGTAACTATTCGCTGAAATTCACTGAACCGGGAATATTTTCCTATCAATGTCTGGTTCATTCGGGGATGCAGGGTATTGTAATTGTACAGCCGTCTGGAAGTAAATATCCATTTACACAAGAAGAATACAATATTCAGGGCAGGATTGACCTGCAAAAAGACATAGATGTTGGAAGAGATCTGGCAAATAAAGTGAAACAGATGGTGACATCATCTCCGGGTCCCGATAGCACAACTATGTGGAAGATATTTATCGATATTCCATCACCAGAAATGGTAAATGTAGATATTAATCAAATAGATTCTTCCGTGAATGGAAAGGCAACTTTGAGTATGCCAAGTCCGGTGGATCTTAATGTCAAAATAGACATTACCGGATTAGAACCAAACAGTCTGGATTCTGCAAATATCAGGATAGGAACGTGCAAAATGCCCGGGTCAACGGTATTTCCACTCGGCAATATGACAGCAGATTCTAAAGGCAGCGCAACATTTATGACAGACATTAACGTTCCTCCCGGATTCGGAATAATGAACAGGGGCTGGATTGTTTCTATAGAAAAAGGCGATGAGCAAGTTGCCTGCGGTGAAGTCGTAAAACATGATGCAGCCTACATGAGATTTACCCCAGGCACATTGACAATCAACCAGGGAGATAATGTAATGTGGACTCAACTTAACCCGATGGAGATACATACAGTATCGTTCCTGGCTGCTAACCAGGTTCCTCCTGAATTCTTACTTCCGGGCTTTATTATAAATCCTGAAGCAGCAGGTCCATCAGGTGTTGACGGCTATAATGGAACAGGATTCTATAACTCAGGGATACTGTTTCCGGGAGCAAGCTATAATCTTACATTCATCGAGCCGGGTAATTTTGAATATATGTGTCTTATCCACGATGAAATGAAGATGCTGGGAGAGATAAATGTGCTTCCGCCGGGAGGAAGCATATCAGGAACAAAAATCAATGACGTCAATGGTAATGGAATGAATGATGCTGGCGAGAAAGGCCTACAAGGCTGGGAGATTGAGTTGCGGGGAATCGGTGTGGAAACCAAAGATATCAAGAAAGAAACTGTAACCGATGCCGAGGGTTTCTACAGGTTCGATAATCTCCCGGCAGGCATGTATCTCGTTAAGGAAAAACTCAAGGAAGGCTATGTGCCTACCAGTTCTCCTGTCAGGCTTATAACGCTGGTACGTGGTGAGAACTCCCTTGATAACAATTTCTTCAACAGGCCGGTACAGAGCCTGATACCAACAATGCCTGCGGCTGCAGATCGGTATAATCAAGTCAATCTTGTCTCTGACGTTTCGGGTCTTGCACAAATCACCGATCCCAACCTCGTGAACTCCTGGGGTATTGCTCATCCGCCATCAGGTCCCTGGTGGGTCGCTGACAATGGTATGGGAGTTTCAACTCTGTACAACGGAACGGGAGTCCCCTTCCCACCCGGCAATCCGCTGATCGTCACAATACCTCCGCCCGCAGGTGGAAGCGGCCCATCGACCCCGACCGGGATCGTTTTCAATGGAGGGTCGGATTTCGAAGTTGCGCCTGGCAAGCCGGCAGCATTCATTTTCGTAACAGAAGACGGGACAATATCTGCCTGGAACCGTACCGTTGATTCCAACAATGCCACACTTAAAGTTGACAACTCGCCTGGCGCGGTTTACAAAGGCGCAACCATAGCCAAAAAAGATAACATGAATGTCCTCTATGTTGCGAACTTCCGCGGAGGCACAGTTGATGTATTTGATACAAATTTCAATAAAGTCACATTGGCTGCAGGGGCCTTCACTGATAAACGCATTCCTTCGGGCTTTGCACCTTTCAATGTGCAAAACATTGAGGGCAAGATATTTGTCTCCTTTGCCCAGCAGGATGCACAGAAACACGATAATACAAACGGCCCCGGGCTTGGCTTCGTAGATATTTTTGACCCTGATGGAAAACTGCTGATGCGCCTGAAACATGGGAACTGGATGGATGCGCCCTGGGGGATAACGCTTGCACCCTCGGATTTCGGGAAGTTTGGCGAACATTTGCTGGTTGGCAATTTCGGAAGCGGACAGATTGCCGCTTTTGATCCTGAAAATGGGAACTTCAATGGCTTCCTGAAGGGACTCGATGGCAAGCCGATTTCTATTGAAGGACTCTGGGGTCTGGGCTTTGGCAACGGCGCCAATGCGGGGCCTGTTAACAACCTGTTCTTTGCCGCAGGCATCAATGATGAGCAGCACGGTCTCTTCGGTGCTATCAAACCTGTCTCTCATGAAGATGAGAACGAAGACGGAAATTCAGAATAAATAATATGAGAAGAGCAGGGAGGGAAGGCTGCTTTCTCCTTCTCTCCCTTTTTTGTTTTCATGCATTACCTTGCGTTCTTATCTTCCTGCCAGATCCCGAATTTATTATTTTCGGTATCAACGCAGATAGCAAGATAACCCCACCCGGATACTGCTGTTTTTGGCATTATGATATTACCACCCAGCTTCTTTACTTTTGCAATGTATTCTTCAACAGACGGTACGCCGATGTAGTTCATAGTACTCTGTCCGGGCAATTTTCTTTCTCCCATCCCACCGCCCACTCCCGGATTCCCATTCAAATCTTTTGTCTCGATAAGGTAGAAGGGAGCTGGCATCGGCACCTGGTTGAATTTCCAATCAAATAGCTTTTCATAGAATTTCTTCGCTCTCTCCACATCGTCTGCAGGCAGGTCAAAATGAACAATTGTTGGCATTACTAACACCTCAATTTATATGTGCATATCAGGATTAATATTTGCTGGTGTGTCAAAAGGAAAGTCCTTTTATACACAACCTGACCAACAATATAATATGGCCTGGAAAAAACCCAATGAAGAACTAAGCCAATTCCTTGAGGAGAAAATTTCAATTTACGATGTTACGAAAAAGAAGATGTTCGGTTTCCCGGCTTTTTTTGTGAACAACAATATGCTTGCCGGCATATTCGAAGACGTTATGTTCATACGCCTGTCAGGACCGGACAGGGATGAGATTATATCAGAATATGACGAAGTTATACCTTTTGAGCCTGTAAAGGGCCGGATAATGAAGGAATATGTGGTTTTGCCTGATTCCCTATACAGTAATCCTGAGAAATTCCGGGAGTGGCTTGACCGTTCTTTCCAGTATGTTTCATCGCTGCCAGCGAAGAAGGAAAAGAGGAAAAAGAAATTACCATAGCAAAATGATCCGAATCGCCATCACAGGAGCCCCGGGCTCAGGAAAATCCACAGTCTGCCGCAATGTCCTGAAAAAACTCGCCTGTACCTGCGGGGGTATAACAAGCGCTGACATAAGGGAAAAAGGAGAGCGCGTGGGATTCGAAATAAGGGATATTGCAACCGGAAATCAGGGGGTACTTGCTCATAAGAAGGTACAGGCCCGCGTGTGGGCAGTTACCATGTTAATCTTGGGGACTTAAAAACAATAGGAGCAAACGCAATCAAAAATGCTATGAACTCTGAACTGATAGCGATAGATGAGATAGCCCCGATGGAATTCAAATCGCCCGAATTTATCCGCGCGGTTGAGGAAGCTCTTGGTTCTGATAGGAACATGCTTGTGGTACTGCACCAGAAATCCAACCACCCGGTAGCTGAGAAGATAAGAAAGGAGTTCCTGGTTTATACTGTTACGCCGGAGAACAGGGAACGCCTGGTATCGGAAATCGCGAATATACTGAATAAATCAATAGATACTTTAAAAAACAATCCCGTTTAAATAGGCCTTTCCAATGCTCACCAAAATCATTGCCGAAGGAAAAACCAGTGTTGAAGTCCCGGTCCCGGATGAAACCTCAAGTTTTCCCCCATCCTCGGCTGCGGTATTTTATAATCCCGCCATGCGAATGAACCGGGACATTGCCGTGGCGGCCATCGCATGTTTTTCAAAAACCAGCCCCGAATACACATACCTTGACGCGCTTTCGGCTTCAGGCATAAGGGGCCTTCGTATCGCAAAAGAGGTCGGGCTCAATACTACAATGAGCGACTGGGATGAAACTTCCTTTGAATTGATAAAGAAAAATATAGCCCTGAACAACCTCTCAAACTGCACTGCGGTAAAACGAAATGCCAATGTCGTGATGCTCGACGGGAGTTTTGACATAATCGACCTTGATCCGTTCGGAAGCCCCGCACCTTTCCTGGATGCGGCATGCCGCGGAACCAAGCGCCTCCTTTGCATCACTGCCACGGATACTGCGCCCCTGTGCGGAGCGCACAAAAAAGCCGGGATCAGGAACTATGCAGCAGTGCCTCTTAAGACCGAATATTACCCTGAGATGGGAGTAAGGATACTCATGGGCGCTGTCGCAAGGGAACTTGCAAAGCATGATAAAGCCATGACCCCTCTCCTTTCCTATGCATCGGCGCATTATGTGAGGCTATTCGCATCAGTCAAAAAAGGCATCAATGAAGCAGATAAGTGTCTGGAGAATTTGGGTTTTATTTCGCATTGCTTCGGGTGCGGTGCAAGGGAATGGAAATACGGGCTTGCGGTTCATATGAAAGAGGAATGTCCTGTCTGCGGGCACACAACAACACTGGCAGGGCCGCTATGGCTTGGCAGGTTGCACGATAGCGATTTTTGCAGCGAGGTGATGCGCGAGGCAAAAAAAAGAGATTTCAAACAGGTTGAAAAGCTGATAGCTGCATGCAGGGATGAACTTGAAATCCCGATGCATTACGATTACCATAAAATATGCAAGTCCCTGGGCATCACCGCGATGCCCACGGATGAACTCATTTCAGCGCTGAAGGAGAGAGGTTTTAAAGCTTCACGCACGCATTTTTCCGGGATTTCATTTAAGACAGATGCCGGGATTGAAGAGATAAAGAAGATTGTCAGGGAGCTTATGTGAAAAGAGGCTGTTTCGATTCGCGCTTATGCGGGGGAAGGGATTTGAACCCTTGAACTCCTGCGAGAATAGATCTTGAGTCTATCACCTTTGGCCGCTTGGTTACCCCCGCATGGTGGGCTACGCTGAATTAACTTTATTAAACTTAAGGGTGTCGTTTTCCCTTATGTTTCCATGCAGTCACGAAATCTTTGACTTTAGACCCATACAATAATATTAATTTAAAGCATAGTAATATAAATCTCTATTACCCATAGTAATAGCATGTTCCTCCCCACACCCGAAGATATAAAGAAAACCAGGCTTGAACTTGGCCTCACCCAGAGTGAACTTGCTACCCGCGCAGGGGTAAGCCAGCCGCTCATTGCCAGAATAGAATCGGATGATGTCGATCCGAGGCTTTCCACGCTGCGCAAGATATTCGATGCTTTCGATGCTGCAAGAAAAGAGAGGATCATAGTACGGAGCATCATGCATTCCCCCGTGATACATACAAGCTCTGGGGATTCGATAGAAGAGGCTGCCAGGATCATGGAAGAACACGGCTTTTCCCAGATGCCAGTTATTGACAACGGTGTCCCGGTCGGCAGCATCTCGACCGACCAGATAGTGCGTTCCATGACAGACCAGGATTTAAAAAAAGTATCGCACCTGCTTGTGAGGAATATCATGGGCGACTCATTCCCAACTGTCTCCCCTGCAAGCGATGCGAACACCGTCTCGAGGATACTTGAACAATATACCGCTGTGCTCGTGCTCGATAAGGGAATAGTAATAGGTATGGTGACAAAGCACGATATCATGAAAATGTTAAGAGGATAATTTCAAGGCAAATTTTGCCTGAACTTATCAAAATTTGTCAACATCTTAACGATTAATACCGCAAAGACCAATAATTACAATCATGGCAAAACAAAAAGACAGGCACGTAATGGAAGCTCTCGGAAAGACACGCGTTGTGGTCGAGGGCGGTAAAGTAGTTGAAGCGGGAGAACCGGAAACAGAATATTGCCCGATATTTGATAAGGTTCGCGGGATAAAGAAATTCACATCAAAGACCGCAAAAGAGAATATCGAGTTCAGGATAAAGGATTTCGGCCTGTTCACAGAGGACAGGGCCATAGAGATGGAGATATTCGTGGGTTTCGGTGCAAGCGAGACCTTCATGACAGGACTGCGTCGCGGCCTCCTGGATACATGCGTGACGGCATGCGATGGCGCGGGAACTGTGATCACGAGCAATCCAAAGCTTGCGCAGGGGATGGGCTCGCGCATCTCAGGCCTTGTTGAGACAACACCCATACCAAAGCTAATAGAGCGGATACACGAAGTGGGCGGTATCGTGCTTGATCCCGGTACCGCTGCCCTCAACCAGGTCGCAGGAGTGGAAAAGGCCATCGAGCTTGGCTACAAGAAAATAGGGGTTTCGGTCACGAGCGCAAAAGACATGCGGACAATCCGCAGGCTTGAGGAAAAACATAAGGTACAGGTGATCGGTTTTGGCGTTCATACCACTGGCATGGCCGAGAATGAGGCAAAAGAGTTCCTGTCACTTGTGGACATGACCACGGGATGCACCTCAAAATGGATCCGCGGGTGTATCGCGGGAAAAACGATAGCGCAGTTCGGCACTGCAATTCCCATATTTGCAATCACGCAGTGCGGGAAAGAACTGCTCCTTGAGCGCGCAAAAGAGGTCACCGATCCCATCCTGATAAATACGATGCAGCTTCCGGTACAGCCGGATGAGAAGCAGCCAAGGCCGCTGATTTAGGACAGAAAATATGTTTAGCAATTGAATCAATCCAGGTCCATCTTCCCAGTTTCAAATATTTCTTAGAGGTAATAAATAAATGGCTGAAGTCTCAACTATAATAAAGAAAGATTTTTCTTTTCTATTTGAGCGGAAGGATGTGCTTTCAATACTTATTTATGGGTCTGTTGTAAAAGGCGATCAGACACCTCGAAGTGATATTGATGTATGCATCGTAGCGCCTCTATGTGCAGCCAGGTGCGGTTTGATCAAAGAAGTGTACAGGAATCTGGATGTGTTCCTGAAAAAATATGATGTATTTCAGGAAACTCTGGGATGATCAGGCCGCAAGGCAAAAGTTGACAGGCGAGGAACTTGCACGGATGCTGGGATGATTGTATCTTTAAAAGTAATCGAAAGTTTTAATAACTCTTAATTAACATAAACCTATTTTAGTGCAAGGAGTGTTTAAAATATAAAATTTTTCAAAAGACATGGAGGTCTAAGATAACAATTATGATTAGTTTTCCTAATGAATCTATCAATAATATATTACATACAAAATCTAAGATATTCACTTATTAAGAGAATAAGTTATATACAATAATATACTATATTATAATTGTGATTATCATTATAATGATAAAGGATAATCGATATGGATATTTTAGAGAACAAATGTGTCATGGATAGATAAAAATAAATAATTAAAAAATATGGTGGTAATGTCATGATATTTCCAGACGATAAAATAAGAGTTATTTTAAAAGAAATGGATTTAGAGGAAAAACCGATAAGGTTTGATGATGAAGTTTTCCAGAGCACATTATATGAATCATCAAAAAAATATCCACAGTTATTTAATGAATTTAGATTCTCTACAACTGGAACGTTTCCGTATTCAGATTTGATAGAAAGAGTTTTGACTAGAGCTAAAATTTCAAGAGTTTTAAAAACAGTAAACCCTGACTATGAATTTGTTCAATTGTCAGCAGGTACCAAAAACTATGTCGATGAAAAAATTAAGCCTAAATTTAGGGCTGAAGAGTACCAAATTTTAAAAGAAATTGGAAATGAACTAAATACAAAACTAAGACGTTAGTTGTTTTTGATAAGTTAGTGTAACTTAAATGACTTTAGAAACCAGCATCAATAAGTTCATGGATGAATATTATGGGGAGCTTCCATTGTATGACATTAGAGAACCTAAAGTTATTCATATGACAAAGCTTGGAACCCATCATTTTTCTAAGCACGAAATAGCGGTTATTGATACGCCGGTTGTTCAAAGGCTTAAATACATATCACAACTTGGACCTGTTTATAACGTATTTCCTACAGCTCGTCATTCAAGATTCGAGCATACCTTAGGTGTTGCAATTTCAATAAATAAAATGTGGAATTCGCTTACCGAAAATGTTTCTCTGTCATTTTTGCCTTCAAGTGATAGGACAAAAATTTTATCCGATCTAAGAATGTGTGCTATACTTCATGATATAGGCCATTGTCCTTTCTCTCATGTCTCAGAAACGGTATTAATGGATTTTCCTTCGATACAAAGTGAAAAGATCAGATTAGGTGGTAAACCACATGAAATACTTGGCCATTATATAATAAAAAGTGACGTTTTTAAATCTTTTTTTGAGGATTTATCAACAGAGTATAAAGTAGAATTGGGTCTCGATAAAATATCAAATTATTTGCTTGGGAAAGTTGATGATCCAAGCGAAGAACAATATATTGCGGATTTAATAAATGGTCAAATCGATGCGGACAAGTTGGATTATATAGTAAGAGACAGCGACTTCAGTGGAGTAGAATTAGCTTTAGGGGTAGACCGTCTTTTACTATCGCTTGGTATTGAGAAAATTCAAACTTCTGAGGGCGAGCGTAGAAAATTGATAATGTATGAAAAAGGAATAATGCCACTTGAACAATTAATATTAGCAAAAGTAATGTTATATTCCGCAATTTACCATCACCAGAAAGTCAGAGCACTTGACCATATGATTATCTCTATTCTGAGAATGCTCATAGATGAAAAAATCGAAATCAATGGAAATATAATAGAATCACCAGTTGATCTCTTAAAGCTTGATGACTTTGATTTATTAAAGCTATCTTCAGGCAATTCTAATGTGAATGATCTTTGCAAAAGGTTAAAGAGCCGTCAAACTTTTAAAAGATGCCTTGTTATAGCTTCAAAAACCGTAAAAGATGAATCTCAGAATCAATTATTTGATGTTTTAAAATATTCTGAGCATCCTATAGAGATAAGAGGATTAAATAAAGTGTTGGCTGAAAGAATCGGCAATGATTGCACAGAATATGATGTTGCAATAGACTTACCTATGACCCCTAAATTAGGTGAAACGCAACAAAAGATTATTAAAATAGGTGGCGAGTTTAAAGCGTTAAAAGAAATTTTTCCACAAAAAGGATGGCTAGAATCCTACATGGCAAATAAATGGAAGGGGCATATTTTCGCGAGTGATAAATATAGGGATAAAGCGTGTAAAGAAGGCAAAGCTCTATTTGAAGAAATATTTGATATCAAATTTAAAGAAACGGCTGAAACTGATGCCAAGATTTTGCCGCTATATAAAAAACAGAGAACGCTCCAAGATTATTACACACGACCCCAGTAATATAGAATCATACTTTATAAAGTCACATCTCAATAACAGTATTTATCTGCTGGAGCGCCCGGGCATATATCCCTTCTTTATTCAAATAAGATGCAAGCTTAAGCGGCCTGTGCCCGCCGGGATGGTAGGTAATGACTGCGCTGGGGGCGCATTTGTGCACCATGTTGATAAGGCCGTTCACGTCCATATGGTCACTGATATTGATTGTGGGAAACTTGTAGTCGCGTCTCCCCGTCAGTATGAATTTTTTTGATACCTTAAGCGATGGTATCTGCGCAGGTGTGGTTATTCGGATACCGCAGTTGCTCTCAAGGTCAACAAGAGGGCCTGTGTTCTCCATCAACCCTTCAGTAAGTGCAAGCGAGGCGGGATCCATCCCTATTTCCCCTGCATAACCTGAGTCGCGAAGCAAACTCACAGCGCGCTGGGCTTTCCCGAATGCATACGCCCCGAAAGCCAGGTCATCGGGGGATGCCTCAACGATCTCTTTGAACGAGTCGATATCATCCTCGAAATGGCAGCTTGGGTCCTCATAATCTCCATAGTTTGCCTCTGTTACAAGACAATCACATGCCGGCAGGTCTTTTGCGTCCTTCACATCCCCGGTGATAAGGATCCTTGTTCCAACTTCATTTTGCCAGTAAAAAGCGCATGATCCGATGGTATGATGTGTGGGATACGTTTTTACTTCTACCCCGTCTATGTTTATCGTTTCCCCGACCCTGAACGTGCGGCCGGCATATTTCTTACCGTACAGGATTTCAAGGGCACGTGCGGTCTCAACCGAGCATACCGCCTTCCCGGAGAGCATGGCGGACTTGCCATTATGGTCCGAATGCGCGTGGGTTATTAAATATGCATCCGGCTGCGGTGAATGTGAGTTCGTTGTATCAATGGCAAAGGTCAGCCTTTTCCCTGCATTAAAAATCAACGATACATGCGGTTTGAAGCCTCTACCTGTCCTGTGCCTGACCGGCAGGACACCAAGATCAAATAAAGGTTTCAATAAAAACCTCTTTACTTTAAAGCTGCGTTAATATCCGCTTCCAGCACGTTTGCGCGGGTCACGCCAACATAGCGCTTGAACAGTGTGCCGTCTTTTTCAAGAATAAGCGTTGGTACTGCATGAACCGTGTATTTTGCAGCAAGTTCATAGTTCGTATCGACGTCGACCTTCTTTAACTCTATCTTATCCCCGAATTTCTTCTTTATCTCCTCATTGATAGGGTCCTGCATTTTGCAGGGTCCGCACCATTCTGCATAAAAATCCATTAGAACAACTTTACTCATTTGCTTTCCTCCTCGGGTAGCAGGTACCGCACGATTTGCATTTTTCTTTCATTTGCTTCCTTTTATCCCTTTTTTCTTCTGGCACATACTCACCTGCTACTATAATATCTATGTATTATGTTATAGTTTAAAATAGTTGCCTTATCTCCAGGATTTGGGACAACCTGTCACCCTTTTCTTTTATCTCTTTGAGTTTCTCTATAACAGTTGATTTTCTAAGATATATCTCGCTTCGTTTCCCGGTTTCATCTTCTGCTTTAAGGGATAGTTCCTCTCCCGAAGGGCTGTGTTTTTTTATCTCTGCCACACAGGGGGCGAAGATCTCTGCAACTTCCTGCATGAGTTCAAAGACAAGATTTTCTTCAAACACATCCTTGCCATCCAGACAAATGCATTCCAGGTGTTGCCTTGCAGGATAGAGATTATTTGCCTGTTCAACGATTTTTTCACCAAGTTCGCGAAGTCTCAGGACACTCAGTGAATTTTTCAATTCTGCAACTTCCTGAATGTTCTTTTCAACACCTTTTTCATCCGCATGGTAAACCGTAACTTCAAATTCATCCGCGAAAATCATTTTCAGCCTGAATCTTTCAGATGCGTTCTCAAGTTTTTTTCTGAAAACAACTTCAAGTTCTTTTCCAGAAAGGATGAGGTCGTTTAAGAAATATTCATCGATGCTGATAATATCGGGCAAAAGTTCTTTTTTAAGAAATGGTTTTTTCATTCTCGCCGGGATCTCAATGCCTTTTACAAAATCATGGGCTTTGACATGTCCCTTCCAGAATGGTACTGCTGAAGATGCGATTTCGAAAATGCAGGAGATATTGCCCTCGCAATCGACCTGTACTTTGGCGGAATTTCCTTTCTCTCCTGTCTTGATTGTGTATTTTTTATTTATGATAGGAACGGGATCCCCCATGAAAAAGGATTCCAGCGTTTTCCTGTTCTCTTCATTTGTCCCGGTTATTTTTTCTTCAAGTTGCACAATTTCCGCTGATCTCTCATCCGAGAACTTTGCCTTGCTATCTTCGATGAATTTTTTTAGGAAATCCTTACTCTGCTGGGAGTACGGAAGGAGTGTTTCCTGCTCTTTACTGCTTGAGACAGCCCCGGAAATGGCATTCTCGACAGTTAAGAGATAATTGTCCATCTCGTCCAGAACAGAGTTTTTGAACTTGCGTCTTGTAATTATGGTCTCTTTTAGGTCAAGAACATTATTCTCAAGGGTCACAGCTTTGACCCCGGTCTCTATGAAATCATCCAGCAGCCCGAGGAAGTCCCTTTGCATGGGAAATTCGGTTGAATCGCCAAACAGGTATTTCATGCAAATGACCTCTTTGGAAGAAAATATTCCTGGTTATATATGAGGTTAATTTTTTGTGTCATAAGTATTGCCATCTTGATATCTCCCAGCCCCTGCAATTGTGTTTTCTATTACATAAATAGAACGATAAGGGCATACAATCTGCCCCTACCGCGTATATTCTTATTCTGCTTTTTTACAGGTTGAGGTAGCTTGGGACGAAAAGGATAACGAAATATACACCCATTGTCACAAGTCCGAGAGGCACTCCAAGTCTTGCCCATTCCTTGCTTGTAATCCCGAGCTTCCCTGCCGAAATGATGTTGGGTATATTGCCGGGTATCAGCATGCCTCCCGCAATTAATAGTCCCATGAGCGCCGCCTTTATCTGTAATAGTGAAAAGGTTGGCCCGATCTCGGCAGCTGTCAGGGTGGCGTTATCCAATATCGCTGAGACCATGTTGACCCAGAAGAGTATCTCGGAAGGCATTTTCGCAATGTACTCAAAGATTATCGGCTTGAAGCCATCACCAAGGAATACAAGTGCCATAATGAATACATAGACCTTGACAGCTCTCATTATAACATCTTTAAGAGTCTCCTTGTAATCTTCAGCCTTCAGTCCGGGGTCATTCGTGCTGGCTTTTCCGAGGAAGAACATTCCAATGATGCCATATGCAACGATACCGGGAATAATGTAAATACCAAGCAGATTGAATAAAAAGTCAATCTGTGCATCGTATGGAGGCCCGGCAAGTTTTGAGATCGCAATTGTCGATAGTGGCTCACCATAAGGCAAGAGAGCAGCTCCAAGACCTATTGAGAAGCATGCGATAACTACGAGATCTATCTTGGATTTCCTTGTGAGAGGCATCGCATTGACCATCTCTACAAGTATTATCGCGGCAAGAATGGCAGAGATTACGCTGGAAACAAGACCAAGAACTGCGATAAGAATGAATGCCATTATCTTTAAAGAGAGCTTCTCAACCATCCACCGGATTGCACGGTGGATGGGTTCATGATATTTGAAAATAACTAATCCTACAATCAATACAACTTGAAAAATACCTACAGGGATATTAAATGGATTTTTAATATATACTGGAGCTACTAAAGCTTCTTCGACAATCTTCAATCTCCAGCCCGTTTCTTCACCCGGAAGGGTGACAAAACCCGAAATCGTAAGAGCCAGTACTCCGCATATGAACAGGAATACTTCCAGGTTCTGCTCAATGATCTTTATCTTAAACGGCCCGATCAATACGATCAGGAATATTATGAAAAGTCCTATTGTGATTCCTAAGTCAAGTGCCATAACTATTCTTTCCTCCTGTGCTAATATTTATTCCAGACCACCAAAAGCCTGAAAATTCTTTTTTGCCTATTTAACACTAACTCTTTTATAATTTGTGGTTTTAATCAGGAAACTTGTTCCTGATCCAGTCTGGCCGAAATCTGGCTGAACCGAAAACTACTTAGCTCTTAGAACATAAATGCAATATTGGGAGGAATAGTCCTGGAAGACATGATATGTGAAAATTGCGGTTATCCCTTCGAAGAATGCAGGTGTGCATGCCCATACTGCGGTGAAACAGCGCTCTGCGAATGCTGTATCGGAACAAATAGCGTCACCGGCGGATAAGATCCATTCGGGATTTAGAATTTTAGCATATTCTACTGCACGATCCGCCATTTGTAATGGCTAATATTTCATTACTCTTTTTTTCTGCTGTTCCATATTTTTTATATCTGTTTCCAGACAAATCTCTATCGATTCCAATTTATTCCTGAGTTGTGACAGCTTTTTAAGCTTCTCATTTTCTGTTGATTCTTCCATAAAAATCACGGTGTTCCTATTATATTTTGAATGTCAGTTTTCAGGTCCTTTATTTCTTTTAAACGGCTGTCAAGTTTTGCTTTCAAGTCATCCAGTTCATTACTCATTGTTTGTTTAGCAAGGTTCTTATCCTTTTCTGCGGTCTTGGCCTGTTTTTCACCTACAGCAGATCCAAAATAATAGCCCAGGACAAGAGCGATAGTGCTGCCTAAATACGTTCCTGTAGCTTCTACGGCTTTCAGGTCTTCAGCCGTAGGTGTCCACCACAGATGTTTTACATACAATCCCATTACTCCGACCACGATTACTAAAGCAAGAAGATGGGTAACGTTATCCTTGCTAAACCTGTCTTCTTTTATTTCCTGAATAGTGTCTGCCATAATATTTCACCCCTTCTTATGGTTTTGTTTTATTTATATATATTTTTCTTGAGGATAAGGAGAAGCCATGATTTCTAGATGATTTATATGTCAGATGAACCATAACTCCTGCTCCTTTTTTATATTTTCATCTATCTCGGCTGCGTAGCGTTTTTTTAAAACGGCCAAAAACTCATCAGGGATTTCCTTAACTTCCGGGCAATGTTCATCCACGGCATCCACATCAATAACAGGGTACAGCTCACATAAAGCCGGGCGGCATCTGTATATGCGGCAGCGTTTTTCCTTATTCAGGAAAATGCACTGGCCTTTTATCATCTTTAATGCAAAATATACCCCATGTTTTCCCTTTGCCTTCCTGAAATATTTTTTCGGGTCAAGTTCAAGGGCGTACTCTTTCCTGACATCTTCTATCAGCTTTAAAACCTCATCTCCTGTCAGTACAGCACAGTTCCGGCAGCACCGGGAATTGCAGAGCTTGATGTTGCAGTTCAGGGCCTTCATAAAACTTTCGCATGGGAAATGGCTACCAGTTCTCGGCCAGTAACTCATAATAGGATTGAGCATGCTGGCAAGCCGGGCATGTTTTTGGCGCTTCGGGTCCCTCATGTATGTATCCGCAGTTCCGGCAGTGCCATTTTATGACTTTTTTCTTTTTGAATACAGACCCTTCTTTTACATTATTCAATAATGCCCTGTACCGTTTTTCGTGGAATTGTTCCACCTCGCCGATCTCGGTAAATGATTCGGCGACTTTAGGGAATCCTTCCTCTTCTGCTATCTTTGCAAATCCCGGATATAAGGTCCCCCATTCGAGTTTTTCTCCTTCCGCCGCTGCAAGTAAATTTTCAGAGGTCTTCCCGATGACGCCTGCGGGATACATCGCGGTTATTTCCACACCTCCGCCCTGGAGGTGTTTGAAAAATATTTTTGCATGTTCTTTTTCATTGTCCGCGGTCTCAATGAAAATCGCCGATATCTGCTCAAATCCTTCATTCTTGGCCGCGCTTGCAAAGTATGTATATCGGTTCCTTGCCTGCGATTCGCCAGCGAAAGCCGCAAGAAGGTTTTTTTCAGTTCTGCTCCCTTTAAAGTTCATTGGTTTATTCCTCTTGTCCTGTATATTTGTTTTTAGAGAATAGCATGACTCTATCGCATTCCATATTAAATCATCCTTTTCTCAAGGAAATTTGTGTAATGGAGGTTCATACCAAACAATTAAATATAGAAGTGTATTATTAGGTTCCACCGCTCCGATAGTGTAGCAGGCCAATCATTCTGGCCTTTCAAATTTTTAGCGCGTTCCCGCGCTGGAATAAAGACAGCCAGAGACTCGGGTTCAAATCCCGATCGGAGCATGTCAGGGCTTTGAAGATTGTTTTGTTCTTCTTTTTAGGGCGCTTAGTCCAATGTGCCTGGCAAAACGGTTAATCCCCTAATCCCGGCAAAATCCTGTCAAAATACTTCGCAACGACCCACGACTCCGTACATTTCCCGCATCGGATGCACTCCTTCCCTATTTCCAATCCGGGATCGATGGTGATAGCGCCGACCGGGCATATATTCAAACACACACCGCATTTTGTGCATTTCTTCACCCTGATCAATTGTTTTGCCGTATTCTTAAAAAGTGAGAGCGCTTCTTCCCTGCCCGGGGCATTGACAGATATATGTCCTGATGAAAATATTTTGACACTTGAGCCCTTATCTCTTATCAAAAGCACTCCGAGGTCTTCAGAGAATACATTCTCACCAAGCATATTCGCGATATTTTGGGCTTTATCGAGCGCAAGTCCCGTGATCTTTCCTTCCATTGTGTATCCCCCTGTCCTGCATGGTGAAATCCCACCCGTCACCACGATGTCGAACTCTTCTTCTTTACCTTTCAATACCGTGTTTATCACGAGTTCCTCAGCAAGACGTACCATCTTGGGCGGCAAATGCCTCCACCGCCAGAAACCGTGTTCAATGAACCTATTTTCAAGTCCATGCTCTCCTGCCCAGTTCAATAGATATTCGTTCCAGCGCATAAAAAGCTCAGGATGCAGCTCTTTGAACCTGTAATATTCTGCGCTGAGTTCTGCGGTGCACAGCCAGCAGCCGACCCGTTCAAATCCAAGGTCGTATAAGGGATTGTATTCAAGTTTCCAGTAGTAAATGTAGAGCCACACCTCGATCGCGCGCCAGTTGCGTATCGGGAACACGCTCACCTGGCCTGGGATGAAAGGATTTTCCTCTTTCGGGGCTATCCTGGCGCGGGCAAAGGACTCGTATTTCCTTTTCCCGTCGATTGTGAGACACCTGCGCCCGCCTCTTGAACATTCCTCCATGACCGAGTTGATCGGCGCAAGCTTACACACCTTGCAGCACCACCTGAAATCTTTTGCAGGAGGCCCGAAACTCGGCAGGTTCTCCCAGAAAGCTTCCTTTGCCTCCACTTCGATCAATTCGATATCGTTTTTTTTGCAGAACTTCCTCGCAAAATCAACTGTTTCGGGAAACTCAATCCCGGTGTTCGCAAAAAAAACTTTTACCTGTCTTTTTACTGCACTTCGTGTAAGGTCAAGGGTAACAAGACTATCCTTTCCCCCGCTGAAAGAAACATATACCGGCAAATCGCTGAACTCTTTCTGGTTGGCGATCCCCCTGATAGTGTTAATGGCATCCCTTGCAAGCCTCTTCATGTGAGGCGCATTGGCGCGGATAATTTCATCCTTTGCCGGATGTCCGCGCAGGAAGGACGTTTTTCCCGAGTCGATCTTCTTTATCCTTATGGACCTGCCGGGGGTTTTCAAATCCCCGGCATCCCTGAACGATACGCCAAAACCACTCAGGTTTTTAGCAACTACGAATACTGTATCGCCTTTTTTGATGTCGTCCGAGCACTCGAAGATTTCGCTTCCATCTATCGTTTTCCCGCTCAGGTGCCGCCCGCTTGCGGATATTGTAACAAGCTTTTTATTGATTCCTGAATCAAGAAGAGCCCTGGCTCCTTCTATCATCAGGTCAAGCTTGAAAATGAGTTCTCTCATGTCGAATCTCAAAATCCCGAAGATAAGGCCGTCCACGATGATCTCGTCTGTTTTATCTTCGCCAGGGATTTTGTTCAGAAGGATATGTTTCCCAGCAAGAGGATTTATTCCAAATGATTTTAAGACAAGTTCGTTAATTATGTCCTTTTCATAAGGGGAAGAGAACCGCACGTCTCCCGGCGGGGTGAGTTCAATATGATGACCTTTTTCATGGCATATGCCGCATCGTTCATCAAGCAGCGGGATATTGCACTTTCTGCACCAGAATAAATCTGCATTGTACATTCTTTCTATATTATGTCGCTGTATTATGTTTGAGGAATTAACCATAACGATATCGGAATACTACTTGGATGAATTAAAGATTAATGGCTGCTCAAAAGCAACCACTGAGACCAGACGGTCTTTACTGTCAGTTTTGAATGTCAACGGCGGTGTAAAATTCCCCAAATAACGTGGTCATGGAATATCTCGCCCCATTAGCCATACGACTTATTTGAAGTAAATATAGTCGAAGTCTTTTTGAAAAATTTGCCCTGCGAGAGAGAGGTTATTTATTCAAATGCACCACTTTCGGAGGCGGGAAACCGTTAAAATAGGTGGTTGAAGCGATCGTATATGCACCAATATTTTCAGCATAAAGCAAATCGTCAATTTGCAGATCTTCTGGCAGCTCATCAGCCAGTGAAATCGTATCGAAAGCGTCGCAAGTGGGGCCAAACGTAGCGCAAACTTTTTTCTCTCCTTTCTTGAAGGAATGCAGCGGATAGTGCTGATGATCAAAAACCTGTCCTGAAAAAGTGTGATAAACACCGTCATCCAGGTAATAGCATGTTTTTCCATCACGAACAGCTTTGCCAACAATTTTCGTGATCAAAGTACAGGCTGTCGCAACCATAAATCTCCCAGGCTCGGCAATAACCTGAATATCATCTTTAGGGAACAAACGCTTTATTTCCGATTTCAACATTTCAGCCAGGACGGCAAAAGATTTCACGTCCGGAGTATATTTAACCGGAAATCCGCCGCCAATATCTAATATTTTTCTTTTCTTGTAATCCTTGCCGGTAAACCCTATATGATATTTTCTTAATTCTGCTTCCTTGAAAATCGATGAGGCGAAATTCAAAGCCTGCGAATAGTTATCAAAATTATTGCACTGGCTGCCGACATGGAAACTAATACCTTCAACCCCAAGCCCCAGATTCAGGGCTTCGGCGATAAGATCAACCGCTTCTCCGGGATGAGCCCCGAATTTTGAAGAAAGCTCAACCATAGAACCTGTATTGGGTACGCGTATCCGCAAAATCAGACCAACATCAGGGGAGTGTTTTTTTATTTTTTTCAATTCTTCAATATTATCAAAAGTAACTAAGATCTTATAATCATTTAATTTGGCCAGGACTTCGGCAGGCTTGATGGTATTGGCATAGATAATTTTATTCCAGATAAAATCTTCCTGTTCTTTTTCGGACAAATGCTTGATATTTTCATGAACCTGCATAAATTCAGGGAAAGAAGCCACATCAAAACTTGCACCCAAATCATACATAGTTTTGATAATTTCAGGGTTGGAATTGGCCTTTACAGCAAAATATGCTTGCACATCAGGTAATTTTTCCCTGAATTCACGATAATTCTCCTTGATTTTTTTATGATCTATTATAAAAACAGGCGTACCATGTTCCAGGGCAATTTTTTCTAAAATTTTTTTTTGTTTTTCGATCATTATTGTACCGATATTATTAAGAATTTATTAACCTATGAAAAGAAAATTTTCAATTTGCCATGGATCGGGATTGTATTTCGCCGCCGGATTTTCTTTAAAAAATATTTTGCGATTCTTAAGAGGCGTCCAGTCCGACGGGGTCGAAATAAATTTTCCGAGATACGGTTTGGCAATATCCAGAACAAAATCATGAGGCAGGTCGTCGGGCAGTTTAATACCTTCCCGCGGATTTTCAAGCATCCAGAGTACGGCAGCTACAATACCAGCCGCTACCTGAAGGGTTGTGGCGTTCTGGCCGGGAGCAAGAGATCTGGCCTGGTCAATGCTCAAAGAGCTGCCCGTCCACCAGGAATTATAAGAATGACCCATCAATAGCGCGCCCAGAGTATCCTCGCCAGATATAATTTCATTTGTCATAATCCTGATCTTTGGCTGGAGTTCGTAATTCCGCCCGCGCAATTCCCAAAGCGAGGAAAGCGTATCATGACAGGGCATATAGGCATAATTTACAGTAGGCCGATATATCGCCTTGCCGTCTTCCCGGACAGTCAACCGGTCTGAAAGTCCAAATGCTTCACCATGCCGGATCATCATACCGATAATTTCTTCATTCGGTATCCACGATCTGACATATGTATTAATGCCCATCTGGGGCAAAAAGATCTGATTTTTAGGTCCGCATGGAGGTATATTGGCCAGGGGTGGCAGCTTCTGCTCATGCGTCCCCCAGCCTATTTCAGCCGGAGCCGTCCCTTCTTCCCGTAATCCTTCAATGCTCCAAGTCCCTACAAATTCGTTAACTTCCTTTGGCCTGTTGGCAATTTGAGTATCTCGCTCACTACAATGTATCACTTTAATTCCCAATTTCTTCGCCAGCCGGGGAAAATCTCTGTCTTTTGCAAGTCGAGCAATTTCTTCTTCATCCTGCACGGATGCTTTTTTATCAAAAATGGTACGCGCTGCAATATCCAGCAATGCCTGCTTGACAAAGTGAGATATCAGGCCGGGATTTGCGCCATGGTCAATAACAGCGGTTGGCGCATCTTTCCAATCACGGGAAAGTTCGCGCAATTGCATTTGCCGCCAATAAAGCGATTTTTCAAAGGGGCTTTTTGTATAAATTCCCTCGGTAGGATCCCAGAGTTCTACAGATGTATTAACGTACAATACTTCGTGATCATGGCACCATTTAATAATATCATTGGCGCCGATATTCCACGCCAGATCTATGAGCAAGCTACCATTATCCAGATATTTTGACAAAACTTGATCTATATTTTCCGGGGTAATTTTTTCACGGAAATATTTTAATCCCTGATCAGTATATTTTTTCAGGGCTTTTGATTTGTCCTCAAAATCAATTATGGTAATGTTTTCTGGCGGGACATCGATCTTGTCCAATAAAACGGGCAGGGTGCATTGAGAAACTGAGCCATAGCCGATAATAAGGATTTTATTGTTAAATTTTTTTTTCATTCTTTTTTTCATCCGCAGGGTCTAATAATTATTCATAGTTTTTAAATTTTTCCTTAATTACAAATATGTCTTTTTCGTTAGTTCTATATACTCACGGATTAATTTCAGGCAGGATTAGGATGAAGACATGCATAATGTGTGGAGGCGAAGGGACAAGACTTCGGCCCCTGACCTTTGACAGGCCAAAACCAATGATCCCGCTGTTGAATAAACCTTCGCTGGTACACCTTGTCGAGCACCTGGCGCTTGAAGGTTTCAATGATATCGTGCTTACCCTCGGGTATCTTGGCGGGGAAATAGAAGCTGCACTCGGTGACGGAAGCATGTACGGCGTGCACGTCGAATATGTGCATGAAAAAGAAAAATTGGGAACCGCGGGGAGTGTGAAGAATGCCGGGGAACTCTTTGAAGGAGAACCTTTCCTGGTCGTGGGGGGAGACCATGTCATGGACCTGGGACTGCGGGAATTCGTGCGCTTCCATGAGAAGAATGACGCACCCGTGACCATCGGTTTGATTCCCATCGATGACCCGCACGAATATGGTATCGCAGATCTGGACGTCAATAACAGGATTAACCGTTTCTTTGAAAAGCCGGGACCTGGCGAGATATTCAGCAATCTTGCAAGTACGGGTATCTATGTGTGTGATCCTGAAATCCTGGAGTGGATACCCGGGAACAAATACGATTTTGCAAAAGACCTTTTTCCCGACCTTATGATAAAAGGGGAAACCATAAACGGTTTCCTGGTACGCGGCAGGTGGACGGATATAGGCAACCCCAGGGCTTACAGGGAAGCATGCAGGTGGATGCTTGAAAAGATGCCCGGCACCAAGATATCAGGGCGGCTCAGCATTAAGGACGCTAAAGTGACAGGGCCTATCGATATAGGTCATGATGTTTCCCTGGGTTCAAATTCCTCGATTGTAGGGCCAATAGTCATCGGTGAGAATACCACGATCGGGGACAATGTATTGATAGGACCTTATACATCAATCGGCTCAAACTGCACGATAGGCGATAATTCAAGGATACTCTCCTCTTACATATTTGACAATGTCCATATTGGCGTAAACACGGGGATTTCAGGCGCAGTGATAGATAATGCCACAAGGATAAAGGATTCCTGCATACTGGAGACCGGAAGCGTTATCGGCCCCAGGGTTTTAATCGGGGACGAGGTAACAATCCATTCTGAGATCAGGATATGGCCCGAAGTCACGGTCAAAAAAGGGACAAGGGTGAAAGAAAACCTCGGGAACGATGATTATGGCAATAATATTAAGGGTTCCTAAGTTTCCATGATCTCTACAGACCCGTCTTTTTTCCCGATATAAACAGTACTCACATTTGTGAATATCCCGTGTTCCACTATCCCGGTACATTGAGAAAGTATCTCGCCAAGCGATACAGGGTCATCGATTGCACCGAAATCCGCATCCATAATAAGATTACCATTATCTGAAATAACAGGGCCGTCCTTATTTACGCCCATGCGTATCCGTGCGCTTCCTCCGAGTTCTGCTACCTGTTTTATTACCAGTTGTCGCGCAAACGGCAGGACTTCAAGTGGTACAGGATAGTTCAGGACATTGACACATTTGGATTCGTCCACTACGACCACAAAACGTTTTGATGACATTGCCACGATCTTTTCCCGGGTATGCGCTGCGCCTCCTCCTTTGATGCCAATGAAATTTGCGACCTGGTCTGCGCCGTCGATATCGATATCAACGACGGGATGCTCATCAAGGGTCGTGAGCGGGATTTTGCACTCAGCAGCCAGGAATGCGGACTGGTATGATGTGGGGATGCCAAGGATTGCCAGGCCCCCCGCGACGCGCCTGCCCAGTGCCTGTATTGCAAAAGCAGTGGTTGAGCCGGTTCCGAGCCCTATTATCATGCCGTCTTTCACAAGCTCTGCTGCACATTCGCCTGCTGCCTGTTTGGGGTTGACCAGTGTGGGGTTATTCATATCCTGCTTAAATATGCTTTTTTTATTTATAAAATATCCATTTACTTCGCAAGCTTCAGGAACACATCCTCAAGATCTGGCTGGGAAATCTCTATGTTCCTGATATGCACATCACAAAACATCTTCAATACCCTGTCAATAATAAATTCAACATTCTCTGCGACTATCTTTATTTTTCCTTTTTCACTTATGATATCAATTACCTGTGGGATATCCTTTAATCGCGTAATATCGAACTCCCATTCGTAATCGATGGTTATTGCCTCCCCAAGTTTCATCTGCCTCTTTAATTCATCAGGTGATGCTTTTGCTATTATCTCGCCTTTTTTGAGGAACGCTATACGGCCGCAGAGTTGCTCAGCCTCCTTCATGTAATGCGTTGTAAGCACTATAGTGATACCTTTTTCATCATGAATTTGCCTGATAAGTCTGCGGATTTTTATCGCCATATCAGGGTCAAGACCGACTGTGGGCTCGTCAAGGAAAAGGAGACGCGGCTGGTTTAGGAGGGCCTTTGCGAGCGAGAGCCGCTGCTTTGTGCCTGTGGACAGGGAATCGAACCTGGCGTTCATGAAGGGCCCAAGCTCGAGTGTGTTTATAACATTTCTTATCGCCTCCTCCCTATTTTTTAGCCCGTAGAGCATAGCAAAATACCGAAGGTTCTCAATGACCGTAAGGCTCCAGGGGAAATTCGGGTTCCCGCTGCTGACATTAACGATACTTTTCACACGGTTTGCCTGCTTTATCGCATCAAGCCCGAAAATCTCAACTTTTCCTGCATCTGGTATTGTAAGCGTTGAAAGTATTGAAATGAGCGTGGTCTTCCCGGCGCCGTTTGGCCCAAGGATGCCGAAAATCTCCCCTTCATCTATATCAAGGGAAACATTCTTCAATACCTCTTTTTTCCCCTGGAGCCTGTCTTTATAATATTTGTATATCCCTTCTGACCTGACTGCAAGCATTGGCATGTAAAATGACCGGAAAGACGAAAAGCTTTATTCCGGACATTAACACTAACAAAATACATATTACTGATAATGCTAATGATAATGCTTATTAACAGGTATTGACTAATTCATTCTATTCTTATGATTTTATTCCTGTCATATAAAAATGAAGAAACAAACCAGGACGCCCAGATAACAATAGACTATGTTGCAGGCATGGGTGTTTTTCTCCTTACCGTAGCTTTTGTATTCCAGTTCATGTATTCTTTATTCCTCCCTTTCCAGTCAGGTTCGGATGAAGTAACGCTGGCTGCGGACAGGGTCAGCACTGTACTTGTGGAGCGCGTCCTCACAGCCGATAAATCGGGCCAGGTGAATACCATAGACCAGGGAAAACTGGATTATTTCACAAAAACAAGATTGAAAAGCTATGATCTGACAGCGTATAATGATGCACTCCGTGAAGTCGGGCTCTTTAGCAGCGAGAACGTTTTTGACTTTAACGTATCTGCTGCAAATCTGTCAAACCCGGATAAGCCCATGTACCAGGGCGGCCCCTCACCCCCTGAAAATTTAGATATCGGCCAGACAAAGCGCCTTGTAATGATCGTAAATTCCTCTACTGGTTATAATGAAACTGCCATAATTTCCGTGAAGGTGTGGTAATGTTTGACGATAATGCCCAGTTGCATACACTTGAAGGCGTGGCGGCATCAATACTCCTGCTCGGAGTGATAATATATGCGATAGATGCGACCTCGATGACACCCCTTACTTCCTCAACCTCAAATGCGCATGTGGAATCAGAACTTGCGGCGCTTGGGCAGGATCTCCTCAATACGCTGGATTATGCGGAGCCGGGGTACAATTCGAAGCTCAAGAACGATATCATCAAATGGGACGGCAGGGTTTATTTATGGAATGGAACGAGGTACATCGAAAATTCAGACCCTGCGTATCCGCAGAATGTTCTCATCAATAACCTGACTGATGTCCTGAATTCTACTTTGATCAGCCAGGGCATAGCCCATAAAGTAGAACTGACGTACATCAGGCGTATAAATAACAACACTGTGCCTTCAGAATCGGTTCAATGGATATACGCAGGGGTCCCATCAAGTAATGCTGTGATAGTTTCAAGAAAGATCGTATTGCAAAAATCCGACTTAAGCGGTCTCACTCTGGCAAATTATACGATAAAATCTATGGATCCCATGATCGATCCATTCAATATAATCGATGTTAAGCTGGTCCTGTGGAGAACGTGATGGAAATAATAAACGACCGGAATGCCCAGTTCATGCTTCTTGCAGGTTTCATTATTGCCATAGGTCTTGTGATAACCACGGTGATACTGAACAGCATCATATTCGAGATCAATACAGCGGTAGGTGCCGGAAGCGAACCATCAAAAAGCGAGATAGTCAACCTGGTGCAGATTACACAGGATGAGGCCAGGAGTGCATATCGTACAGCAGCTAAAACCGGGGACATTGGTGAATTTAACAAGCAGATGAATATTTTTAATGGTAATCTATCCAAAATCTATGTACTGCATGGCGAAGGTGTGAATGTAACCTGGGATACAAGCAATTGGGCGTATTACCGTTATCCGGCATTTACAGAGAACGGGACTGCAAATGGGGTTGGGAATTGGACTGTGATAGAAAGCATTAAAAATGTATCAACGTTTGAACTAAGAAACGTTTCAGGCCTGAATTTTGAAATAAATATAACCAACCAGACAACAGGCGCATTTATATGGTCATTGAAACTGGACGGGACTGACAGCATAAAAATCAGTAACTATACTATTAGTTCTTATCATAGCGTGAATTTTTCCTATATCAATTTGCTAAATACCACTTATAATTTAAACACAAGCATAGGGAGCAACAGTTCTAAAATCAGTTTCATAAACGGTACTGCTGCCTCAGGCAGATTCAATATCAAAGGAAACGCAACCTACGGCAGCGCTTTTACCCGTGCCCGCGATTATATCCTGAACGCAACAGTAACGTTTTCTTCAAGCAGGGTGCGCTCCAATATCACTATTCCTGTTTCTGTTCCACGGTGATGTCATGAAATTTAGGAAACTGTATAAAAATGATGAAGCGGTATCCATTTCTCTGGGGTTCATATTGATGTTTGCCGTTACCGTTCTGGTATTTTCCGCACTTATCATTTCTTTTTACTCCCTTTCAAGAGACACAGAAAAGTCAGCCATGCAGGAAAGCTTTAAAATCATGGGTAGCGGGCTTGCAATAAAAATAACCTCTGTTGATACGTTGATCAATATTACCAATTCTTATGGTGGAACTATAAATTCACTTGAATATGAGATCGCAATCCCTGAATCAATAGCAGGTAAAAGCTATACCATAAATATAACGGGTTCGCCGAACAGGATAATCATGGAATCCGACAACGGGGCTAAAGTCACGGTACCGTTCAATATGTCCATGAATTTTACTGCACGAAAAATATACAGCGGTGCTGAAATATACATGCTTTATTATAATAAAACCAGTAACAGTATTGATATCATTCAAAAAAGTTGAATTGCTATTATGCTCATTATCAACATTATGATAGGATATATATACTTTGCCCGACACAGTCTATTTTAGTGATTATGCCAATAGAAATCCTAAATCCCGGATCGTTCCTGGAATCGCAGGATGCAGTTGCTGAAGTAGTGGATTTTGTCACGATCCTCGGGATACTTATCCTATCCCTTAGCGTTATAGGGCTTGCCGGCTATCCGGCTTTGAAGAATGCCCAGGAAGCCAGGTACATAGAGAATACAAAGCTGAGTTTTGTTGTAATGGCAGAAAACCTGAACAAAGTAGCGCTCGGGCAGGCCCCATCCAAAAGCGTAGAACTGAAAATGTACGGGGGAAGATTAAGCGTTTCAATGGACAGTACTATAAAAATCAATGCGACAAATTCCACAAATAAAGAAATAACACTATTTGATTCGACGCTTGGCACCATCCAGAATTCCATTGGAGATACTGTTGTTGCCTACGAAGGTACAGGAGTATGGATAAAATACCAGCAAGGTGTAACCCTGAATGCTTACAGGCCACTCTTTGCCAACCAGAGCGGCGCGCTTGTCATACCTGTTGTCCAGATAAGCGGGAATTCAAGCATAGGTGGAAACGGCCTGAGCAGGATAAGGGCGGAAGGGTCACCCAGCGTTAGTATCTATAATAATGTCAGCAACATCACCATTACAATAAAAGGAGATTACGTATCGGGATGGAAAGATTACTTTGAGAATATAAATAAAATGGGCTGGATGACGAACAGCTCCACAAGCGGCACATATACTGCTGTATTTAACAGAACTAAAAATTTGGACGTTTATATACTTAATACCCAGATATATGCGGAGATAGAATAATGTTCCTGAAATCAGAGAGTGCAGAAGTTGAGATCGTAGGACACATAATAATACTCGGTTTAACCATTACAGGAATAGCCATGATAATGCTTGTGGGCGTTCCCACGATTAATAGCATGGAGGAAATGGCAAAGGTCAGGAACGCGGAACAGATGTATACAGTGTTCGACTCACGCGCAAGCAAAGTCGCACTTGGAGAATCACCGATGCAAATCATTAATCTTGATGCAGGCGGAGGATCCATATCTGTTGTATCCAACTCGTCGCTAGAAGCCGGCCATCCTTTATCAGAAGAGAGTTATGTTTTATTTGAGCTTAAAAATGGAACAGGCACTGTAACCAGCATTACAATACCTATGGGGAAGGTAATTTACAGGATGGGGGACAGGGAAGTGGCCTATGAAGGCGGTGGGGTATGGAGCAAATACCCTGAAGGAAGCGTAATGCTTTCCCCGCCTGAGTTCAACTACAACGGGATTACGATGACTTTCCCGGTGGTCAATATTTCAGGGAATTCTTCCTTAGGAGGGAAGGGATCATCTTCTCTAAAGATCGAGAGGGTAGGCGAACCCCGGATGATATATCCGGGTGCCACTTATAAGAATCCGATCCCTGAGAACGTTACAGAGGTCAGTATCACTATAAAAAGCGAGTATTATGATGCTTGGGCAGACTATTTCGAGAGCATATCATTAGTAAAGGTCAATCAGGATCCGGGCGAGAAAAAGGTTACCATTACCCTTACGACCCCACCTTTGACCACCAATTTCTCATACGGCGCACTGGCGTCTGATGAGATAGAAATGGAAGAAAATGCGGAGACAGATAGCTATGATTCCTCTAAAGGGCCATATTCCATAAGCAAATCTGGGAACGGGAGTATCCGCGCAACCAAGAAAATTGAAATCAAGAACGGCGCGGTCGTGAACGGGAGCGCTATGACCGGAGCAGATATAACAGGTGGCGGTAAAATAATGAAGGATGCATATGCCAAGTCATTTGGTAGTGTCACAGTGTTGGGAATTAAATATCCAAAGGTCGAAGGATTGAGCCTGGGGAGCACAACATACCTTGTCCAGAGCAAGATAAATCAATACAATGCCAGTAATAATAACAGCAACTCAGACTGTCTAAATGGTGCAAGAAACACAATATTAGATGGCAAACATCCTAATGGTACCTCCTGGGATACCTGTACAATGTATACAGGGAACTATTATCTTACTAAATTTGACATGGAAAATTACGATGAACTGATATTCAACACAGGAGATGGTGCAATAAATATTGCGGTTGAGGCCGATATCGAATTGCATAATAACGTGAACCTCATAGTAAATGGTAATTATCCAGTGAGATTGTACCTGAACAGTGAAATAGAGATAGGAAATGACGTGAAAATAAATCCTGACACAAACCAGACTTCGGTCCTTTTCCAGATTATCAGTTCAGATTCTCAGGATATAGATATCGAAAATAACGCAGAATATACCGGTTTTATATGGGCACCAGCGGCTGAAATAGATCTGTCTAATAACGCCAAGGTCTATGGCGCCATAGTAGGAAAAAAATTTGATCTTGAAAATAATCAAGAAATGCATTATGATGAGGCCCTGAAAAACACCAACACCAATGTGGCTACGGGAACCGCCATCATGTACCTGTACATCAGCCAAAATGATGTTGTAGCGACTGTAAGCTGAACTCCAGCATGCTGGATTTTGTTATTTTTGTTTATACATTATTATACAAAATTATATCATCATTATAATAACGATCATGATAAATGTTAAATAGAATAACGTTTTCATGTTGTATACCAGAAAATTGGCAAAATGGTGTTAAGACCTATACTCAAAAGTTGCATTGTAAAAAGTTCGCCGATTTTTAGCAACACCTGAGCCAATAGTCGATACTAAATGGTGGAGATAAATATGAGATTTAAAATTTCGAACCAGGCCGACTTGCTCGCAAGTCTTGTTGTTATTAGCACGTTAGTTTTTTTGACTTTTGCAGATACGGCAAGCGCCGGAACTGTTGAGACAGGAGTGACGACAAATCCTTGCAATTTCAGGTTAATGGATTTTGAAAATGGGAATGACGGTGATCCTATTTCAAGTACCATACCTGGATTACAGTTCACTACGACAGATGGAAATGATTGGGTAATAGGCGACTTTGCAACCGGGAATTATAACGGAAAATGGCCATATGGAATATTCACAAGCGATGGATATAAATGGGCATGGTTGGGTCCATCCCAACCACAGGGCCGGATTAACTTTATTTATGGAACCGCAGCTTACTTCAGTATTTTGACAAGTACAGAAACCGGCCTTACCTTAGAAGCACTTAACGAAAATGGGGATATACTTGATAGCGCATCGACAGGTCCTAACGTTGACATGGGGTGGATGACCCGACTGACTGTAGATGTCAGTGCTCCGGATATCTCTTACATAATAGTTCATGATTCGGGTAACTTTTTCCTGGTAGATGATATCTGCACAGATGCTCCTGCTGAACCAGCACCTGTTTATGGCCCTTCCATCACTGCTTATTCTCCTGCATCCCCTGCGTATGATATTTCAGGAGCAGCAAGAAGTTTTTCCGTAACTGTAAATCAAACGGTCAACATTATCTGGTATCTGAACGGTATTCAGGTTTACACGGATGAAGGCGTAATGGATTCAGCATATACCAATACCAATGCAGCCACAGGTTCGTGGAACGTTACAGCAGTAGCGACCAACGTTAACGGTACTGCCATGCAGATATGGGACTGGATAGTAGCCGAACCTCCGACCGGCCCTGCTATAATAGATTATTCTCCTCCGTCTCCAGTCTATGATACGGCAGGAGCAATAAGAGCGTTCAATATCACTGTCAACCAGTCAGTAACCATACGATGGTTCGTTGATGGGACACAGGTCGGATATGATGAAGGCGTGACTGAATCCCAATATGCAAACACGCATGCTGAATCTGGTTCATGGAACGTTACAGCAGTGGCGACCAATGTTAACGGAACCGCAATGCAGGTATGGGACTGGATAGTAACTGAGCCTATCTATGGCCCTTCCATCACTGCTTATTCTCCTGAATCTCCTGCGT
>CABMIH010000024.1 GCA_902386205.1 uncultured archaeon | reverse complement strand
GACAAAGAAGTGGTTGGCGATAAGAAATTGGAACAATAAGGCCGATTTGAAAGAGCAACTTATATCCGCTTTTCAGCAGGATTTTGTTAAAATACCAATTTACGATTATTTACGAACTTGACTATAGGTACGGCAATAAAGGAGAGAGGTAATCAATCTTATGAGCAGGTTGTAGCCGATACTCTAAGAATTTTTGGTCAGGGAACAAAAGTGGTTATTGAAATTGTGGCTATGAGCGCGGATGCTGGATTGATTCCATTCTCAGATGTTATTGCAGTAGCTGGAACAGGTAGGGGTGCAGATACTGCTGCCGTAATTAAAGCGAATTCTTCAAATAAATTTTTCGACATCAAATTGAGGGAATATCTGGTTAAGCCCTCTGATTTCTGAACAACTCAGGGTAGGAGTATTGACTTGGATTGCCCAGAATCTATCATAATTAAAAATTTTCATTATTATTAATTCTCAAATACTTTTATATTTATAGAAATTGTATTAGATTATAAGGAGGAAGGTTACACATGGATATATTTGAAGTATTATCCGCTATCTCAAAGAGAAAGAAAGCATTCATGCATAGCGGCGTAAACGAAAATGAAGCCTTGATAAAAGCAGAACTCGATGTTTCCAAAGAATTTCACATTTCACTTTTTGACATTAAGAAATTAGTCAGGGCATAATATAAATTAGGGGAATCCAAAGGCAATAGTTCTCATTCATACGGTCTATTGCTTGGATTTCTATACTTTTATATCTTCTATGCGTTTGTTTTATTGTTTAGGATGTTCCACCAGTTCAATCAGCACACCGTTAGGGTCTTTGAAGGAAGCAAGTTTCATACCGCCCTCCAGTTGTATCGGCTCCAAATTAAACACAAACCCTTTCTCATTAATCTGAGTCACTGTTGTCTCAATATCATCCACGGAAAAGGTGATATGGTCATTTATCAGGATTGAATTCCCTCCCACCTCAATTTCGATACCCTTTGAACGCTTCAGAACATTTTTGCCTCTGTATTTCATAAGTTCTATTTTACTGCCGTCTTTTTCTAAGAAAACTGCTGATAATCCCGCTTCTTCCATCTCTATCTTTCTGGAAACAGAAAAGCCAAGCACACCAGTATAGAATTCCACTGATTTCTGCATGTCATTCACCAAAATCCCGACATGGTCGATTGTTTTAATCATCGTTTTTCCTTCCTGCTGGTTTATAAGAACGCCTCTGGAATATTAAATCTTTGGTCGAGTGGCTTTGCAGAGATTCATAAGAACAAATTTCTCGATAGTGATTTTGATGAATTTTGGAATTGGAAACTTAAAATAGAAAATGGCACAATCCGTCATAAAGATTTGCCGTAACGCATTTAGATTGTCATGAGGTTGGCCATAAAAGAAGTTTATAGAGGGGATATGGTGGTATAGGTGTGAGGACCAACCTCAGTAATAAAGTCAATAATCTTAGGTGATAATAGTTTTTTCGACCGCTATCAATTGATGATAACGCTCCTGGAAGTGTATATCGTACTGGCTCATGATTTTTTTATTGATATTGGCTATATCTCCACTTGAAAGGGTGTAACCTTTAGGACACTCGTATTCAAGTCCTCGACCTGTGGATTTATTGAACTCTAAGAAGGTTTTACAATAAGGACAGAGGATTTTTGGATTGAATTCCATTTATTTTACCTTCCTCATCACAAGTCTCCCTAGTATGCTGACAAGGTAATTTTATTATACCTCACATTATTTGCAGCCCTAATCTTTCCATTCTCTGCCGTACTTAATTCCCCATGAAGACCACATCACTCCGAGAATCGCTGTCGCCACGAGTAATGCCACCAGAATAATGGCGATCTGCTGAAAAAGACTGAAAGATGAAGCGAAAAACGCCACGTAAATTATCGCAAAAATCAGCAATCCAAAGAAGACGATTATTGATACAACGACTCTTGGAGCAAGTCCAGGGGGATTTTCCTGATTTTCTTCTTGATTCATATCCATTCACTTCCACGCATCCACTCTTGCATAAATTAGATGCCTCTGATATCTTATAAAATTAACCTGTCACCAAATTTAATGAGATGGATTAGTCTGGATAATGTTCTTATTATTTAATCCAGTTCCACCTCTATTGACATATATTCACCGCATATACAAACAGGCTCACCATATTTCATGATTAACCCTCTGTCGTGGTCGATTCTAAAGCCACATTTCTGGCATTGCCATATTATTCTGGTGTGCATATTGTTCTTCCCACAGCAGGTTTCCTGGATCCGGATTGGTAACTGCCCGTGACAGTTATTGCCTGCATACGTTTATGCGTATCTGTTTCCGCCTGCAATAAATTTTTAGCTTTGCCTGAACATTAGGTTTATTATGCGACTTCTTGCCATCGACGTTGGAATGGGAACACAGGACATCCTCCTCTACGACAGCTCAAAGAAAATAGAAAACTGCATCAAGATGGTCCTGCCCTCGCAAACGCAGATAGTCGCCAAACGTATTTCCACTGCCACAAGATTGAAAAAGGATATCGTCCTGACCGGTGAAACCATGGGCGGAGGACCGTGCGCGGGAGCAGTAAAAAAGCATCTGGATGCCGGACTCGGGGTATTTGCAACTGAAAAGGCTGCACTGACCATCAATGATGACCTCCTCAAAGTAAAGGGTATGGGAGCAGTTGTTGTGAGCGAAGAGGAAGCTTTGGAATTAAAAGCAGAACCGATAAAAATGCAGGATGTGGATAAAGGAGCCCTGGAAAAGGCACTCAACTTTTTCGGGGTAAAGTTTCCTCGTAATTTCGCAGTCGCGGTGCAGGATCATGGGTTTTCACCCAACGTGAGCAACAGGGTATTCCGTTTTGAATATTTCAGGGAAACACTGGAAAAAGGGGGTACGTTTGACTCTTTTGTCTATAAGGGCGATATCCCTGAGCGCTTCTCAAGGATGAAAGCTATTGAAAGAACGCTGCCAGGTGCGCTTATTATGGATACAGGTATGGCGGCAATAAGAGGCGCTCTTCTTGATGAACATGCAGCAGGGCCTTATCTTGTGGTAAATCTTGGCAACGGCCATACGCTTGCCTGTGTTGTAAAGGATGATAAACCGCTTGCGTTATTCGAGCATCATACTCACCGGATGACAGCCGGCTGGCTCGATGATTATTTGAGAAGATTATGCAATGGCGAACTTGGTTTTAATGAGATTTTTGATGATGGGGGGCACGGGTGCTATATCGGGAAAACGATCGGTTTTGATAATATCGGCTCAATACTCGTGACTGGACCGAACCGATACATCATGAAAAACTCCAGACTGGACGTTAACTTTGCAGCGCCTTTCGGGGATATGATGCTTACCGGCTGCTTCGGGCTGATGGATGCTTACCTTAATTATGAAAGAGATTAAAGTGGGAGTCATGAACAAGGAATTATTCAGGCCTGTGATGCGGGCGGCAGTTGCCCTTTTTTTGATAGTCCTGGTCAAGTTCGTCGCAATGCAGATACTCCGGGGCATTGAACCAGCTTACTCGGTAATAGATATTGCCATCTCTCTTGGTGTGATCGTGGTTCTATTGAAATTCAGGCAGGAATTCAACAGGCAGCTTGGGATATCGTCGCCGGGTTTTCCCGAAGCGCAGTCCATAGTATCAGGAATTGTGTTCCTGCTTGCGGTATTGACCCTTTACGGCACTTTTGCGCCCTATGCTTACCTTCTGCCTTACGGCCTTTACTATGTCATTTTCTTCGTACTTGCACTTGTCCCTGTCTATTTATTGTGGAATATCCTCTATAAGCACAGCGACAGGATGTCGGACTTTTTCAGCCTGCTGGTGGCTGAAGAAAAAATCGTATGCTCGTGCGGACGGGAAAATCCCGCGTCAAGCAAGTACTGCAACAGGTGCGGCCTGGCATTACAGAAACCAGAAAAACCATAAGGTCAACGGAACAATGAATCAGAATTTAATGATTGGCTTGAATTCACCGTTGATCTCATCCCGTGTTTTACTTCCAAGCTTAACCGGCGCATTTTTCACCCACGGGATATATTCCCATTTCCATATGTCATGGTTTGAGTCATGCCCTGCCATTGCATGGTTGGAAGTATTAACGAAGACGATAGGATGATTATAGCTGTTAAAATAATATTTTATCCTGCGTTCAGGTGCAGGGGGCCTGTCCCCATGGATCGTGTCATCCTCCAGCCGGTGATAATCGCTATAGATATCCTCAAAGACAAATGCGTTCTCTTTGGCGTCATTCCTTACAATGATCGTGAAGGATTCTATATCACGCGTCCTGCCATAACGCAACCAGCGGATTTTTTCATATATCTTATCAACAAGGGAATGTTTGCGGAGTTGTTCATTATTGAATATCAATGTTACTTCAACTTCAACAGGCCCATCATTACCCTGGATCCTTTTAGCACAGTGTACTTCCCTCAAAAAATTACCGAGAGTATCAACAGAGGGCTGGTATATCACAGGGATTATCCTGTTTTCAAATATTTTCAACCTGGCATTCTCATTTTTCACATTGAAATCATCGGTCACCACGTCATTAACCGTCATGATCGCCCTGGTTTTTTCATCATTAAGTTTTAGCGAAGCCCTGTTCTTCCCATCAGTGATATCAATCGTGGTATTGTCTGTTTTTTTTATTCTCGCGGTCGGAAGTAATTCCGGAATATGATCCCTTATAAGTTCTATGAGCTTGTTGTCGCGGTTTCCCGGGATATCGTCCCAGTCGAACAGGTGTCTGTTATCTTCATCCTCCAGTTCCACTTTGAATATATTGTTTCCATCAGAAGGTGATGTGATCCTTTCATTTATCAACTTATATAATTCATAGACATCTGAGGATTTGATATCTATTCCTTCTTTTGCCCACGCCCATATCCAGTAATCATCTTCTATCCGGAATACCCATCTTTTCTTCGGCCCTTCCTTTTTTTCCGGGATATTCTTTCGTGCAGTATAACATTCGACAATTGGTTCTGATATCTTGCAGGCTTCAAATCCCAGCATGAATCTTAGTTCTACAGGTTTTCCCGAGTATATTTTAAGATCGCCATTTTCCTTTTTTACCTGAAGTTCCTGTTTTAGTATGCCATCGATTTTTAAAATTGCCGTTTCATTATTTTCACCAAGAGTGATCTGTGCGGATTTTTCTTCGGTAAAAATCTGGATGGTTCTTCCATTTTCTGTTTTGATGATACTCGCATGGCTTATCCAATTAATATCGGGATCAGCCTTGAAAGATGTTATGAGATTATCTTCCTTTCCCGGGACATCATTCCAGTTAAACAAATACTTTCCTAAGTATGTACTGTTCGCGTCGGTCTTGCTTCGAACAACAACTACCAGTTCATCCTTCAGGGTTTTTGCAAAATCGACGGTGCAATTGTCCCAGTCCCAGATTTCTTTCGTATCTGTCCATGAAAACTTGCCGTCTTTTACGACCCATTTTTTTTCCCTGTGAGAGAACCAGACTTCTTCTTCGCGCATTTTCTGCCTCAGTTCAAAAGTAATTCTTGGACTGCGCCCAATAAGTAGACAGTCAGTTAAGCTACTATATTTAAAGTTAACGCCTTCTCAAAACTGAACGACCAATCGATGAATGAAGGCGTTTTTGCCACATTTTATCATTATTAAAAATGATGATTTTTAATTAAAATATATATACTATTTCATCGGAAAATCCATTCCCTAAAATGGTTATAAATATAAATGATTATTATTATCATAAGTTTTACCTGTAAAAACGGATTATGGAACATTAGTAGGAATCAGGCTGAGGGCGCTAATATGAGAAATGAGTTTTTGAAAACTGACATTAACATTAGTAGAAGGAATTTTGTAAAGCTCTGTGGAACCGCGACAATAGCTTCTTTTGCTTTAGGCATGGTATCTGAGGCCAAAAGCGCTGCAATAACAGAGTTGCCCAAAAGAGGAAGAATGCTGAACTATAAAAGGGGCAGGAAGACTCCCAGCATCTGCTCATATTGCGCCGGAGGTTGCGGCCTGATAGTGACGTCCCTGGAAGGAAGCTCATCTGATATGAGAGAAGGGGATATCTATGCAAAGAACCTGGGAAGGGATCTTTCAGCACGAGGCAAAGTGATAGAAATAGAAGGTGATGCCTATAACCCGATTAACGAAGGCGCTCTTTGCAGCAAGCCAGGCGCTTTGCTCCAGATGGTGAACAGCGATCGCCGCGTTCAATATCCGATGAAAAGAACCAACCCGAAAAAAGGAGAAAATGAAGATCCCCGATGGGTCCGGATTTCATGGGATGAAGCTTACTCAGTAATAGCTTCAAAAATAAAAGACGCCATGACAGGACTACCCTACAGGCGCACAAATCCTGCGACCGGGAAAGAAGATTATTACTATGTAGGCAAAGACTCGCCCGTTTCCTGGCTCGGTTCGTCTTACTGGAATAATGAGGAATGTTACCTGAGCAGGAAGATGATGGCTTTGCTGGGCTCCAATAATATTGAGCACCAGGCCAGGAAATGCCATGCTTCGACCGTAGTGGGGCTTGCGAATACCTTCGGCTTCGGCGCGATGACAAACCACATAGTCGATGCAAAAAACTCTAAGTGCTTCCTTATAATGAGCAATCCTGCGGAATCTCATTCCATGGAATTCAGGTGGGTAACAAAAGCTGTTGAAGATAATAACGCAATAGTGATACACCTGGATCCAAGATACAACAGGACCAGTGCCAAAGCGCATATCCATGGAAGGTACAGGTCAGGCGCTGAGGCTGCGATATTTCTCGGCATGATCCGTTACCTGTTATATGAGAAACCCGAACGCATGGACAGGTCATATGTCGAGAGCAGAACAAACGCTCCCTATGATCTCAACGGAAACCTTGTGGGCCTGGATGATCCGAATTCAATATTCAATAAACTGAAAGCGCTCGTTGTTAATTACACGCCTGACGAAGTCGTAAGGATTTCCGGGATATCTAAAGATAAATTCCTGCTTGCAGTTGACACTTTCACGGATCCCGGGAACAGGCCTGGAAATATTTACTATGCCATGGGAACCACGCAGCATACAAATGCGGTCCAGGCTATCAGGGCACAGGCTATCCTACAACTGCTCCTTGGCAATATTGGCGTGCCCGGCGGGGGGATAAATGCCCTGAGAGGGATTAGCAATGTTCAGGGCTCCACGGATATGAACGAACTCATGCATGTCATAATGGGCTATCGAGAGCCCCCAAGAACAATAAAGTGGTACACTCCGACCCAAACAGGTTCAGTTACAAATTCATTCGAACAGTTGATCAGAAGATACCAGAAGTGGAAGAACTTCGAGCCGGCAAAGCGCGGCGGTTCGGATAATAAAAAAGCGGTCAAGACCAACGACACTGATACTTCTTACAACAAGTTTGAGCAGAGATACTATAACAGGCATTTCCCGACATGGAACGCCCTTGAGTATCACTGGGGCATTTATGTAGGAACATGGCCTGGTATCGATCCTGATAATGAACCTATAATATGTGATTTACCAATAGGTTACGGTAACCCGATAGTTAAAATGTTCAGGAAGATTTTAAACAACGAGTTAAAAGTCCTCATATGCAATGGTGAAAACCCGGCCGTTTCCATGCCAAACGCAGGTCTTGTGAGAAATGCGCTGGCAAAAGAAGGCCTGTTCCTTGTGGTAAATGAACTTTTTGAGACTGAGACTGCGTGGTATGCGGATATATTGCTCCCCGGTTCAACACAGGTGGAAAGGCCTGGTAGTATTACAAATACGGGAAGATGGATCCAGTGGCGCTGGAAAGCGGTCGATCCTCCAGGCGAGTGTAAAGAGGAATTAACTTATTTGACCGAACTGTTCGAAAAAATAAGATTCACTTTGAAGAATTCCGATATAAAGCTGCCATCCGAGAAATATGCTGATGATACGGGTGAAACTGTCAGGAGGAACATAGGCGGGGTTGATCTTCCCACAAACCCGGAGGCTGCCTGGCCTTCAAGGTTCGGGAGGGATGCTGAATCCATATATAAAGAGATAGGAGCCAGGAACATAAAAGTTGGCGATAATGCATTGTTCCAGAGCGCGGCCAATGTTCTCTACAGGAATTCATACGATCCGGTATCAAGGCCGGATATCGACGGGATAATGCCGAAAAGGCGCGATGCCAGGCCCGTAGATGACGAAGACGCAAAATATGGTTACTTCAAGAACTGGGCATGGAGCTGGATGGACAACCAGAGGGTACTGTATAATATAAAAGAGGGAAACCCCGGAGTAAAAACCTTCTTTGGCTGGTTTGCGATGAATGAGAATGTATGGCCGGGACTGGATAAAGCGGCCATCTGGTCAGAGCCGCTGTTTGATCCCACAAAACCACCTACCAATCCCCTAAGCGTTGGAATGCCGTTGCATAATGAACCTCTGGAAAGCCCGGACGCCGAACTGGCAAAAGAGTACCCAACCATGTGGGGCAATAATTACTCGTACTATGAACCCATTGCCACGGGCACTTCTGAAGAATATCCATATGTACTGACAACCTTCAGGCTTGCCGAGCATATGCAGGCCGGCGCCATGACAAGAAATCTTCCGTGGCTTGTGGAATGCCAGCCTGAGATGTTCGTTGAGATAAGTCCTGCACTGGCCTCGATCATTGGCATAGGAAGCGGCGACTACGTATCGGTAAAAACCGCAAGGAGCCCGGAAGGTGTGGTCATGAAGTGTATAGTAACAGAGAGAATACAGCCTTTAGTTGTAAATGGAAAGACCGTTCATGAAGTCGCAATGCCATGGCATTGGGGGTTCAGGGGTCTTTCCACAGGGCCCAGCGCAAATCTCCTGACCATCGATGCGGTGGATGTGAGCGCCCATATCCCTGAATACAAAGCATGTTTATGCAAAGTGGAAAAAGCGCCATGAGGTGGTAAGAAATGCCGAAAGCCATAAAATTCGATTCTACAAGATGTATAGCCTGCCATGCCTGCCAGGTGGCCTGCAAACGATGGTGGGAACTTGAAGCCGAGAAGACAACATTGAGTGCAAAAAAGGGTACGGAATGGACAAATCCGCCGGATCTGACACCTAAAACCTGGATGCTGGTAAAATTCGTCGGCACAGGCAAAGGCGATGATTTCAGGTGGAGGTTTGCACAGGAAAGGTGCATGCATTGCCTGAATCCTTCCTGCAGGAACGTATGTCCGGTAGGGGCCATAACAAAGTATGAGAATGGGCCGGTTGTGATTAACGTGGATGTATGCATCGGCTGCAAATACTGCGTTGCAGTATGTCCGTTTCGGATCCCAAGGTATGACGCTGCGACTAACAAGACCTATAAGTGCACAATGTGCCCCGACCGTATAAGAGAGGGGATGGGGCCAGCCTGCGTGGAAACCTGCCCCACGGCTGCACTGGAATTCGGTGAGAGGGAAGAAATGCTAACCAAAGCTCTGGAGAGAAGGGACAGGATAAAAGGCTACATATATGGTGATACTGAGAACGAGGGAACGTCTGTCTTCATTGTTACCGATGTTCCGCCAGAGCAGATGGGATATCATAAAGTGGCAAAGACGCAGCCAGCCTCAATGCAGATAAAAGACTTTATAGAGCCTGCAGGCACCGTGGTCGCCCTTGCCATAATTGGCGGAATGGCTGGCCTCTCGTACATATCGCACCGCAGGGAGAAAGAAATTACTGAAGAGAAAAAAGATACCGAACCCGAAGGAGGCGGACAGGAATGAACGACATATCCTGCGAAGAAAAGATAGAAGAAGTCATTAAAGAAGAGAAGAAAATCGAAAATTTGCTCAAGGAAGAGAAAAAGATTCTTCGATGGCCGCTGGTTGAAAGGTTTGAGCATCATACCCTGATATTGCTTACATTTGTCTTCATCGTTACCGGTTTACCCATCCTGAAAATCGAATGGTTCAGCTGGCTTATAACACCACCAAATACCATAGTGACGACTCATGATGCGGTGGATCTGTTTAGATTGATTCACAAAGCTGCGGCAGGAATATTCGTTATCATGGCGATATTCCATATGTCGTACCATACATTAGCCGTACGGAGAACGAGGATAAAGATAACTTCCAAGGACCTCACAGATACCATATCACTGTTTAAATATTATCTGGGGTTGACCAGAGATAAGCCGAAACTGGGTTTCCACAACCCAACAGAGAAGATACTTGTGTACTGGCTGATGGCTGTGTGGTTCATGGCATTCATGGGCGTTTCTGGTTTTGTGCTTATGTTCCCATCATATTTCTCGATATGGATTCATGAGTGGGCACTGGTGATTCATGACGTCTTCTTCTATCTCATTGTATTCATGCTTATTGCGCATTTCTACATGACCGTACTATACAAGGAGTACAGGCCGCTCCTGGAAGGCATATTCACAACAGGGCTGATATCACCCAAATTTGTGAGGGAACATCATCCCCTGTGGTATGAGGAAGTGAAGGAAAAAGAGTAGAACGTCCGCAGATAAGCAGCACCAGTATGAACGAAAGGATTAACGGGCATGTATATAGTGAAGGCGGCAGTGCGCTCGGAAGCGCCGGCATTGCCTGCAACGGAGGCAAGTCGGTTACGTTATTCGATGGAGCGTTCGAGCTTGAGAATATAGCGCCCGGGACATACTCCATAACTGCAAGCCTTAAAGGCTTCAAGAGCCAGACCAACACTGTAACGGTCGAAAAAGACAGAACGGCTACAATAGATTTTTACCTGCCTCAGGCCGCAGGGACATCAAAAATTTGCGGCACTGTTTATGATGCAGGAACCGGGAGGCCTGTAGCCTCGGGAGGGACAGTAATCCTGATTTTACCCGTTGCAAATAAATACGCAAATCTGGATAAGGAAGGCCGCTACAGGTTCATTAATCTGGTTGGGGATGGCTATAATATGGTCACTTCGGTATCAGGATATGAGGACGGGAAGGCAACGATAGATGTAGGCGAGGGAAAGAAAGAAATACAGGATTTCCATTGTAAACCGGTTTTGCCTGTAGAGCCACCGTGGGGTTAGAATTAATATCCATTCGTTGGAGTAACATCCTTAGTTTGACAGTTTAAAAATCTTAGTTGTCGGGAAAGGGTCTACTATTTTAGCAGGAAAATCCATTTGACAGTTGTTAAAAATTTACTAGATTTCGTAAGTTTAGTTACGTTATTCCTACAT
>CABMIH010000023.1 GCA_902386205.1 uncultured archaeon | reverse complement strand
GAACTGAGAGCCAGTATATTCCACATAGTCCGGATTCTCTTCCTGTCTCCGGAGCTGGTCTTTCAGGGATTTTGTCAGTTCGCCTGCCTTAATACCTAAAGATAATACTTTTGTATCAATAATTTCTGCATTATATCGGACTAAAACCCCATCCGAGACAGCTTCATCATAAGAATATTCGACTGTTGGCTTGTTCTGCTCGCATTCAAATAAATCATAAGTATTTTTTGTTTCATGCTCTCTCGGAGTAGCAGTAAGACCTATCTTGATTGCATCGAAATATTGGTTAATCAGATTATTCTTATCATAAATTGACCTGTGAGCTTCATCAAATACTATCAAATCGAAAAATCCAGGGCTGAATTTCTCAAATAGTTTTTTTGGGTATCCGCTCATCAATGACTGGATAGTTGAAACATAAAGCCTGGAACTTACTGTTAATCCTTTTCGCAAATCAGCTACAGGTTCAGTAAAAAACTGTTTAAATCCGTTGGTTTCAGCCTGATTTACAAGAGGTATGCGGTCAGCAATAAATAATACATTGCGTATTATATTCGCATTGATCAGCAGTTTAATCACCGCCATTGCTACTCTTGTCTTCCCGGTGCCTGTAGCCATCTGAACAAGTGCCTTTCGATGACCCTGTGAAAAATGTTCACTTAATCTCCTTACAATTTGAAAATTTCTTGGCCTGTCTATAATGCGAAGGTCAGTATTGACATTCCTGGGATCTCGCTTTTGACTATGTAGATCACTTCTTCTTTTAAGGTCCTCCTGAGTAAATGGTCCGCTGACTTTTCTTTCGATTCCATCTTCATCAATAAAACGCCATGTTGTGCCATTGGTCAAAAAAATAGGAATCTTTCGGTTCACTTGCATCTCAATATCTTTAGAATAGGTTCTTGCCTGGATTCTACCCTTCTCTTCATCTAACGAATAACGCTTGGATTCAATAATTGCTAAAATAGTAAAATCTTCATCCAATAAAACATAATCAATAAACCTGTCGACTCCCTTCTCGATACTATCAACATTAAAAAGAACAAATTGTTTCTTGTTGAAATCTGATTTGACAGAATTTACTTCCTCTTTAATATATTTTCCTATCCATCCCATTTTATTTAAAATTGGGTCAATGAATTTTTTCCGGGTTTGATTTTCATTTATTAACGGAATAATGTCATCGATTTCTGAACCCATATTAGAATAGAATATATTTCATTACTAATAAATTATCTTTTTTTCGTTTAGTCCTATCATAAGAAAAAAGCGATTTATAAAGGATGTAAAAAATAAGAAACTATAAATATCACGGGTTATTCTTGGTTCATTTTAACTGGTGACAGATTGTGAAACAGAACAAAGACGAAAAAAGGAGTGGTGAACCCAACCTGGATATTCATGGCAGGATCGAAGCCCTTGACCAGGGTTTAAGGAGCGTCGATAACCGCCTGCGGGCCGTAGAAAAGCGATTATCTTCCAGAACTGATGAAGATCTTATTATAATTGAAGATATTGAAAATAAAGACATCCATGATGAAATCGAAGAATTGAAAAATGTTGTAGAGACACTGGGCAAATCTGTTGATGAAATAAAAAAAGAAGGTATCCCGAAGGATATTGAAGTAAGGATCAGTAACCTACAGGCCGAAGTCTCAAAGCTTGCCAATAAAGCAGGATTCGCAGAAGTGGCAAATCCTCAGACCGGGGCAACGGGCAACATGCAGGGAGACCTTACAAAACACGAAGAAAACAACATGGCTGAATTCAAATCTATTGAAGCACAACTTTCAGATATCGAGCACAGGATAACGAAACTCGATAATGTGAACAGGATCACGATCGGAAAAATCAACGTGCCTGTAGAATTGTCCGGTCTTATGGCAGCGGTCGTGTTGATAGTCACCGGATATTTTATATCAACCGACCAGTGGAGTATTATCAGGTCATGGTATTATCCAACTGTTATAGGGGTTTTATTCGGCGCAGTAGCTGTCATTAAGTTCTTGCTGGCAAAAAAGAAATAGTCATCTCACTATTTTTATTGCATATTCGCTCACATAATCCTGAAAACCAGAAGCTTTTACTTCCAGCCTGAGATAAACCTCGTTCGTGTCCATATAAAAATCACTTTTTTGGAATCGTAATATGGTCATCCCGTCATTACCTGTCATATTGATCGCAAGGGCCTCCATGCCTGAAAGTGCCGCCCTGGCTTTTTCAACAGGCGAACCGTCTTTTGAGTTCAATACCTCTATCTCGAATTCGATACTTTCATTATCATCTATCTTCGATAACACTATCAGGTTGTTGCTTTTTACGTCGGCATGCATTGCCTTCGGTATTGCGCTTTCACTTCCGTTGATCACTGCAAGCATCGCAGCAAGCCCTGCCAAGCCCACTATCGTAAGTACAACGATTTTTATCGGAAGCCCGCCAGCCATGTTCCGCCGAGTTCAGGATTTCATTTTTTTGTCTGGTATAGCAGGACTGCTTTTTCATCCTCATAATCGTAGAAGCCGTTGGCTTTTGCGACCAGTTTCAATTCAACTGTTTGCTGGTTCGGCCTGATCGTTACTTTTGTACCTTTTTCCCCGCCAAGCCTCAGGGTTGCTTCGCCATCCTCGTCTGTCTGTTCTGCCCCGAATCCGCCGCCACCGCTCATGGTAACGCTTGCTTTCTCGACAGGATTGTTATTTTTATCGTAAACCCTGACATCGACTTTTACATAGTGATCCCCGGCCCCTATCACTTTTGCAGAACTCCCGTTTGAGCTTTTATTGCCTACCGTGATCTCCAGTATATCCACGCTCAAATTCTCTTTGGATTTCGGGATTATTGCCAACAGTGCTGCCAGTGCCACCATTCCTACAACAAGCATAACAACTATGTTTATGGGCAGTTCGATCGATCTCTCATCTTTCCTGAATTTACTTGCTAACATGACTACCACCATTTTTTTCCTACATCAAAGTTGGGATATTTAAGAATATCGACTTTATTTCGCTTCAGACCATTGCCTTGAATAATATCCTGGTGGTAATAGTTGTTACAGTAAAAACAATAATCGAGATTGGAAGCATCTGTCCCAGGTCATACATGAACTGGGGCTTATCTCCCCCGTGTTCGATCCCGCAGGTAAACCTTGTAAGGATCGCTACTAAAATAATCATGTATATGCCAATTATCAGCAAGAATATATCCGGGTGGACGGCCTGGGATATTCCTGTCCCGGCCTGCTTCATTATATTCCCAATATTGAATTCCTCAGGCAAAAGCATGGATTCTTTTGTTATGGTGATCAGGATCTTCTGTATAACTTCCGAAAGCGCAAGGGTCACACCGCCTATCAATGGCGCAAAAATCATTGCAGTTGATTTCATGGTAGATGTCACATCATAAAGCGACCTTTTAATATTGGTTTCCACTTCCTGCAACTCCTTCAGGTGATCTGCAAGTTTTATTATCGCCATCCCCGCAGCTTCATGGCTTTTATGGACACTCTCTGTAAACAGCTTCATTGTAGTATGCACGCGGTCAGAATAAACATCCTTGAATGCGCCGTATTCTTCATTGAAGATCGCACCATGCAATGTCGTGCGCATGGTCGTGAGATTTTTTGCAACATCGGCAAATACCTCCCCTATCTTTGCTCCTTTCATCGTTTCTGATGTATGGGCAAAAGCCACCTCGGCCGACCTTCCTTCTGTGATTCTCCTCCCCAGTATGAAAAGCGCATCTGCGAACTCATTCTCAATCTGTCTTATTCCATCGCGTATTTTTTTATATGGTGTATATATTCCAAGGCAATATATCGTGATCATCAAAGCCAGTGCCCATACTACCGGAAATGTCGGGGGCACAAGGCCGGCCATGGCTTCCTGCGATACTATGCCAAAGGGGTTCCCGATGTACAGGAATATATAGCCCGACAGACCGACCAATCCGCCGACAATAAGGGAAATGATTATGGTGATTTTCCTTACCGATTTGATGTTTGATAAACCGGGATGTTTGTCTGGTATATCTGGTGGTGAAAATGTCGCAGGGCGCGAAAGCAGGATATATTCCGAGTAAAAAAAAGTCGCAAGAGGAAGTATAATATCATAAACCAGAACAAGTGTTACAATATCTATCCTGATACCCACTACTCCTACCGCAGGTAGAAGTGCTACAAGGGCAAGCGGTATCAGTATGAAAATCGAATACAGGATATAGGTAGGTGTTTTAAGCTTTGCCGCAAACCCGTCCATCATGGTCTTTGTCCCGTCAAGAACGATATCAAGGGATTTATTAAGGGTCATTATCCTCTGGGCCTCATCCGGTTCATTCGTTGAACTCTTTACAAGATGTAGCGAGCGCTTGAAGTATTCGCTGTTCTTTCCCCACTGGTTTGCAAATGCGATAAGCGCATCATCTATATTGCTATAAACACGAAGATGGATGTCCCATATAAGTTTCTTAAGATCCTTTGCAAGGGGTTTGAGAGAATTCCCTGCTGCAAATGTTATAGCCCTTTCCATATTCGGCACAAGCTTCATTGACATGACAATATAGCTCTGGATTTCCGGTATATCCCCAAGTGAGTGTATTTTCATGAACCTGGCATGGATTTTCGGATACTCGCTCAGGTAAAACAAACAGGAAAGAGGCACTATCGCCGTGCAAACAGCGGCAGCCATGATAGCCGGGGATTCATATGGGGCTATACTGAAAAGCATAACATCAATAAATATCATCAGGAGAAGTGAAACAAAAGCGCCCGAATACGCAAGTATATGTACTTCCCAGGGCTCTATCTCAAGGCCGGTAAAATTTATTGCATCCAGAAACTCCCTGCTTATTGATTTTTCGCTTTTTTTCTTGAATTTCCCGATATCTCCGGCTATCCAGCCAAGATTTTTCCCTGAAAATTTGCATGCGCGAAAGTACCAGTTATGCCCGGCCATAAAATCTCTTATTTGTTTTTATCCACAAAATCCCTGTACCATCCGTTCCACCTGTCAAATACAACCTGCAGGTCCACTTTTCCTGCATCGTTCCTTTCTTTTTCCATGTAGAACCAGAACATGTTGTTCGCAACAGCCACCATGTCCGCTTCCGCGAATCCGTGATGTTCCTTTCCGGCTTCCGCGATCGTTTCTTTTATCATTGCCCGCACTTTTATGTTAAGTGAAGCCTCATCCACGCTTAAACCCCATTTATGGGCTATCTTATTTACAAGTTCAGCCTGCCCTTTATCGAGCAGATCTGTAGCTATTATTTTATCCTGCGCAGCATCGAATAACATGATGTCGTTAAATATATCGTCAGCATCAGGGCGCTCGTCCCAATCGCCTCCTGTGACCTCGGCTATCTGGACTATCCTTTTTTTCTTTCCCATGGTGCCGCTTATTCTCACGTTCTGGCAAACTACCACGGCATCAGTAGCCCTGAAAGACGCAGCAGGAACTCCCAGGCTATTCACGATCCTCTCATAAACAGCCCTTGTGGAAGCGCCGTGTATTGTGCCGATCACAGAATTGCCAGATGTTCCAACCTGCATTGCTTCATACAACACTTTTACTTCAGGCCCCCTGACTTCACCAAGAATAAGGGTCGAGTTCCCCATTCTGAGCGCGGCGCGCAGGGCAGTTTCAGGTCTAATCTCTGCATCTGCCCCGCCCACGGCGGATTTTGTATTCATCCCCTGGATTTTCCAGCCAAGCCTCTGTAATATTTCAAGTGGCAGTTCGGGAGTATCCTCGATCGTTAAGATCCTGTATTTCTGCGGTATTTCAAGCAACATAGCCGCAAGCAGCGAAGTCTTTCCTGACCCCACCCCACCTGCAACAAGGATAGAAGACTGGCCGTCGATCAGGAAACTTAACAAGCCGGCAGCAAGGGGGGTCATTGATCCCATGTTTATAAGCTTCGGAAGAGTCCATGGATTTTTTGCATGTTTCCTGAAGGCGTATGCCAGGCCCCCGGCAGATAGAGGATTCCCGATGACCGAAACACGCGTCCTGAACTCTGACAGGTCCATGTCCAGGACAGGGGACGCTTCCCCGAACGGCCGTCCGCTTATTGCCCTGAACCGTGTAATCATCGAATCGATATCATCCTGGGATAAAAAAATATTAGAAAGACATTCTTCCCCGTCCACAACTATATGGACAGGGTTTATATCCGAAGGTGCATTCACGTAAACATCGGTAACACGCTCATCTGAAAGAAGGTCTTCCAGGATTCCCAGTCCCGAAGTATATTTCGCAAGTATATCAGAGAAGGTATTGATCTCTTCAGGAGTGAGTTTACCCCGGCCCCGCGCGATTCATCCGAAAGCATCTGCTTTCCGATCCTTTTGAAATATTCCCTGGAGTTGGCAGTTTCCGCAAAATTTAGGTCTTTTGGCCTGTGTCTCATGAGTTTTCTCCTGACAGATTCTATTATTTGCAGTTCTTTTGGCCGCATGTTGTATTCAAGAGGTATTGCAAAATACAGGCTTTCCGGCCTGTCCGTGAGCCTGTAAATGCTGATAGGCATTATCCTGCCGTCTGCTCTTTGGACCTCGTATCCTTCAAGGAATTCCGTATTTGATGGAGGGGCAGTATATATCCGCGACGATGAAAAAGCTGGTCTCACAAGCGATTTTATGACATTCTCATAATAATGCCTGCTTGTTTTATCACCCTTGATCCGGTTTTCCAGCTCCGGGACGCATGTGCTTATTCTTTCCAATACCTGGATGAACCGGGCCTTATACGCTTCATGTCCAAACTGGTCACTGCTTTCCTGTAAACTTTTGATCTTTGCTTTAAGTTCCAGATATGCTTTTATCGGATCAGAAACACTTTCGTTGATGATCGAGATTATCCATTCTTTCCACTGGTTTGCCTCCTCGCATTCCCCGGAAATTTCCACCTCTTTATAAACGTTAATATTATCTATGAACCTTGAAAGGTGGTAAAGAAATTCCAGGTGTTCCATTTCATAATCCCTTTCATAAAGATGTGAAAGAACAAGTCTGTCCGCGAGCGGTTCGTTTATCAGTATCTGGAAAATATTTTTCCTGCATGCCGGGTCGGTTATCGAGGACTCACCCAGTTCGCAGTTTTTGCATTCAAGAATTATTGTTCTCTGGTTCCCGGATGAACTGGCCTTATAAGAGCAAATAGTATTCACTTTTTTCTTTCTGCCTATTAGCTCTTTGAAGGATTCGATCATTGAAAGGATATTTATCGTTGTTTTTTTATCCGGTTTCTCTGGTTGGATATCTTCGCGGGAAGCTTTCTTGTTTGATTGGTCGTTTACCTTATTTTTTGCCAGATCTGCCGGATTTATTTCAAAATCAACATTCAATTTTTTATTATCTACTGCATCAACCATTAAAACCCCTCAATTTTGTCCCCTGATAATAAATTATCCTAAATCAATTTGCCAGAAAATTTTGTAATGGATATTAATTGGATAATATAATTAGCTTAAAAATCAAACAAAAAAATAAGAATAAGAGATAGACGATCTCTTATTTTCTCAACCTGTTTGTTATGTAACCCACAGCAAGCAAACCAAAAAGAGCCATAACCAATCCGAATCCCGGTGTGGGTTTGGTTGTTGTTTCAGTCGCTTTTGTAGTTGTTGCAGGTGTCGGCGCAGGACTCAACACCGAAAGGGCCCAGTTCGCCCGCGCTGTCTTATCCGCTCCCTTATCCTGGTGGCACCTGTATGTGCATGAGTTAGGCATGATATCAGCGCCATATTTCAATGAGTTCTCAGGGCTGAGTGTCCTGAAAGTATGCGGCGACAATGCACCTCTCAGTTTGCTGTTCACGTTTATGACATCCGGCATGTGGCAGTCAGTGCATGTTATTGCTGCGCCTTTTGCCTTATCCGTAAAGCCATGCTTGTGGTACTCATTAACTGAGGTATGGCATGACTTGCAGAGTTTCTCCTTTGGCATTGTGAGACCGTTTCCGTTCCATGTAGAGTAGCTTATTACTTTTCCCGAAGCGTCAAAAATTGCAATGCTTGTATCCTGGAATTCAACGGGCAAATCTGATGCTTTATAGACACTCACATTTCCTGCATCATGCGGGGAATGGCAGCTTACACATGTTATCCCGGCCGTATAATGCTTGCTGGTTTTCATGTCAAGTAATTGCTGGCGATGTCTGTTTGATGTCTTGTCAGGGAAGAATGAAGCGTTGGTATAGGGCTCAGGGTCGTATTGCAATGTGTCCGGTTTGCCCAGGACATACCCCACAGGGAAGTTATACTTGCCGCCGCCAGCCTGTGTTGCCCTGATATGGCAGTAGCCGCATGCCTCCGGGGATTTATCGATCACAATATCGGCTTTGTCCTTTGATACAATATGCTTGCTGCCGGGGCCGTGACAGGCTTCACAACCGATATTTAATTCCTTGAATGTCTGGGTAGTAGTATTGTACCCTGTTGTATGGCAGCCGGCACATTTCACGAGCCAGTCCCTGATGCTCTTATCATTGGCATAGTGCTGCTTTATAGGGTCCCACTCATATTTTGTTACATTATAATTATTGCCGTCTTTCTTTATGTAGCTCTCTTCCTTGTACCATCCGCCAATGACATAGGTAATTTCGGACAGCTTGGGAGCTTTCGGGTCGCTCAGGTTCCCATGAACATTCCCCGGAACAGAAGCATCCCTTATCATTTTCTGGTGTATGGATTCTTTTATCTTGCTGTAAACCTGCGCATGACAGGTCTTACATGCATCTGTTCCAGCGTAGGTCGCTCCGTCCGCCAGTACAGGAATTGCTGTGAAAAGTACAGCAACGGCAAAAAAAGCAAACACTTTTAAACAAACATTATTTAATCCTTTTTTCATTAATACCCTCCGTTTTATATTTATTATAATATCTTGTTATCATAATCATTATGATAGATAAAGATTGTGGTAACAGGTAATAGGTTCATGACTAATGCAAGGCATCCGATTGTTTAATATTATGTAGGCTTTGCAGAGGGTTTTGTATATTATTTAAGCAACTGTTGTTTTTTTACATAAATAGTATCATCTGTATCAGATTACTTGTTTTTCATAATAATGATAATTACAGTTATTATTTAAATGGGTAAATATATAAACTACAAGATTCAATGTAAAGGATATGATATCCAAGATAAATCGAAGGAAAATAATCGACATAGGAAATACAACGGTTGAGAATGTACATCAAATTGCTGAACAGCTCGATCTGCCAGTCGTTATAAAATTTAGCTCAAATATTCAGTTGGCCATGTACATAGAAGAGCCAGTTTTGGGCTAAAATCCCATATCGAGGGGGATTTTGAAAAATTCCAGTTTCATAACTGTTTAAAGATGGCTTAAGAAGAACAGCCAATGGATAGGAGATCACATAATGTTAGAAACGCCACAGGAAAGAGTGAAATTATTAAAAGCTGGGATAGATGGCAAAACAATAGAAAAACTTTACATATTTTACAATGATTTCAGAATAGTACATAGTCCCATTCTCATTGAACAAGTTCAGGTTAATATTACAGAAACTAAAAATATGGAATGTGGAGGAACTAAAATGCGACGTAGCAGGTTAGAAATCATCGTGGATGTTCTGGAGGCTGGAAAAGAGGGAGCCAATAAAACCGGCATTGTTTATAAAGCAAACCTGAATTCTAAGTTAGCGAGAGAGTATTTGGATTTATTGCAAGAACATGGCCTAATAGAAAACAGGTTAAATAAATATATTACAACTGTAGACGGAAAATGTTTCTTAGATAAAGCTAAAGCTGTCTGTCTACAATAGAAGATCTAAGCTGAATCCAACTGTTCTGGTTTCTCTTATACTGGGAATTATCACAGAACTTGCGAACTCAGGGTCTACATTCATTTCATTGACATGTTAGGAGTGGCTCGGATGGTTGAAGTACAGATATCGACAAGTTACACCTGCAGCCACAACAATGCAGACCCCAGAAGTTCCAGGATTCTCGTTACTGACGGCTTTTGTATCCATATCTCTGCTGGTTCTGATGAAAAGGTATGCAAAATAAGGTGAAAAATATATAGTTGAAAAATTAATGAATTCTTAAATGGATACTATTATAAACAAGACAAAGATCGTCCTTTTATCAGGGGACATCACTGAACAGGAAACCGAAGCTATAGTCAATGCCGCAAACCCCGCTTTGATGGGAGGAGGAGGTGTGGATGGCGCAATTCACGGCAAAGGCGGGCCGGAAATACTGAGAGAATGTAAAACCATCAGGCAGACATCGTGGCCGGGGGGTCTTCCCACCGGTGAAGCAGTAGCTACAACAGGAGGGAGGTTGAAAGCAAAAAAAGTCATTCATACAGTCGGCCCTGTCTGGAAGGGGGGAGATAAAGGAGAAGATGAACTTCTCTCAAATGCTTACAGAAACAGTCTCGCATTAGCCGTGAAGATGGGGTTAAATACGATATCCTTTCCTTCAATCAGCACCGGAGCATACGGATACCCTGTAGAAAAAGCAAGCAGGACAGCACTCAGGGCCGTTATGGATTTCCTTGAGAACAATGAAGGGATCAGGGAGGTAAGGTTTGTTCTTCATAGTTCGCATGACCTGCGAACATACGAAAAGGCACTAACTGAATTGCTATAAATCCGAACATCTGGAAATCTTTATGTAGCAAACGGCTAAAATGTATAATCAACAAAGGGGGTTAATTATGAAGGATTACAAGGTATTAATGCTGGTACTTTTTTTATTTTCAGTTGCCGGACTGGCACAGATGGGAGAAGGGCAGCAAATGCCCGAAACAGGTCCCGTATCAATGACAACTGAAGGCAAGATCATCACCCTTGCAGATGATGGAAAAACGATCTCACTCAAAACAAATGAAACCTTCCTGCTTCAATTAGGGGAAGAGTATGAATGGAATATCACGATTGATGATCAAACAGTTCTCAGCCGGGTCGTTGGTGTTCTGGTCGTCAGGGGTGCACAGGGTATATACAAAGCTCATACACCCGGCAGAGCCATACTGACTGCCGTTGGTGATCCAATATGCCGAAAATCAATACCGCCATGTGCCGCACCTTCGCGCGAGTTCAGGCTCAATGTGGTCGTATCAGGTAACCCCGAAACAACTCCGACACCATTTGAGACTCCAAAGGCCCCGGGATTCGGCTTCATCGTTTCTCTTGTCGGATTATTGACATCGTTATTCTTGAAAAGACATCGCAATGAATAAACCCAACCGAAACAATTTTCACCTTTGCGGCCAACGAACATATGGAGGTTAGACATGAAACCGATAATTACGGCGCAACTTGAGATCGTCGCCCTGGGAACAGGGAGCACAAGCATGAGCGCGCATATTTGCGAAGCTGTGAAAGCCATTGAAAGATCAGGTGTAAAATACCAGTTGAACCCGATGGGAACAACGCTTGAGGCTGCTTCCCTCGATGATATTTTTCGCGCGACAAGTGCTGCTCATGAAGCGCTGGCAAAAAAAGGCATAAACAGGGTGGTCTCACACATCACGATCGATGACAGGAGGGATGCGCCCAAAGGGATGGCCGAAAAAGTCGAAGCTGTTAAAAGTAAACTACTCAGGGCTGGAAGCCCTGAGCGTTTATGGTTGTCTCGGTTAGCCATAGAAAAAGTCCTTTAAAAATTTCTGCGATGGATTTTTCTTCTGTACTTTGAAATCTACGTCTGCCCAATG
>CABMIH010000022.1 GCA_902386205.1 uncultured archaeon | reverse complement strand
TGTTTCAATACCCAATCCGGATGTCCCATAAATTACGTATATACGTAATACATATAAATAAACCTTTCAACATGAGTTGGCTGAATTTATGAAAATATTACCTAAATCAGGCAGAGTTACGGTTTAATCTGGCATCCACAGAAACATATTTTATATGGAAGTTTCATGTTAAACCGCATGTCCAACTTCCCAATAGATAGGCCGGTCGTGGTAACATGCGGGCTTCCATATGCAAACGGCAAATGCCATATCGGACACCTGCGTACCTATATCCCGGGAGACATTTTTGTCAGGGCGCTTCGGAAACAGGGCCAGGCGGCAGCTTTCATCTGCGGGTCTGATGCTCATGGCACCCCAATTGTGGTAAACGCAGAGGAACTGGGTATTGCCCCGAAAGAGCTTGTAAATAAATATCATGATCATTTTAAGAATATCTTCAGGGCAATGGAAGTTGAATTCAGCATCTTCGGGAACACGGATTCCCCTACAAACCATGCAAGGACGACCAGCATTGTCGAATCTCTGATCAAAGGTGGATACGTTTACCCGCAGGTCATAAGGCTGGCCTATTGCCCGCACTGCGAGCGGTTCCTTCCTGACAGGTTTGTGGAAGGTACATGCCCTTATTGCGAAAAACCCGCGCGGGGCGATGAATGCGACCAGGGATGCGGAAAACACCTTGAGCCCGGGGAAATAAAGAACGCAAAATGCCGCATATGCGGGAATCCTGCCGAGTACCGTGAGCAGGAACATTTCTTTTTCAAGCTTTCATCGTTTTCAGGTTTCCTCTCTGAGTACCTGAAGACCCTTGGAGGAACCAGCAATGCCATAAATTATGCAAAAGAATGGGCAAAGGACCTGAAGGACTGGTGCATCACAAGGAACCTTGAATGGGGCGTCCGGTTCCCGGGGCATGGTGACCTCGTTGTTTACGTATGGGTGGATGCGCCTATCGGGTACATTTCATTTACCGAGGAATGGGCGAACAATACAGGAAGGGACTGGGAAGAATACTGGAGACGGGATTCGCGCATTATACATTTCATAGGCGAGGATATCACTTACCATCACTGCATTTTCTGGCCTGCGATGCTAAAAGGCGCAGGCTACACCCCGCCGTGGGCTGTTGTGGCATCCGGAATGCTGAAGATCGATGATAAGAAGTTCTCAAAGAGCCGGGGCTACGTGGTGTGGGTGGATGAGGATTACCTTGATCACGGGTTCCACCCCGACCTTTTGAGGTATTATATCTCGAATTATACTTCTCATACAAAGGAATTGAACTTCTCGTGGAAGGTTTTCCAGGAAAAGGTAAATAACGAACTTGTAGGCGCACTTGGCAATTTCCTTCACAGGACGCTGCATTTTACCCATAAGAACTTCGGCGCCGTCCCGGAAGGTGAGGTTGATAAAGAGATAATCGAAAAAATAGGATCCACCATCAATAGCGTATTATCGGCTTTTGATGAATATGAATTCAAGAAGGCAACTGATGCGATGATGGAGCTGGCGCAGTATGGGAACGCTTATTTCCAATCAAATGAACCCTGGCAGCTCGTCAAAAAAGACAAAGAAGCATGCGGTCGGGTCGTCAAAAACTGTCTTCAGGTGGCCAAAGCACTTGTTTTGCTGTTTGAACCTGTACTTCCGGGAAATATGGAAAAAGCATGGAAACAGCTTGGGCTTTCCGGCGATGTCCATAACGCGCGGTTTGAAGATGCCCTTATCGGGATACCGGCCGGAGAACTTGGGGCTCCTGAGATATTGTTCACAAAGATAGAGGATAAAAAGATCAAGGAAATGGAAGCGATCCTTGATAAAAGGATAAAGATAGCGATGTCGAAAGAGAAAAAGCACGCGGAAGAGGCAAAGGAAGAGAAACCTGAAATAACATACGAGGAGTTCCAGAAGCTTGATATCAGGATCGGGAAAGTATTATCCGCAGAGAACATCAAAGGTTCCGATAAACTGCTGAATCTGGAAGTTGATATTGGGGAGAAGCGCCAGATAGTTGCCGGGATCGCAAAATCCCACAATCCTTCAGAGCTTGTGGGAAGGCAGGTCGTTGTGATGGCTAACATGAAACCTGCGAAATTGTTCGGCGTGGAGTCGCGCGGGATGGTTCTCGCTGCGGATGTTGAGGGCGCAGTGCTGCTTTTGCCCGAGAAAGAGGTGAAGGAAGGCACGAAGGTAAGATAACCGGGTGGATTTTTTCTTTTATTTTTTACAGAAGCTTATCCAGGCATCTGGCAAGCCGTTTAATCCCCTCTTTTATTTGTTCTTCATCAGAATTGGAGAAATTCAATCTCAATGTGTTAATCCTGCTGCCGTCATCAATATAAAATGGATTACCGGGGACGAATGCAACATTCTCTTTTACTGCAAGCTCAAATAAGTCCATTGATGACACCCTCTCAGGAAGCGTTACCCATAAAAACATCCCGCCTTCAGGTTTTGTATGCTTAACTTCCTCAGGGAAGTACTCAGTCATCATATCGATCATCAAATCCCGCCGTTTCCCATAGGCAGCCCTTATTTTCATAATGTGCCCGTCTATATCGTTATCCATCAGGTACTGATGGACAATCCTCTGTGAAAGGTAATTAGAATGCAAGTCGGCAGCCTGCTTTGCGATAATCAGTTTCTCCATTATTTCTTTTCCGGCGCATATCCATCCAATTCTCAATCCGGGTGAGATTATTTTTGAAAAAGAACCCAAAAGAATCGTATCATCCAGGTAATACCTGATGGAAGGCAGATCTTTTCCCTTAAATCTTAAATCGCCATATGGGTTATCCTCAACACAGACAACGTTATGCTTTTTAAGAATACCGGCAACATCTTTTCTTTTTTGTCCGGAGTAGCTGATCCCGGATGGATTCTGGAAATTAGGAACAGTGTAAAACAATTTTGCGTTATTTTCACCCAGCGTTTTTTCCAGTAAATCAGTGTCTATTCCATCATCGAGAAGAGGAACGGATCGAAAATCTGGTTCGAAGATAGAAAATGCCTGGATGGCTCCCAGGTAGCCCGGCCTCTCGATAACAACCCTATCTTCTTTGTTCAAAAAAACCTTACCAATTAAGTCAATGCCCTGCTGCGAGCCGTTGGTAATTAATATCTCGTCAGGTTCTATCTTTAACCCGTTCTTACTGAGATATCTTTTGGCAATGAACTCTCTCAACGGCAAATGTCCTTCACTCGTACTGTATTGGAGAACATTCCTGCCATCCTCTGCCAGGACCTTTGCGGAAGCTCTTGCGATTTCTTCCACCGGGAAAAAACCGGGATTTGGAAGTCCGCCTGCAAAGGATATCACTTCCGGCTGCTGGGTAACTTTCAATATCTCTCTGATAAATGACTTACTGGTAGTCTTCATTCTGTCGGCAAATCTGTTGTTCATGCGGGTATCCTTTTCATATGAGTATTATCAGGCGACTGCGAAGCTTTTAGTTCTTTTCTTGCAGTAATATACTGCAATAAAATCATCCTTATGAAGAATATCAAATTTAAATCCGGATTTATGGAGCATTTCCTCTATAATCCAATCGAAGGTTGAATATTCTTCCTTAATATGTATTATAGATTCCTCTGCAAAATCAATTCCTACGTTTTTTTTCATCGTATCAATCCAATTGTTGATCTTATTGTCATATTCCTCAATTGGAAATGAAAAAACGACGTCACCTAAATAAAAGGTCCCACCATTATTAAGCAATTGAGAAATTCTTTTTAGAGCAATCATTTTCCAGAAGTCCGGCAAATGATGCAATGCAAAATTTGAAACAATCATATCTAAAGGATATCCGTCATGCTCATAGCTTAAAAAACCAGCCTGAAAAAATGAAATATTACTAATCCCCATTGTTTGTGCCTTTTGTTTTGCATAATCGATCATTGTGGATGAAACGTCGATAGCATAAACCTTATTACAACGCCTTGCTGCTTCAATTGCAAAATTACCTGTTCCCGTACCAATTTCAAGTAATGAATGTTTTTCCCCTAAGCATATGGCTTTAATTATATCAGTTGCCTCTCTTTTAACATCTCTAAATTTTGCCATCTTCTTATCATATTCTTGAACATTTGAAACATCCTGAAAGTCAGTACCAACTTGAACTGTTTCATTATAGAGCCATTTCGCATTTGATTTCATCTTTACCACCATTTAAAGTCAAGTCGAATTTCGCCTAACAGTTTGTGGATAAAAGAAGTGCTGCAGGCAATTTGAGATATTTGAGTTTCCTTTTATCCGCTATTATACCCGCCATGTTCTGAACTCTGCCAAATAGAACTTTTATAGTATTTATTTTCTTTTGAAAGAATGGAGGACGACTGCTTAAATTTATCAAAATGCTCTTTCAATTCTCTCTCTAAAGGAAAATAATAATTCTTTTCACTCTTTATATAACACGGGGAGGTAACTATAATGTACTTACCTGTCTCATCGAAGTATACAGGGACACACCAGGAGTAAATTTTTTCTTTGTCTATGATCTCCATGATTTCCTGTTTTTCCGTGATGTCGTAAAAATAAAGCAAGAATGATGGATTTATGTATATACCACCGGCTACTTCGAATTCAGCCTTTGGATTTGTAAAATTTACAATAGCTACAGGTTTCCATAGACCATGAGGTCTTGATGTATCCTCAAGATTTTGAGTTATGATTGTATGATCCCAGTTCTCCGGAATAGCCTCTCCTATATTCAGTATTTCGTCTCCCAATTCTTCTTTCGATTGTTCTTTTGTAACTTCTTGAAGGCACCCGCTGATTAAAACAATAAACACAAGCGGCACAATTATAATAAGTGATTTTGTATTCATATTGACTGCAAAAATTTTTAAAAACCTGCCAGGGCGATCATATCCAGCGCCTGACTTTCTTTTTGTAATCCAGGTATTTTTCTCCAAAAGCTATTTCAAGGTTCTTTTCCTCCACGGGAATAAAAATTACATCCATTAAAATCGCAAAAATAACCGGGAAAATGAATGTAATAAGTGAACCTAAAAAAATAGCCTCACCCAGTAATATTGCGGTCATTCCTGAATATATCGGTTGACGGGTAATGCGATAAGGACCTGTAGTTACCAGTGATGTAGGAATTTCATTCGGTTTTATTGTTGTTCCGCTCTTTTTGAATAAAGAATCAGCCCAAACAGGCATTATGAGCCCGAATATGATCAAAATAATTCCTGAATAAGTATATGGGGCATGGACTATTCCCTTAACAGGAAATACAAAATGTGATACTATAGCTAATAAAAACAAAATTATAAAATAAGTTGGCGGCATGATTTTTTGATCCATATCGTCTCCTTCAGTTAATATAAATGCAATCTATATTAATTCTATCTTTATCGACCTGCGAATTTTTGCGGACTTTAAAGATCAAGATGTAATTATAGGGTCCCGCCTCTGCTTTTTCCAGGATTTCAAAACCATTGTTTTTACAGGCTGAAACCACCTCGTCCTCGGTCAATCGTTCCCCAAGAGGCGGCCCGAAATCCATTTCCATCTTTTTCCAGTCGATTATCGTCAACTTCCCTCCTGATGAAAGAATACGTTTTGCTTCTGATAATATTGATTTCTTATCCTGGAGTTCATGGAATACATTAGCCATGAACAGGATATCGATGGAATTGTCAGGCAGCGGGATCGATGACTCCCGGGATAAGATTATATCGATGTTTTTGATTTTTTCTTTTTTTATTTTATTTTGCAGGATTTCAAGCATTTTCTCCTGCACATCCAGAGCGTACACCTTACTGACCCGCAATGCCGCAGGCAATGAGAAATAACCTGTCCCGCAGCCCAGATCTGCAAACATTGTTTCCCTGTTCAGCCCCAGCTTATCCAGGATCGTGTCCGGGTTCAGGATTTGCAATCTATCAGGGCTGTCAAGTAATTCTGCTTTCCTTACATCAAATTTATGGGCCATATTTGGTATATCCGGGTAATCTATGCATATTCCTTTTCATAAGGAAAATAATCAATGCCAGAAGTGCCAACATTCCCATTATGGCCCAGAGTGTTATCCTGAATGCCGGTTCGGCCATCATTCCCTGCACCACACCTGATTTTCCTTTGACCACAAAAGTCACAGAAGCCTCCTCCCCCCATTTGTTATTCCGTTCCATCGCCCTTAGATGAACTGTATGAGTCCCGGGGCTCAATCCCGATGTATTTATTTCTGCTGTCACTTCCTCTGTCTGTTCATCAAAAGAGCCATCGCTCGCAGACATGGGAAATCTCCTGTCCTGTGAGTCAATGTAATATTCAGCCCCCCTGATCCTCATATAGTAGCCCGCAACAGCGGTTGCATTTATCCGAGTTCTCTCACCCTCATCAACTTCTTTTGGTGAAAGAGAAACGGACTTTATACTGGGGATTACATCGAACTTAATGAGCTTATGAATATTATTTATATGACAGCCGCTGCATACTTCGAGGGTGGCATGTTTTTCGTCTCCGATATAGGTGGCATTAAAAAACGGGACACTGCGCTCTACATGGCACGACTTACACCCCCTGGGTTCTTTATATGTTGCAGGATGGCCTTTTGGCTCCTTCCCGTCCCCGTGGCACGCCCAGCAGGCCCTGCTGACAGTGTCCTGTGCGTTCCTGTTAATAGTATTGTGGGCTCCCATATCGCCCACGTCATGGCACAAGATGCACTGCGGGCCGCCATCAACGCCGTCGGTCAGGAGCGGTGAATGCATGTCTTGCGGAATCCTGCCACGTTCGAACGTGGAATTCTCCCACAGCCAGCTTGTATTATAGCCATAAATGGTGGAATTATCGTCAATTTTTTTTATTCCGGGGGATATTGCCAGGATATCAGTTAGAACAACGGTATCAGGCTGCATTATTTCAGATACATTTGCTCTGAATACAGTGATGTTCGAATAAGTATATCCGAGATAATTTATTTCCAGATTATATTCAAGAGTATCTCCTGTTCTTGCCACATCGGTATGTCTCTCGCCGCCAGCTTCAAGCAAGAATCTGGCCGAGTCGCTGTTCTCTGAAACGTCCTCCATGATCAGATTAAAATCAGATGCCAGTTTCCAGGTTTCCCCTTTGTGCAGGGTTTTCCTCCCTGCACTTTCTATATCTACGTGGGAATTATCAGGCGTTGCGCCAGCCAGTTTCTGCAAAGCCTGCTGCTGGTCAAATTCCCGTTTGTCTGAGGAATTAAATAATACTTCAGTGAAATATACATATTCGTCTTTTCGGTCTATAACAGTGTACCTGTGTTTTTCGGTGCCCCCGTTGAAATGGCATAGATAACAGGAGGTGATGCTATTTTCGTAATGCGTTCTTCTTGTCCTGAAACCTTCAAATTGCACGAAGCTTTCGTTACCTGAAAGGAATACTGAGGTCATATTCAGCACAATAACAGGAATCTTGGAAGTTCCATTGTTTATCGTGCGCTTTTCTTCATAGACGTAGCTACCCGGAATGTTGGCCGATACGGTATCTACAAGCATATCCGTTTTGTATAATTCCAAAAGCGCGCTGCCCCTCAGCGTCGATACGCCTGTGACTTTTATCCTGTATCCCATGCCAAGATCCACAAATTCACCTTCATGGGCTGTGAATTTATTTCTATTCCTGTCCATTTCGATGAGCGAACTTGTGTTCTTATTTATCTCGGTGGCATTTCCCCATTTTATTGCATTGTCCTCATCCAGGTGGCAGAAAATGCAGTTTATGGAATCCACAAGCCCTGTGCGGGATGCGTAGTGGGAAACTGATGCGTTTGGATTTGTCCCCTGTGCATTAAGGCTGTTTGAGTGGCAGGATTCGCATGAAGCCCCGGCAGAAATATTGTAATTCGTGGCATTTGCAGGATTGCTGTTCAAAAATGCTTCCTTGAAATGGGAATAGACCATTGGCGCTTTGAAAGACTGGTTGAGTGCGTGGCAGTCATCGTTGCTGCATTCCCGCGGTGTCCTGTAATTATTGGGATGTTTGACAGGCTCCGTACCATCCCCGTGACATGCCCAGCAGGCCTTATCTGCAGGTTCCGAAAGTATCGTGATATTCTTCGCGTCATTGTTAAGATCTTTATGGACGCTGATTTTGAACGCTGAAAAGTTTATTATCCTGGGTGCGCTTCCGCCGGTATCATGGCATGATGCGCAGTCCGGACCGCCGCTTGAACCTGTGGCTACATTATGCATGAATCCTGTGATATCATTTCCTGCTGCCTGGCTCCCATGGCAGCCCTTGCAGGAAGAATCGTCTTTGCCTGCATCGCTATGGTTGAAATAAGCCGGATTGCTTTTATTTGCGCCGTAGGTAGCATTGCCCGTGATCTCAGGGGGCACTATTTTGCCGTCTCCTAGAAATGCAGAGACCATGCTTGAATAATTTGCTGCACCCTGCCAGTGGCATTGCTGGCACCATGTACTGCCTCCCGTGATATCCGCATTCACAAGATTGCCGCCGTTAAAGAGGGATGGCCTGCCGAGGGCGATTGTCTTATGCAATGTCTCGCCGTGGCAGTATTTGCAGGAAGAAAGCTGGGAAGTCCCGTCCGTTCCGTTTGTCCAGTAGCCGGGGTTCCATTTTTTCCCTGCCAGAGGGTCGTTGCTGTGATTTGCGGGCCGCGAGACCTGCGGGGCGCTTCCTGTATGGGAACCTGCCATCGGCTGTGAGAGCAATGAACCCAGTAAAGAAGAATCCTGGTGGCAGTTCGTGCAATTGCCTCGATAGGTGTTTCCTGTGCCGCTTACATACGTTGCATTCTGGCCAAATACTTTGATGGCATGTGCATCCTGCGAATGGCAGACTGTGCAACTTGCGGATTCGTTGTGTCTTTTATATGCAGTGTGGCATACAGTGCACTGCTGGTATTCCGTATATTTGTTCGATGTGCCTGTGGCATTATAGGGTTTGGATACGTTGTGCATCCCGTTGTGGCACTGGATGCAGGAAATATTCTGGCCCGAATTATGCGCCATTATGTTTGGATCTGTCAATGGCTGGTAGGAGAAGCCGCTCGTTGCAGTCTGGAAGAACCTCTTTATGCTGAGATTATTGTTCCTTACGGGATGGCAATCATAACACTGGAGAATTGGCATCGTGCTGCTTCCAAAAGTTGAATGGCATCCTGTGCATGGCATTTTGCCGGCATGGACTCCGGCGGGATACTGGGGTGTTGTCTGAACCCTGGCGCTGTGGGTGCGGTTTTCCCCATCATAACCACGGTGGCAGGTGAGGCATTCGTTAGTTCCAATGCCCCCCCTGTTCCCGTGGCCCGTACCGGAATGAAAGTTGTCCCATGCATGCAGGTAGGGGGAGTCCTGGACACTTCCTGCTGCGAACGAACTGGCAGGCAGTGCAGGCATGCCTCCACCGGGCCAGTACTGGGATACATGGCATCCGTCTGCCGGATTTGAACCGCAGCCCCATTCGTCATAAATGAAATCATAATTTTCAGTTACCGCAGTTCCATCCACGGTTGCGGCGGCATTTATTGTGTACCGTCCTTCGCTCCCGCTGCCGTTAAACCTCAACCACCTGTCCATATCCTGCCCAAATTCCGCAATGCCGAAGTTGTTAGTGATACCGGTTTTTGTAAAGGCAACGGTGCCGTTCGGGAATAAAACCTGGCTTGTAACTGCTATTCCCTGGGCCCCCCGCCCCGAAGAGTTCATCACAAGTGCATACCAGCGGATGGTGGTGCTTTCCCCCGACCACTGGTCGCCCTGATCCGTGATCCCGGCGGCCCCCCCGTCCCACCCGCTCGGATCGTCAAGTATCACCAGCCTGTTCGTGGTAAGTTTCAATGAGGGAGTGCCGGGTGCGACCGAGGTTGCAAAAGGAGAATCTTCAAGGGCATATGTAATTAATGGATGGAACCAGGATATGGCTATAATTGCCCCGCATATCACCACAACTGATATAAATTTTGCATTAACTCCGCTGGAGTTACCTTTTGAGATTGTCATTTGTTCATCACTCCTTTTTCAATAAGCTTTCCCGGAATATCCTGGATAAACTATGGAACATGACCTGAATTCATACCGCGATCCAGGTAAGAATCCACAGATACGAAATATACCATGCTGTGTCCCACTCGTTCATAAATGGCATTATCCATAATCATCGTTGATAATTGTTAATGATGATGAAGAACATTTACTTCGAAGAACATCATTTCAAAAGTATCTGTTCAATACACTCCTCACTTAATTATAGGGAAAATGAGTTTATAAAACTATTGTCTATTTCTTAACAAGATCGCAAAAATATTTCAATTTACAACTGTGCTCTATTTGCGTCGTATTGACATAAACTTCTTCAAGCATTTTCCCGATGGCGAACGTGCCGTGGCCGAAAACTATCGCCCCTTTATGGTCGCGAAGGGCATCGGCGGTGTTTTTTGCAAGTTCGGGCGTTCCTATTCCCCCTCTTACTATGGGAATTTCGTGCAGGAAGTACTGCCCTTCGCTATCGATAGGAACAATAATATCCCCCTCTGCCAGCAATGACTCGATCACCGCGAAAGGACAATGGGCATGGATGATAGCAAGAGCAGATGTGTTCTTATAGATCATCCGGTGCACAAGGCTCTCGGATGAGGCGATCATATCAAGGCTTGAAGGCTTATCGATATCCACCTCAACAACGCTGTCCTCGTTAATCTCATCAAGGGCAAACCCGCTTCTTGTTATGAGCATTTTACTGCCGATGCGGATGCTGATATTCCCGAAATGCGACTCTACAAGCCCGTGATCTACGAGTTTTTTGCCGAATTTGGCCATTTCATGCCACATGATCATTTCCTTTTAAAGAACAGCCACGAATCCTTTCCCCTGAATCTCGTTTTGATCAAAGCATACCTGCCGGTCAATTTCTTTCCCCTCAATTCAAAAAGCAATTCTTTATCCTTTTCATTTTCCAGGACAAACTCGCCTTTATCCCATATCTTTACGGTCCCCGCCCCATACATCCCCTCAGGGATCGTACCTTCAAAACCGGCATATTCAACAGGATGGTCTTCTGTCTGGATGGCAAGCCTCCTGACACCCTCTTCCACAGGCGGTTCTTTTGGCACTGCCCACGACCGCAGCACCCCGCCTATCTCAAGGCGCAGGTCGTAATGAAGATGTGCGGCATGATGTTCGTGCACCACGAAAATCCTTCCCGTGCTTTCCCCGGCGCCGCCCCTTGGTTCAGGCGATCCTGTAAAATCCCTCAATTTCCGGTATTCTTCAAGCGGCATATCTCACCCGAAAGTAAATGCCGACGGGCAGAGCTTGTTCAGGACGCATTCGCCGCACAGGGGTTTTTTTGCGGTGCATATCTTCCTGCCGTGATGTATGAGAAGCAGTGTGAATACAGCCCATTCGTCTTTTGGAATGATCTTCATAAGGTCTTTTTCTATCTTATCGGGGTCTGTGTTTTCTGTGAGGCCAAGCCTTGTTGAAAGCCTCTTCACATGAGTATCGACCGCTATACCCTCGATTTTCCCGAAGGCGCTTGACAGTACGATATTTGCGGTCTTTCTTGCCACACCTGGAAGAGTGAGGAGTTCCTCCATGTTATCCGGGACTTTCCCGCCGAAATTATTGACGATGATCTCAGAAAGCTTCTTAATGTTCTTTGCCTTGTTCCTGTAAAAACCCGTAGAATATATATCCTTTTCAAGTTCTTCTTGGGGGACTTTAATATAATCCTCAGGCGTCCTGTATTTTTTGAAGAGGATCTTTGTCACCTCGTTCACCCGTACATCGGTGCACTGGGCAGAAAGTATTGTGGCGATCAACAGCTCAAGCGGATTTGAATGAACAAGTGCTATTTTCACGCCAGGATACTCTTTTTTTAAGAGGGAAATGATCCGGGCAGCATTTTCTTGCATGATCTCTAATTATATGTACAAGGTAGTTATACCCTTTTTTAGGGCTTAAGTTTTTTACCTGTTACCCCCTTTTCCCGGCGTCCGTGGAAGGTAGGGTGTGGGGATGAATTCCACAGAAGGCCGCCTCATCCCTGCCTGTGGATAAAGCTCCATCAGTTCGTATATCTCCTTGAACACAAGCCCGCTCACGGGCAATCCCATCTCCAGGGCTTTATCAAAATCAATCGGATAGTCGTGCGTCCAGCGCCCCTCGCTCAGCATTTTCGCAAGTTCCGTGGCCTTCTCCGGCGCCAGATGCTCAAGCAGCAGGTTATGGACTGTATTATATACCTGGTCAATGGCCTTCCTTGCAACATCGCCCAGAATGAGTGTCTGGTCATCCCTGTTCGGATTAGGCTCCTCCAGCGCCTTGAGTATGGAGGCCGCCGGATAGTAGCCCATTTGCCCGCCGAGCTGGGGATCGACCGGCCCAAGAACTGCATTCGGATCCATGACTATCTCGTCTGCCCCCAATGCAACAAGAGTTCCTCCCGACATGGCATAGTGGGGAATGAATACTGTGACCTTGCCCTTATGGCGTTTCAGGGCGCAGGCTATCTGCTCGGATGCAAGGACAAGCCCGCCCGGTGTGTGCAGCACGAGGTCGATGGGCATCTCTGGCGGAGTCATGCGGATTGCCCGCAGCACAGCTTCAGAATCCTCAATGTCGATGTACCGGGCTATCGGGATCCCCAGGAGGCTCATGGTTTCCTGTCTGTGTATCATGGTAATCACCCTTGATGCACGTTTTTTTTCCATGTTCTGTATGGTAGAAAAACGCCTGGCAGCAAGCAGGCGTTTCTGCAATACAGGAATAAAGAATGATAGTAGAAGGAATATCCACACAATGTTCAGTATATCGCTTATATTGCCGTCCATTTTATCACCCTGAAATAAGCGAGCGTGAATATTTTGTGAGAATCTCCGGGCCGGCCGCGCCGATCGCGATCGTATCCTCCACCCTTACACCCCACGGACCTGTATATAACCCGCAATTGCCCACCGAGATCACAACGTTGGATACAAGAGGCGGCGGTTCCTTTTCGCCATGAAAGAAAGCATGGCCCGGCGGAAGCGGCGACTCCTCGAACTCAATACCCACGCCATGTATGGGCGGCCCGAAGATATGTCCTTCATGTTCCTCTTCTTTAAGAACTCCATGAAGTGTTTCTTCAAGGTCTCCCATCCCGACACCTGCCTTTGCATTTGAGATCGTGGCCTGCTGGGCCTTCAAATAGAGGTCGTAGGCTGCCTGCTGTTCTTTTGTGGGTTTGCCGACGCATACCGTTCGGCATATATCGGCGCTGTAACCGTTAACTATCGGATGTATATCAATCATGACCAGGTCACCTTTTTGTAGCCTGCGCAGGGTGGGCAGTCCGTGTGCGATATTGGTGCGCGGCCCCGAGCTTACGTATGTCCGCCAGAATTCGGAAGCTCCAGCGTTTCGCATGGCGTACTCGGCCTCGGCAGCAACCTGGCTTTCTGTGATTCCCGGCTTCACAGCCTCGATAGCGGCTTTCATCCCTTCATCTGCCACTTTCGCTGCCACACGTATTCGCTTTATCTCATCATCATCCTTGACCATCCGCAGTTCCGACATGATATGGGTGCAATCCTTTACAGTTACACCCTCTGGTTTGGCATGGGGATGTGTGAGCATTCCCATCATAGACTGCGTGAGAAAAGTGTACTCAAGCCCCACAGTACCCTTTTTTATTCCAAAATGCTCAAAATAATGGGCTATGGAATGGATCATTCCCACCTCGTCCTCAAAACCAGTGATGTTATCGAAATGCGCAAGAGTTTTTACGTCCTCAACATCCGTCCGGGGCACTCCCAGTCCGACTTTTCCATCACTGGCGATCATCAAAAAAGCGCATAAACGCCCGTCGCCAGCAAAATAGAACATGTTCGCAGGTTTGGCGAGAAGTAAGGCGTCAAGTCCTGCCGCTTTCATAAGGTTGCTGCATTTTCTTAAACGTTCTTGATACGGATTATTCATATTTCTACCTCCTTGTTTCTTTAATAAAATTCCCGTTAATCATTTTCGGCCACTCAACACGATCAAATCATATGCTACTATGATCCCTCCGGCAAGAGCGATGACACCACCTATCGTCCGCCAGCCATAGAAAGGCAGCAGCATATTCTGGACTGCCATGAAGCTCACTCCCTGCATTCGTTGCTGGTACACCTGGATTATCCCCGCGATCACTAGCGCTATTATCATATTCATAAAACCAAGCACGAGTATCCAGAAGCCGATTCTGCCCCTGTACTGGGAAAAAGAGAACTTCCCCGCAAGCTCGGGAACGGCGATATACGCTATGCCGAGCACAAGCAATAAATATGTGCCCGGGGTTGCAAAGTGGGCATGGGATGCTGTTATCTGGGTGCCGTGCGTGAAGAGGTTGACCTGCGGGAGGGTGTGCATGAAGCCCCAGACGCCTGCCCCCAGAACGTTCCCCAGGGCTGCGCCAATTATCATGTAAAGGGCTACCTTATTGGGAATGGGTTTTTTATTCTCCCTCAAATCCTTATAAGCCGACCATACCATGAGGAAAAGGGGTACGGGTTCAAGCGCACTAAAGAGTCCGCCGAGGAAAAGCCAGAATCCCGGGGTGCCTATCCAGAAATAATGGTGCCCCTGGCCGATGATCCCTGTCAGGAGGATTAGCGCGACCTCGATGGCAAGGTATTTCTCAATTATCTCACGCCTCACATCGGTCATTGAAATAAGGACAAGCGCTGTGACGCCTGCAGCTATAAGCTCAAAAGTCGCTTCGACCCAGTAATGCACGACCCACCACCTGAAGTACTCGGCGGCTACCAGGCTGTTGAACCATATCTCCCCCGGGACGTACATGAGTATCGAACCGACAGCCCCCCAGGCCAGCACTATCATGGGTGAACTCATCTCCTTCTTTCGCCCGAGAATCGTGGCCCCGACATTATAAACCACAGTGAGCAGGCCAATAGTAAGCAAGATGTCCCAGAATCTCCCGGCTTCGACATACTCCCGCCCTTCCACAAGCCACCAGTTCGCGCCTGTAAAGAAAAATTCAGAGATTATTATACCGATGCCGGTAAGCATGAGGAACCAGAACTGGAAATCGATCAGCCTCGGATGTTTTATATCCCTTCCGGCCTCGCCGGGCAACAGATAATACAGCCCGCCAATGAAGCCAAGAAGTATCCAGAGGATCATGAGGTTTAAATGCAGGGCTTTGTAGATGTCGAAGGGGAAAAGAAGGTTAGTGTCCCTTGAAACCATCTGGATGCTCATTAACAAACCCAGTATCATCTGGAGTACAAGAAGCAGGACTGCGGCAATGAAGTATTTCCCGGTCTTTGCCCGCGAGAGATATACTTCGCCGTTCATGCCTTATGTCCCACCTTTGCGCGCTCGTATGCCAGGATCAGCACAAATATCATGAGATTGAAAAATACGATACCCGCCACCACTTGCCAGATACCCATGGGCCGGATATTTTCAGCGGTCGTTCCATCAATCCCGCCGTCGCGGTCCCATGAACCGTTGTTGGGCCAGCCGTTGGTGTCCAGCATATTGGCATATTTAAGAAATGCTACCACACGATATGCATCCTCATCGCCCATGCCCCTGTCCGTCATTGGGGGCATGCCTCTTGAAGGAGAGCCTGATTGGATGATGCCCGCCAGGGAGGCTTCGTTCCCACCTGTCCTCTTATAAATCCGGGTCAAATCAGGAGCAAAATATGCCCCATTCCCGACAATGGTATGGCAGTCCATGCACTGGTACTGTTCGAAGGCTTTCTTACCTTCTACCGCGTCGTAATTTTTGCCATTGAAGCTTACGGCGACCTGTAAAGGGTCAGGATTCTTATTCGCAAAGTCAGTGTAAAACGAGATCATGCTGAACGGGATCAAAAGAAGTGCGGGCACAAGAAGCCCGATTATCATAAGCTTTATGTTGTTCATCTTTCAAGCAGCTCCCGGATGAACAGGTAAATTATGCCGGCAGCCATTGCTATTGAGACCAGAAATATTGCAGCACCTGTGGATGTCATGTACCATTCTTTACTTGCGGGAATCTCTATCGATGGGGAAGGGGCCACAGTCGCCTGTGCTGGCGCTTGAGAACCCGGGTAATCCCTGAACTGGAAAGTCCACAGATACTTGACCGCATTCCAACGCTCGTTTTCGGCGAGAGAATCTTTCCATGGAAGCATTGTTGTCCCGGCCACACCATCGCTTACACTCTTAAAGAAAACGGCAGGTTCCATATTTGCCATCCTGCTTGGGTTCGTGAAATCAAAGGCGCCGGGAAGACCGGCCCCGTCGCCTTTTTCGCCGTGGCATGATGTGCAGTTCTTATTAAAAATATCCTTTCCGTTATTCACGCTTATCCTGTCGGCCCAGAAGGTCCAGGTATATGCCACAACATCCCATCTTTCAGACAGCGGAAGGTTGCCAAAAGAGGGCTTGGCTTTTCCCGGCACTCCATTTGTGACG
>CABMIH010000021.1 GCA_902386205.1 uncultured archaeon | reverse complement strand
ATGAAGGATTTATTGCAGGGTCAAGGCAAGTGTATATTCCTGCCATAAACTTCTCCCAGACGAATACCTATACACCGATCCAGGTTCAGAACATCGGTACTGCAAGTGCCAGCGTGAACGTGAACTTTTACGATTCGAATGGTGTTCCTGTCCAGACACAGACTGGAGTAATACCTCCGAATACCGCATCCGTGTTCTGGCCACCTGCAGCATCCACGGCTTATGGTTCTGCTGTTATCGATTCCACACAGGATGTCATAGCTATAGTCAACGAGATGGTAAACAATAATAACTGGGCGATGAGCTACGACGGGTTCGCATCGGGCTCGATGAAGGTATCTATTCCCTGGATAGCATACGGTAATTCAGGCTGGAATACCCCGATATATGTCCAGAATACAGGGACAGTGAGCGCGAATGTTGCAGTATCGTTCTATGACCAGAACGGCGCACCTGTAGAGACAAAGAATGCATTGATCCCTGCGAACTCGTCACAGATAATCGTCCCGGCGGCTACTGCGCCTACAACAGGCGGTTCGGCTGTGGTTACTTCAAGCCAGCCTGTGGTGGCTGAGGTCAGCGAGATAAACGCGGCATCAACAGTGGCGATGGGGTACAATGGGGGGTCAGGATAAAATATTCCCAGTAAAAGACGATAAAGCTGCCAGTGGCTACGGCAGGTGTTGGAATAGCGGCGGATGTAACTCAACCTGAAGATAATACATATCGAACCAGAAGCATTGATAACACCGCAGCATATGGGACTGAAATATTATCATGCCTGTTAATTGCACCTGCCAGCATCCCGAAAAAGCTTCCGATGATAGCTATGGGACCGGCAAAATAAAATCCTGCCAGTAATGCTGCGGCGAAACCTGATAATGAACCTTCCCAGGATTTGTTTTTGTTAAAAGGGAAGCGGTGCTTTCCGTATCTTCTACCTATGACGCCTGCAAACCCATCGCCAGCGGCAAGAACGGCGATCGCCGCATAGCATAATATTTCATCTATGAAATAAGAAAGGGATAGGAGCGATAAGACTGAAAAAAAATATGATAAAGGCTCGATAGAAAAACCTTTCAATTCGTTTTCCCTATAAACCAAGGAAAGAATATCCTTGCTAATTTTTGGTTTTAAGAATTCAAGAGCAAGATAAATAATAAGAGCAAGAAAGCCAAGGGCCAGAGTTTGTGTTTTTCCTATGATATCGGCTACTACCGGTATCAGGACGCCGCCGATATGGATCACTTTCCGCAATTGCATAATGGTATTTTGCTTATGAAGTTTAAAAGTCGAAATTGAGCAAGTTGATACTTATTTTGTGTTCCATGTTACCCAACCACCAACTACTTCGTCTGATATAACGTTGTCTCCATATGCTCTTACATAAACTCTAAAGTTACGCCCCGTTGGTGCGTGAAGATTCGTGACATTATATGTATAACTCCCTTCTGGTTGAACCTGAATATACGTACTTTCAATTTGACTCCATACCTTCGCAGTATCAGATGTCTGCAAAGAAACATAAATTTTGGTATTTTGGGCTGTTTCTGATCCAAGGTTTTTAACAATAACATTTACATCAACATAAATGTCTTTTGAGTTATATTCATAAGAATAAGTAAAATTTACATCTAAGAATGGCCTCGCCAAAACGGGAATAATTTTAGCCTTCAAACTTTTGTATTCATCTGGTAATTGTCCAACCGGCCAATTCTTACCTGTAGTCTCAAGATAGCAATATCTCTGGCCGTTGAAATTATATGAATATCCCGATACGTCAGAACCGCATTTAACCCCCACAGCCATATGTTTGGGTAATTCAATCAATACGACCCCATATCCCATTTCTTGAAGTATAGCCGAACCTAAAATCGATGTGTCTTCACAATCTCCTCCATCGTCATATAGAGTTTCGTAGGGAAATCTTGGGTATTCATCAAAACCGGTAGTAACTTTATCCGAGGTATATGGAAGAGATTGCACAAAAGAAATTGCAAGATATGGAATTTCTGCATCAGTAAATCCATTATCTTTTCCGACTTTCTTAAGAGAATCTGCTATACTTTTAATCAGTTCATCATCGTAAGGATCGGATGCAAACAAATCATAGTCTCTTGAACGGCTTCTACTTTTATATGTATTGTAAATATTCTCATCGAAATTCAATGTTAAATGCCATTCACTTTCCCCGTAATTCCAGGTAAACTTTCTTTGGAGATCTTTATTGGATTGAATATGTTCCGTTTTTTGTTGATATGATTCTTTAAAAGGTGTAGTGGGAACAACAGGCGGCTCGGTTGGCATTGATTTAGTAGTGGGCGTGGGAACAGGAATAGCAGGCGCAGGTTCGGGCGTATTAGTCTCGTCGATACATCCCGAGAAAAACAATGATATAAATATAATGATTACTGAGATTAACTTAATATTTGTCATACTTTCAATATATTTATAATAAAAAATTATTATTATAGATCATAACTTATATGTTTATTGTTTTCCCGAGCTTTGCATTTAGAGTCGATTTTGCACCTAAATTTCCTGTATTTCCACATTTGGGAATATTATTCCGTAGAATTTTACAGCATATTTCTTATCATCTACTGTAATTATTTCTGTATGTCCAAATGTAAACTTAGACAATAACTCTTGACCGTCTAATCTTATTTTTGCCATACCTGTCCATGCAGAGTAATCTGCCTCAATAGTATGTGTTCCTATTTTTTGTATGGTTTTTGCCATATTATTCATCCTTTGTTAAGCCTTTACCATCTTTTTCGCGGTAAATTTTGATTGCATCACTGATGTGTGTTTCCAAAGGAAAATCATCTTGATATTTTTTACCATATATATCATCATATTTTATATTAATTATAATTTCAATGCGTTTCTGATATTTTTCCTCTTTATCTAATTGTATTCTTTTTTGTTCACCTACAGCTAACAAAATTATTTTGGAAAATTCTCCATGAGGTTCTAATACTTTAATCATTAAACCAACAAGTGGTCCTCGCCCTATATTCTTAACATATAAAAATAAAAATCTCCCCTCTTTCGTAGTCTCAGGCATTAATTCTAATTGGAGATATGGCCTCACTGCTATTGAATTCTGTTTACGTGTTTCCATTAAATAAAAACCAGTTATTATCGCTAAAACAACAGTCGCAATAGCTGTAACCGCCGAGCCATTAATATTCATCCATGAGACTATTTCATATAGCATTCCCTTCATACCCTCTTCATCATGTCCTCAGCACTAATAGGTTATATTACTTTATATATTTATGTTTATATAACCTTTTCTGCATAAACTCATAAGCCATTCTTTGCCGTTTGCTGGGATTAATGTCCAGCGATTTTCTGGAGTTTTTCAGAAGATTCAAACACCGCAGAGGACGCAAAGACCGCAAAGCGTAACATCAATATTCTTTGCGTCTTTTGCGTTCTTGGCGGTGAAGTTACTCCACCAGATCATCGAAATTATCGCCAGGAAATGCCCAATTTTTCCGAAACTTGTTTTGCTATCTATATGCCATTTGATAATCGAACCATAACTCAATAATTTTACCAGAACATTTTTATTCTCTTAAACATTCTGGATTAGAACATGAAAGTCCTATTAGTTGGAGGTGGCGGACGGGAGCATGCCATTGCAGGAGCTATCGCCCGCAGCAAAAAAAACCCGGCGCTTTATGCCGTGATGAGCAAGAAAAATCCAGGTATAGCACGTTTGTGCAAAGATTTTCTCCTCGTTAAGGAGACAGATCCCTCGATAGTAGATTTTGCCACCAAGAACGGGATCGAGCTTGCGGTCATCGGCCCCGAGGGGCCGCTTGCGGCAGGCATCCCTGATATGTTGTGGGATGCCGGTATCCCGGTCGTGGGGCCGCGGAGGCTTGCGGCGCAGATAGAATTTGATAAGGCGTGGACACGCGAATTCATGAAGAAATACGGTATTGCGGGATTGCCCGATTTCAGGGTCTTCAGGAAAGGCGGGCATGGGACTGATGAATATATCGATGAATTAAAGGACGTTGTCATAAAACCTGCCGGACTGACAGGCGGGAAGGGCGTAAAGGTCATGGGCGACCATTTCGATGCCCAGGGCGCAAAACGCTATGCAAAGGAAGTTCTGAAAACCGATGACCTCGTGATCGAAGAGCGGCTTATCGGCGAAGAGTTCACGGTACAGGCGTTCGTGGACGGCAGCACGCTTGCGTTCGCTCCTGCCGTCCAGGACCACAAACGGGCTTACGAGGGGGATAAAGGGCCGAACACGGGAGGGATGGGCTCTTACAACGATTCGAGGGATATACTTCCATTCATGAAAGAATCGGATTATATTGAGGCGAAAAATATAATGAGCGACACCGTGCAGGCTATAAGAAAGGAAACAGGAGTTCCCTACCAGGGCGTCCTTTACGGGCAGTTCATGGCCACAAAAAAAGGAATCTCGGTCATCGAATTCAATGCGCGCTTTGGGGACCCTGAAGCCATGAACGTCCTGCCGCTTCTTGATAATGATTTTCTTGATGTATGCGCAGGTATCGTAAACAGTACGCTTGGAAAAATGAAAGTCATTTTCAATAAACAGGCCACAGTATGCAAGTATGCAGTCCCCGAAGGCTACCCCGACAATCCTGTGAGGGATTCTGAAGTGGAGATAGGGGATGTCAGGGAATCGCTCCTTTTTTATTCAAGCGTGTATGAAAAAGATAATAAAATATATACAACGGGCTCAAGGGCCATTGCGGTACTGGGAATCGCAGGAACAATCAAAGAAGCCGAAACAAAGGCTGAAGCAGGTCTTTCAGGTTTAAAAGGCAGGCTTTACAGCAGGCATGATATAGGGATCGAAAGCCTGATCAGGAAAAGGATACAGCATATGGAAAAATTAAGGGGGTATTAACCACTGACTGGCCAGACCCCGTTATAAGCATTTAAAGCCAGAATAGCAAGTCCCACAACAACGGCTACCGTAATTACAGTTTTTGGATTTACTGAAATCGCAGTCTCTTCCGAATCATAGTATCTCATTAATCCTGCTGATGACTGAAGACCGCTTCCTTCTTTCTTTTTTGTCATATGTGCCTTATATGTATCAATAGGATTTTAATGTATCGCATAAAAGGAAATTGCAGTCGCAAATTATAAGTACTATCTGCTTCCAAAATATAACTGAGTGAGGGAAAGGAGTGCTTTCCGCTGCCATGGATAATGGTGGTTGCTGCCCCATCAGCATATCATTATGCATCGATCAGGTTTCAATAGTTCGTTTAAGCACGAAACAAAACCTTTAAAACATAGGAGAAATATAAGTTATTTAAGGGAAAAAAATGAAATACACCGCCCTGATATGGATCGTACTATCCATTATATTATCGCTGTACATTGGCCCGGCGCATGCTTTTGACACTTCACAGCTACAGTTCCGCGATGGTGTCTCAGGTAAACTTATGCGAGGCGAAGAACTTGCATATTCCGGGTATTCAATAAAAGTCGTAGGATTTCCTTCACCCGTCATATCTGAGAAATACCAGGACATACCGGACGAACCGGTTGAGCCGTTCGTCATGTTGAACATTTCAAAAAATGGCAGTTTCATAAATACTACTGTACTTGGACCAGGAGAATCGTATATAGTACCTGACGGGGAATTGAAAGTCACAGCAGACCAGCTTCCTTCCCCGAATGCCAGGGAATGGATCTTTCAAAGTTATCACCCATGGGCCGTAATAAAACTGGACCCAAGGGGGACGCCCGACCTTGATGTACTGGTAGAAACAGATTACGACAGTTATATATCATCACCTGCTACAGAAATTACTGCAACTGTGACAATAACGAATAATGGATTTGCAGATGCGAATAATGTAGATCTAAATCTTGATACTGAACTCACGCTAAAGAGGGAAAGCTTAAAGTATCATTATGAAAGTTTGAAAAAAGGGGAATCAATCACAGAAACCGTCACGCTCTCATCGCCCTTTATAACCGAAAAGAAGTCCTATGACATACGCGCAAACCTGAGCGGATATGATGCCAAGGCTATACCATATACAGTAGAGTCCTTAAAAACTATCATAATAGTGCCTGAATACCAGCAGATGCCGTCCCTGAAGAAAAGCACAAATGAAAGGATTTATTTAAAGGATTATGCGATGGTCTCACTTTCGTTAAAAAACAATGCAAATTATGATCTTAAGAACGTGAGTATCAAGGATTCTATACCGAAAGGTTTTAGACTCATGGGTAACAACTCGTTGCACTGGGTCGTAGATGTCCCGGCAAACGGGGAATGGGATTCCCGCTATCTGATAAAACCCTTGGAAGCCAACAGCGATGGGGTCATTCTTCCGGCAGCAACGGCTGATTTCCGGATCAAAGGTGAATACTATATCATACAATCGGACCGTCCTGAGATCGTGGTGTACGGGCCGAGGATTGAACTTACAAAACTGGCCGATGTGACAGAAGCCAACCTTGGAGACACTGTGACAGTAACCGTAACGGCAACAAACACCGGGGGTACCCCTACAAAAGTCACTGTATGGGACCAAAACCCGGATGATGGCAACCTCACCGTTCATGAGGAATTCTTGGAAGCAGGCAGGGATTTTAAGTTCAGCTACCCTGTTAAAATAGATTCCGAACAGCCTATTATACTGCCGCGTGCAACAGCCGAATATTACGAACTCGGAACTGAAGGGGGAAAGATCACTACAGAGAGCCAGGAACTCGAAATTACGATCAAACCACCGCCTGATATCACTCCTCCACCTGAAGAGACCCCGGTTGTTGAATCACCTGATAATTCCACTAATCCTGATGCTGTCAATGGAGAAACCGGGACATACGACCCGGCGCAGGATGTACAGGTGCCTGAGGAACCCGGAATAGCAGAAACACCTCCAAATGAAGAACCTGTCGAAATAAATGGTCTTTTGAACCTTCTGCTTGGCTGTAACGAAAGTAATGGCATTGAAGGCCTTTATGCACCATCTGCTGCATGCAACTTCTTCAGCCAGTAAAATACAGTTTCTGAATAGAATATAAATTCAAAGTAGCTGAACAGAAAATTCGGCATTGGGTATAAACGAAAGCTTAATATCCCCCACCCACTTTTAGAGTTCAGGTGATCCAATGAAGGTATACATATGTGAGAAAAGTTGCTGCCCCGCAGTTGAAACTGTTGGAGAGGAAGTATTGATAGGAGAGGGCGCAAATACCGTCAGGTTAAAAAAGAACGAGTGGAACAGGCTGGTTGAGAAAATCCAGTCGGGCGAACTTCATTCAATCTAATCGGTGAAGCCTTTTTTCCCGACGAGCGGTACGAACACGACAGCCCCTTTTGCCTCTTTTTTCAATCCGTCGGTTTTTGTAACAAGATATAGCTCCTGGAAATGTTTACCAACAGGAATAATGAGTTTACCGCTTGGCTTTAGCTGGTCTGTTAAAGTATCCAGGATATCAGGCGCAGCACATGCAACGCTTATACGGTCATAAGGCGCAAACCCCGCAAGTCCGAACGAGCCGTCCTCAATTATTACTGTCACATTGTCGATACCGGCTTTTTTCAGGTTTTCGCGGGCAAATAAGGCAAGGCCTTCTATCGTTTCAATTGCATATACATGTCCGCTGCCCGCAAGTACACCCATTACCGCGGCATGATAACCCGAACCTGCCCCGACTTCCAATATTTTCATCCCTTCCCGTATATCAAGAAGGTCGCACATTATCGCAACCATGTGCGGAGCAGATATGGTCTGGCCCCACCCTATCGGCAATGGATAATCCGCATAAGCATTCCTTTTCTCTCTTTCAGGTACGAAAAAGTGCCTTGGAACACGTTTCATGGCATCAAGAACGCGTTCACTTATACCAAGCTGTCTTAATTCCCCGATCAGCCTGCTTTTTTGAATTTCAAACTCCATACCGACTCCCGCTTTTTTATCCTGACGCGCTCCCCTTTTGAAAACATCTTTTGTTCCCTCATCCCCGGATCAGTATAAATGCGCTTTATATCCTTTGCTTTGATTGCAATGCCTTTTCTGCTTCTAAAAGCGCCATCCCTTATCTTTATCCTTATTATCTTCAATCTGCGGTTGTTGACATCTACTGTTTCCCCAACCACATACTCCCTGTCCCCGGGTACCCTCATCTCTATGGATTCAGTTGTTTCCCTGTGATGAACTGCGATTTTCACAATGACATCGTCGATAGCCCTGGCCCATATGGTTTTAATTACATCCGCTGCTGCACTTTCCTTTCTTTTATCGCCCACTTCGACGGACGTAACCTGCACCAGGTTAGCTTCTCCTGTGGTTTCATCGTCTATCAGAAGTTCGTCTCCCGTTTTAATTACTCCCGACAGCAGCGCTCTCATGTGCAGCGATTCCTTCCCTTTACTGACTATGACCCTTACCTGCACTTCCCTGGGCTTTTGTGCTTTATGTACAGACCCGCATTCCTCACACTGTAAAAGCAGTTCTTTTGTACCTTTCAGTATTACATGATTAACTGCATCATCAGGCGAACACGAGGGGCACACAATTTCGATTGTTTCCATATTTTTAAATAAGAGGCTTGATAGATATAAATATCTAATACCTGAGTACCACAAATCCGCTGAACTCCCCGGTATATTTTTCAGTTACATTTTCTACTTTTTCCACCCTTGCATACTCAGGCCCTTTCCCGGCCCAATCTACTATTATTTCTACATTCCCTTTTTCCCCTTCAAAAACAGCCTCGACGCGCCCGTCATCAAGATTCCTCACCCAGCCCGTAAGAGCCAGTTCTTTTGCCTTATCCCTTGTACTTGACCTGAAAAATACACCCTGGACTTTTCCTGAAACATAAATATGTGCCCTGATTTTCATCTGGTTTCATCCTTTTGGGGTATTTCCCATAAGATCTTTCCACCTTTTTTCATTGATTTGAGCTTTCCCTCAAGTTGCATATCATTTATTATTTCCAGGAGGTCTTTTCTTGAGATTTGTATATTAAAATCGTTTTTCAGGCATTTCCTCACATCTTCTTGCGTCTTCGGATGGGTCAATACCTTCCCGATAAATCCTATCAGGTCCTCGTATATTTCCCAGGGGTATATTATCCACATCCACTTACCGTGCTTTTCCCCCCAGTAATCAGGAACGAAAGTCGAACACGTTTTGTACTGCAGGGCAGCAGTCCTGATTTCAGCCGGTTTCTTATCTTTCAGATATTCCATTATCACAAAAAAACTATCCCCCGTATCTGCTACATCATCCACGATCAATATCTTTTTTCCTGAAATGTCCACTTCCATGGGAAGGTGGAATTTTATTTTTGCACTTCCCTGTGTTTTCGCGATTCCCCAGTGCTCTATCTTGACGGAAGCCAGGTCTTTCTGGAGAAGAAGATCACATACAATACGCGCAGGCACAAGTCCTCCCCGTGCTATCCCGATAACAAGGTCAGGTTTGAAACCCGAGCTTTTTATTTTTCGGGCAAGAATCCTTGCCATCCCGGCAGCTTCATCCCAGCTTACCATATAGCATTTAATTGGTTCCCTGGTTTTTTCCATCAAACCAAGAAGGTGGATAATAATATATATTCTTTCCGATAAATCGAAAAAAGATGAATAACAAACAAAAAATGATCGGTCTAAAGAAGTCCCGATCTCTGGAGCAGCATCAAATCTTCAGTATTCAGTTTTTCACCGAGCTTGAACTGGTTATAAACCTCTTCTGCTTCCTTCTTTGTTTGTTCCCTGATAGATTCTTCCTTACTTTCTTTAGTCTTTCTCTTTAATCCGACTATTACTTTATTAAGTTCACGGATTTCTTTCTGTGATTGTATGAACAACCTGTGCTGTTCATCAGCCGCTTCTTGCGCTTTCACAAATTCCTTATGCGCTGCATCCGATTCTGCCCTTACAGCATCTGCTTCCTTGAAAACCACTATCATCTTATCATGATATTGCTGTGCAGCTTCCGCATATTCTTTAACCTTATCGTGATGCAATGCCGCTTCATCGCGCAGAGACTGGGCCTTTTCAAGTAATGATTTTAATTCACTGCTACCCTCAAGCTGCTGTTTTTTCCGCTTGAGTTCTTCTGTCAACGAGGCAATCTTGTCAACAATTTCCCGCTCTTTCGCAGGGGTCATTACCTCGGTCTGCTGCTGGAATTCCAGCCTGTCTATTTCCCTTTTTAATTCTTTCAGTGACGGGCCATCATCAAGATTTAAATCCTTGCGTATTTTATCGATTTCAGCATATACTTTATTGGCCTGGTCATTTAATTCATCGCGTTTAAGTTTCGCCTGGCCTACTTGCTCATTATTCTCATCACGCGATTTTTTGAGTTGCTGGGCCTCTTCTATCAGCTCTTTTGTGCGTTTGTTCAAATCGTTTCTTTTGCCAGCACATTTGCTTGCTTCCAGGTTCAGCTCGTTCCTTTTATTCTTGTACTCTTCCGACTTGTTCTTTAAGTCAGCTTTTCTGTTCTGCAGTTCATTCAACAACCTATATGTCCTCCCGTTCCAACAACTGTTGGGGTTATGCATTTCATAATGCACGGTACGTGTCCCGGATTACCGGGACAGATATTCACTTTTTATATTTATGCAATGATATTCTTTATGTACTCCAAACCACTGCTTTAAAGAGTGAATGATTTCTCCTCATTCTCTCACATTCCTTTTAACCTTTTCGGATGAAAAGTTATTTCGTAGCCTACTACACCATTGATATTTCATGGCAGACCTGATAATCAAGGGCGGTCGCGTGTTCGCGCCGGACAGCATTGTTATTGATGATGGAGTAGTGGTTGTTGACAGCAGTTTAATTACTTTTGTAGGGAAGAATACCGGGGAAAAAGCAGATAAGACCATAGATGCCAGAGGCTGTGCTGTGATACCGGGTCTTATCAACGCCCATACACATCTCCCCATGACCCTTTTCCGGGGATGGGCTGGCGGCCTTCCTTATAAGGAATGGGTTAAAAAGATCCGCGAGGCAGAAATGAAACTTACTCCAGCCGATATAAGAGCGGGTGCGAACCTTGGGGTTCTTGAAATGATAAAATCCGGTACTACGACTTTTGCAGACATGTATATCCATATGGACGAGGTGGCATCCGTCGTAGAAGAAACAGGTATGAGGGCCGCACTTGGATACGGCATGATAGAAGGTATCAATGAGGATTCAGATTCAAAACTGAAAAGCAGGGAAGAATTTAACAGGAAATGGAACGGAGCGGCAAAAGGCAGGATAACAGCGATGTATGCGCCCCACTCGGCGGCCTCATGTTCAAAAGAGTTCCTGGCGAAAATCAGGGAACAAGCATCAAACGATAATACCATGATCCATACCCATGTGCTTGAAACAGAAGATGAACTGCATTTGATGAAAAAACGATACGGCATGTGCTCAGTAAATCTTCTTGATAGCATTGGTTTCCTGGGGCCTGATGTCCTTGCCGCCCACTGCGTCTGGCTTTCGGATGGTGATATAGATATCCTGAAAAACAGGAAGGTCAATGTCGTACACTGCCCTTCAAGCAACATGGCCCTTGGCGCAGGAATCACACCTGTTCCCAAGATGCTTGAAAAAGGCATAAACGTAGCACTCGGGACGGACGGATGCGCATCAGGGGGAAGTCTTGATATGTGGAAGGATATGAGGATGGCTTCACTGGTACATAAACTCAAAGACCCTCGATCCATGCCTGTGGAAAAAGTTATGGAAATGGCCACCATGAACGGCGCAAAGGCATTGAACATAAAAACCGGAATGCTCAAACCGGGATTTTTTGCTGATATCATTATTGTAGACCTGAAAAAACCTCATTTCATATCTTCGAACCTGGTTTCATCCCTGGTACACTGTACCGGTGGGTGCGATGTAAAATCCACGATAGTGAATGGGAAAATACTGATGGAAGATCATAAAGTAAAACTCGACGAAGAAAAAATTATTGATGATGCAAGGAAGACGATATTAAATATCACAGAGAACAATAATTAAAGTTTATGGTCATAAGAACCGAGAACCTCACTAAGAAATACGGCAAAATGACAGCAGTAGATTCCCTAAATCTTCATATCGAGGAGGGAGAGATTTTCGGGCTTCTCGGCCCGAACGGCGCAGGCAAGACAACTCTTATTTCGATGCTGTGCACTATTTTAAAGCCCACATCCGGCAGGGCATGGGTGAACGGTTTTGACATCGTGAAGGAATCCGCGAAAGTGAGAAAGTCCATAGGCATAGTATTCCAGCAGCCAAGCGTGGACGACCTTCTCACAGGAAGGGAGAATCTTGCGATGCATAATCTGCTTTTCGGGGTGCCAAGAGATATCAGGAAGCAACGAATAACCGAAGTTCTCTCTATAGTTAACCTTGAAAAACGGGCTGATGAACTTGTCAATACATATTCAGGCGGCATGCGGAGGCGTCTTGAGCTGGCGCGTGGTATCATGCATCATCCAAAGATCCTTTTTCTTGATGAACCCACCCTCGGTCTTGACCCGCAAACAAGGGAACATATCTGGGAATATATTAAGGACCTTGCAGAAAAAGAATGCATGACCGTTTTGCTAACAACGCATTATATGGATGAGGCTGAACAATTATGCGACAGGGTTGCCATCATCGATTACGGTAAGATTGCTGCTCTTGATTCGCCCCAAACGCTTAAGAACAAGATAGTGGGGGATGTGGTCAAACTGAAACAGAAAAACCCTGATATAGAGGCCATAAGAAGACTTGATTATGTCAGGAATGTGCAAGAAAAAGATGGTTTGCTCTATCTCTCGATCAAAGACGCAAGCAAACATCTCCAGGACCTTCTTACCCATACCGGCCCGATAGATTTTGTGGAAGTAAGAAGCGGGACACTCAATGACGTTTTCCTGCATTACACAGGAAGGGAAATACGCGACGCCGGAGCTGAAGGCGGTTTCTGGGAAAGGGTGATGAAGAAATGAACGGGATCATTAGCGGCCTTGAGGGCATATATGCGGTATGGCTGCGCGAGGCCAAGATATACGTCAGGGAAAAAGAACGCCTCATCTCGTCTGCGATCTCGCCGCTTCTGTGGATATTCGGCTTCGGGGCAGGCATCGGCTCGACCGTAGAATCCGTGGAGGGTTTTTCTTACATGGTATTCATATACCCCGGAATACTGGTGATGGCAGTACTCTTCACATCCCTTTTCTACGGGATTTATATTATCTGGGACAGGAAACTTGATTTCCTGAAAGAAGTGCTTGTAGCTCCCGTATCAAGGGCAAGCGTATTTGCTGGAAAGATGCTCGGAGGTGTGACAGATGCTATGGTACAGGTGATATTTCTTTTGATCATCGGTCTTATTATAAATGCCCCGCTGTCGCCGATTAGCATTATTCAGGCATTTTTGATGCTCCTTTTAATCTCTATAGCGATGGTGAGCATCGGACTTGTGATAGGTGCGAACCTGCAGAGCCCTGAGGGATTTAGCCTTGTGATAAATTTTGTTATGTGGCCGCTCTTTTTCTTTAGCGGTGCGCTTTATCCCGTCGGTAAACTCTCCCCATGGCTTGCTTATGCCACATCTATCAATCCCCTTACTTATGGCGTGGATGCGCTTCGCGGGATTATATTGGGGACGCACCAGTTCCCCATATATCTTGACGTAGCGGTAATGCTCATTTTCGCGGTAATAGCGATGGGACTGGGTGTGTTAAGTTTCAGGAGGATGTGATAGTGCTTAGACTATTCAATACTCTTACGAGGAAAAAAGAAATATTCCGCCCTCTTGGGGATGTCGTGGGTATTTACACATGCGGGCCGTCTGTTTACCAGTACGCGCATATCGGTAATTTCAGGACTTTCATTTTTGAGGATATACTTGTGAGATATCTCAAATTCAAAGGCTACAAAGTAAAAAGGGTCATGAATCTCACTGATATCGAGGATAAGGCCATATCAACTGCCAGGAAAGAAGGAAAAACCCTGCGGGACTTGACGGAATACTATACTAAAATATTTTTCGAAGACATGAAAACATTAAATTTATTACCCGCAGATGTTTTCCCGAAAGCTACAGAGCATGTACCAGAGATGATAGCGATCATAAGGAAGTTGATGGAAAATGGCTACGCATATCGTGGAACTGACGGTTCCGTATATTATGATGTATCAAAATTCAGGTATTGGGGGAAGCTTTCCCATTTAAAACTAAAGACAGGGAAAAAGAAAATAAAACGCGACGAATGGGGCGAGGAATCGGCCATAATCTCCGACTTTGCGCTCTGGAAATCATACGAGAAGGAAGACAGGGATGTTTTCTGGGAAACCGAATTTGGAAAAGGCAGGCCAGGCTGGCATATAGAATGTTCGGCCATGTGTACAAAATATCTCGGGACGCGGTTTGATATGCATATAGGAGGCGTGGATAACATATTTCCCCATCATGAAGCCGTGATAGCCCAGAATTTCGGGGCATTCAGCGAAAACCCATCAAGATACTGGCTTCACAGCAGGCATCTTATGGTTGATGGCAGGAAAATGTCAAAATCGGCAGGTAATTTCTATATCCTGCGCGACCTTCTCGATAGGGGATATGAACCAATGGCAATAAAATATCTCCTGTTGTCAGTAAATTACAGGAGAAGGTTGAATTTTACTTTAGAGGGGCTTGTAGAAGCGGGGAAAAAGCTTGAAAAAATACAAAATGCAATAGAAAGGCTAAAATATTCAAACGGCGGGGATGACGCAGAAAAAATGGCTCGGAAAACCCTGAAAAATTTTGAGCGGGCACTGGATGATAATCTGAATACAGGGAAAGCATTGAAAGTGATGGAAGAGCTTACTGATGAAATCAGCAGGATTAATCCGGACAGAGAATCAAGTGAAAAGACACTTGGAACTTACAGGGTTTTTGACTCGATACTCGGACTGGGTCTTTTCAAACTCTCTTGATCTGCATCTCGCGCTTCTTAGGCTGAAGCTGGAGCAACAGCGCCTTCAGCTTCGCATCATCTATCTTTGTCGCAAGCCTCCCGCTCTGGGCAAGAGAAATCAACTGCGCCTCGACGCTTGCCACAAGATCGGGTTTTGTCATTTTAAGGGTGTTTAACCTCTCCCTTGCCTCAGGCGTGAGTATCTGGCGCATTATTGCCTGCTTCTTTGCCTCGTACTCGGCGCGGGCCTGCTCCTGCTGGGCAGCCTGGGCCTGGGCATTATACTGCTGATGCTGCATCTGCTCAAGCTTGCGCTTCCTTATCTCTTCAAGATCCTCATCCATATTTATCACTCCCCGCAATACGGGGTTTAATATTTGGCCAGGGCAGGATTGGTTTTTACCAGTTCCGTTTTGACTTCGTTTGCCGTATTATCCATGAACGATTGCCCGGCAGGTGAGATTATCCTCCCGGTTTTCTGGTTCTTAACGAAACCCGCTTTCTCAAGCTGCTGAAGCGCTTCTCTTGCGACAGACCCGCTTCCTTTTGAGAAATGTACTGCCTTTACGCCATTCCTGTGCCTGCCTCCATAGAAACTCCGCAGCCTTGAAATACCTACAGGCCCGTCGATATATACGCGCCTTAATATTGAAGCGCACCTGACGAACCACCAATCAGCCTTATCCGGCGCAAGTTCCTTGTGAGCGCCTGTCTTGGCAAATTTTGCCCACTCCGGGGCAGCGACTTTCTGGTCATTTTTTAATTTCTGTGCCACGCTATTTATGAGTATCTCAGCGGGCACGTCATATACTGTTGTCAATGTAGAATCCTCCGTAAAATCATATTTAAACTTATGGGGGGGTCTTATTTGTCGGATAGTATTTACCCTTTTCGGCGATAAACAGCCGTATTTCCCCTTACTTCAATAATCTCGGAGCCTGTCAGATCAGCCAGTTTTTCTGCCAATTCCTTTTTATCCCCTTCAAGAAAAGCGGATTTAAGCAGTTTTACTTTCACCATTTTTCTAAGCTTCAATTGTTTTTTTAACTCTTCGACAACAGTCTCTATACCGGATTTTCCGATCTGGAGCGTAGCTTCAAGCCTGGTGGCTTCTGCCCTGGATTTTTGTATATTCATATCATTATTTCTTTGAGCTTGGCTGCTGATTTTTCAAGTTCCAGCAGGATCAATCCCAATCCTGTATTCGAGTTTACAAGCACCATAAGTAATGCTTTAGGTCCAGCGCCGACCGCGATCAATCGCCCATGGTCTGATTCAACAATAACCCTGTTGGGAATACCTTTGCCCAGTTCTGAAGTTGCTGTCTCTGCTGCACCAAGCATTGTCGCTGACATAGCAGCAAAAGATTCTGCAAATTGTTCCTGCTGCATTAAGGCACGGATAAGCAGACCGTCGCGGGTTGCGGCAGCACATGCTTCCACTCCTCCAACTTTCTTCAGGTCCGCAAGAATCTTATCTACCATGTCAATAACGTGGGGCATCAAATCCCTCCTGTAATTTTATTTATCAATACTTCGAAGGCCTCAAACACACCTTTTTTGTCCTTTGCCGAAGCGGGTACGATAGGGACATCATTCGGTAAATTGAATTGCATTTTTATATCTTCAGGTGTCATAGCACCCGGTAAATCCTGTTTATTGGCCACTACGACAAAAGGCAACCCGTAGGACTTTGTTATCTCAAGCATCTGTTTTGCACGGACAAAATCTGTCGGGTTGGTAGAATCAACCACAAGGAAGATGCCCATAGATTCGCCGCTTATTAGTTTTATGATCGGGTCGAAGCGTTCCTGGCTGGGCGTTCCGAATACATCGGCACTGAAACCCTTATACTCAACATGACCATGGTCCAGTGCTATTGTTGTCCCAAGCCTGTCAACAGATATCGCCCGGGTTGAAAGAGCATGCACGAACGTGGATTTTCCGGCATCGAAAGGCCCGGTCACAAGTATCTTCGGTATGAATAATTTAATTCCTCCCGGACGCAGTACCCTGAAAAGCATTGATTTTTTTGTTTCTTTTGCCCAGTCTGATTTAAGTATTCCGAAATATTGTCCGAACAGGACGCGTTCAGCTATACCACCTATGGATATTACTGCATTGAACATTTCCTTTTTTAATAAGTCCAAGGTTTCCTGGGAATATGGCCATGCAGTGAAATTATAAACGATGATATGATTGTACAGGATAGCCAGCTTATTCCAGTTCTTGACAGCTTCTATGGTTTCTTTCTCTCCGCACAGGTCCATTATGGTAGAGAGTGAACCGAATACTATGGTGCTGGGGGGCAACTCCTTTATTACATCAGTAATGACCTTATTGAAATTTTCTATGTTATCGGGATTCAAAACTACGTACTTTTCGTTTGATGGCGCACCGATTAATGGATTATAGGCGTCAACAAAGAATAATCTGTCTTTAAACATATCAATATCCCAGCCGAACTCTTTGAACTGCCCCCTTGTTGTGTCCGGGCTTGTACTGGATACTATAAATACCCCGGTTCCATTGCACTTCAGGGTATTGAAAATCGTTTGCATCCCGAAAACTTCACCTTCCACACCAGGCTGGATATAATAAACAAGACTTTTGCCTTTAGGTACACCCCCGCCCAGAAAATCGTCCAGTTTTGGGATGCCGGTCTCTATCATGCTATTTCCCCACGATCTTTATATTTGCTCCTTCGATCTCATATTCAAACCAAGGAGTCGGTTTTGCGGACAGGCCTGTTACCCTGACAAAATTCTTATCATTCTCAGATTTTACCTCTATCATGCCGTCAAATAATTGTTTTAATGTCGCGATAGACTTTTCATCATGCATACCGCTCTCCAATACATATACACCGAGAGCCCCGGCGGATTTGATGCGTCCTGTAAAAACATGAAGGAACCTGAAAACTGTCTGGATGTTCGAATACATCAATATCGTAGAAAGCGAATTAATATGAAGCTGGGTTTTCTGGATATTCTTTTTCATAAAGAATTCTTCAAAAAACTGGCTGATCTTCACACCAATACCTGTTAAATCCACAGGACTGCTGGCAATTTTAATATTTTCAGTTTCAACTGCCACACCGCTAAGGGTTTTTGTGACGCAGTCCACTATACCTATCCTTGACAAGGGAAGTGCCAATCCGGATTCTTTGAACCAATCCAAGATATGAGTGGCTGACTCGCGAGTGGTTACCATAATAACTGCATTTTCATTTTTTGCAGCGCCCTGGTACATCATATTATACAGGATGATCTCTTTTCCACTCATAGGCGGCCCTATCAGCATGATGTTCGAGCCTTTCCTGATAATCTCGATTGCCGCATCCAGTTCATTTATACCTATTGAATAATCACTCATCGTTATGCCTTAGTATATGCTTTAGTACAGTTGATACTATTTAAATTTTAGTATATATAATTAGCTGCCCTCCCCGTATCATCTTTATACAAATAGAATCTTGCCTTCTTATAATTCATCAAGGTATAATTCTTATAGAAACTGCCAAGCTCTCCCCTCTCATTCCCGAAAGGCCTTATAAGTAGATCAGCACCTACTTCCTTTGCTGTCTTTGCAATAGCCTCCTGGATATCCACGGGCGGCCTTATTGAGTATATAAGTGATGCATTATTATATATACTGATATCAGGATTGAATATATCATCCATGCAATACCTGATACCTGCATATTTTCCGTTAAATACGGGCTGCAGCTTAACATCCGTTACAATAACTTCCATCGTATTCTTTAAGAGCAGTGCGACCTGCGGAAGGCTGCCCACACCAACCTCGACCACTTTTTTCCCGTAATTCATTATAATATATTCTGCCAGGTCCAAAGCGTCGGGAATCATTTCAGTTGATTACTATTTTTCAGCTTTATGAAACTATCTATCGGCAACATTAAATTGGATAAATAACAATTAATTAGCATCAATGGGATTGAAAAATAATATTCCGGTATCATCCTTTGATGGGGTGGCAGTAACAGACGAACTCGGAATACTTGAATTCAGCAATGATTCCTTTTTTGAGATAATTGGCTGGCCGAGAGAAGAACTGATTGGTAAATGTTTCATGGAAGTAATATATGAAAATTTGAAGGATCTTGCACCGGAGCGCTGGAGGAAGATGCAAACTGGTACTGATATGCTGCATGAAACAAAGATAATGGCAAGGAACGGTGAAGAAAAAAACCTGTATATATCTTGCGGCCGGGCAGAATTCGATGGAAAAAGGAAATACGTGATCGCTATCAAGGATATCTCGGAACGAAAAAAGCTTGAATCAAACATGATAGAATCCGAGGCAAAGTACAGGGAACTCTTTGAGAACGCTGATGATACGATGTATACACTCGATGCAAAAGGCTTTTTTCTGACTATAAACAATGCAGGGCGGAAGGCGCTTGGAGCGACAATGAATGAAATAATTGGATCCCATGCATCAAGATGGCTTACACCCGATAGCATGAAAGTTGCCAATGAAAGATTTATGAAACATATTTCAGGCGTATCCCTTGATGAGACAGCTATTTATGAGATTGTCTGCAAGAATGGAGAGCACAAGTGGGCAGAGTTAAGAACACGTCCAATAAAAGAAGGCCAAAAAATAATTGGAATACATGGTATAGCCAGGGATATAACTGAAAAAAAGAGATTGGAGGAACTACTCAAAGAATCAGAGGCCAAATATAGGGATCTCTTTGAGAATGCTGATGATCCAATGTTTACTTTGGACATTGAAGGTACTTTTCTTGAACTGAACGATACCGGGCTAAACTTGCTTGGATGTATTAAAAATGAAGTAATAGGTTCAAATATATCAAGATGGATGACCCCTGAAAGCGATGTGAACGCAAGGAAAGCCATGAAAAAAAGAATTAACGGAGAACAAGTCGACCCTCCGACAATCCTTGAGATGGTCAGCAAAAACGGGGAGCATAGATGGGTGGAGGTGAAAAGCAGGATTTTGAAAGACGGTAACAGGATAAAAGGATTACACGGCATAGCCAGGGATATAACTGAAAAAAGGAGAATGGAGCAAAAGCTAATAAAATATCATGAGATATTGAAGAAGAACGAGGAAAAATACAAAGATCTTTTTGAGAACGCCTATGATCCTATGTATACCCTTGATTTACATGGGAATTTCCAGAAAATAAATAATGCAGGCCTCAAAGTACTCGGAGGGACACTGGAGGAAACAATAGGGTCACATATATCCAGATGGCTCACACCCCAGAGCTATAAAGAAGCTACTGAGAGGCTTAAGAACATTGCATCAGATATACAAGTATCTGAGTCAATAGTTTACGAACTTGTATTGAAGAATGGGGAACACAGATGGGCGGAGATAAGGAACCGGGCTATCAAGGAGAGGGGCAAGATAACAGGATTCCACGGCATAGCCCGGGATGTAACCGAAAAGATAAAATTGGAAAAACAGCTCAAGGAATTCAATCAAAAATTAGAAAGATCATATGAAGAACTCAAAGAATCCGAATCCAAATACTTTGACCTCTTTGAGAATGCAAATGACGGAATATATACTCACGATACAGAAGGTCATTTCCTGACAGTGAACAATGCCGGGCTCAAGATACTCGGCTGTGCTACAAAGGAGGAAGTAATAGGCTCCAATATATCCAGATGGCTTACGCCTGCTAGTTTTGAAATTGCCAGAAAGATCATAATGAAATACCTCTCGGGAGAACCGGTGAATCAGCCAATAATTCTTGAAGTTATTCGAAAGAACGGTGAACGTAGATTCCTGGAATTCAGGAACCGAATCATCCGGGACAGTGACAGGATAATAGCCATTCACGGTATAGCCAGGGATATAACTGAAAAAAGGGTAATGGAGCAGAGACTTAAAGAGTACCATGGAAAATTACAAAAATCATACGAAGAACTGAAAGAAGCGGACAGGTTAAAAACTGAATTCATTTCAAATATAACCCATGAGTTATTGACGCCACTGACATCAATTAAAGGATTTGTGGAATTACTTAATGACGAAACCATCGGCAAGATCAATGATGAACAAAAAAAGAGCCTGGATATCGTCCTGCGTAATTCTGACAGGCTGATACAGCTTATCAAGGAATTGATTGATGCCGCTTACTTTGAACAAAATAAATTCAAGTTGAAATTCGGAATAGTTTCGATAAACAATATCATATCCAGATCACTGCAGGATATGCATCCACAGGCAAACGAGAAAAAAATAACGGTCATCCAGGATATAAAATCCCTTCCCGAAATATGGGCCGATGAAGAAAAGATCATCCAGGTTTTATCGAATTTGCTGTCAAATGCGATAAAATTCACGCCGCAAAATGGTATTATATCCGTAACCGCAGTTGACGGCACAACCCAGATCAAAATCAGTATAACCGATACCGGCATCGGTATCCCTCCAGACAAGCTATCCCGCATATTTGAAAGATTCTACCAGATAGATGGCTCTACGAGCAGGAAATATGGCGGTATGGGTATCGGGCTTTCAATATGTAAGAGCATAATAGAGGGACATTATGGTTCCATCTGGGCGGAAAGCAATGGAAACGGAAGTACATTTAATGTTACATTGCCCAAATTGATGAAGAAAAAAAGGAGAATCAAGGAACATAATGTTAAATCCTGAAACCGGCAGGTACGCAGCTTCCTTTTATAAAAGCTGGATTATGGCAAAAAGGAATTTCTTCACTATCTTTGAGGTGATATTCTGGCCGTTCATCGGCCTGATGTCCATCGGCCTTATGGCAAGTTTCTTTTCGATGAATGAGAATACTGTCTCTTTCATCCTGATAGGGGCCATCGCGTTCAGTATTGTCCAGGTATGCCAGATAGATGTGGCTTATGTAATGCTTTTTGATATGTGGAGCAAAAGCATAAAGCACACGTTCATAGCCCCTGCAAGGGGACACCATCTCATAATCGGCTCACTGATGTTCGGGATACTGCGAAGCAGCCTTGTTTTCATAATCCTTGTTATCATCAGTTACTATGCCTTTGGTTTCAATTTTCTTGCCGGCGGAATCATGCCGGTCCTTGTTTTCTTAGCGGGTCTTTTCCTGACATCGGCATCCATAGGCATCCTTGTTTGCATCTCGATACTGAGTTTTGGCCAGCGCGCCGAAGTGGCGGCCTGGACGATTACGGGAATCATGATGTTCATATGCGGTATTTACTACCCGGTGTCAATTCTTCCGCAAGGTCTCGAGATTATAGCGCGGGCGATCCCGCTTACGTATTTCCTTGAGTACATGCGCTCATTCTACGGTTTTGGGGAAGGGAATGTAATTCTTGGATTCGCGCTCGGGTTATTTTATTTCTTAGCTGGTATTATTGCCCTTGACATTACGATTATAAGGGCGAGGCGTACCGGCATAATGCTGCGGCTTTCGGAATGAGGATCATTTGGTCAACAACCTCATCAACCCGTATCCTTCCACAAGACCGAAAATACCTTCTTTTGCGGCAGATTCATCGAACCTGTCCACATAATCCGCACTTTCAGACGATGAATATATCGCAAAAGGAACAGGTTCTATCGTATGGGTTTTCACCGACACGGGTGTAGGATGGTCCGGCAAGACCATAATGCGGTAATCCCCGAACCCCCCCACTTCATTTAAAATTCCCCCCACCACTTTCTCGTCAAAGTCCTCGATGGCCTTGATCTTTGCTTCTATATTTCCCATGTGTCCAGCCTCATCGGGTGCTTCCACATGAACAAGTACGAAATCTCTCTCTTCGAGTGATTTTAAGGCGTATGCGGCTTTACCTGTAAAGTTGGTATCCAGATATCCCGTGGCCCCGGGCACATCTATGATATCAAGACCTGCATACTTCCCGATGCCTTTCAATAGATCCACTGCCGAGATTATGGAGCCGGAAATCCCATATGATGCCTTGAAAAGCGGCATTGACGGGGCTTTCCCCTGGCCCCACGGCCAGATGAGGTTTGCTGGAGCTTTACCGTTCTTTTTCCGTTTCAAATTAACTTCATGGGATTCAAGAATAGGTCTTGATGCCCTGATAAGATCAATTAGGATCCCTGAATCTTTTCCACTTGGCAGGACATCATCTACTGATTGCCCGACAACATCGTGCGGAGGTGTGCATTGCGCCTCTTCTCCTTTTTCAGTGACAAGTAAATGCCTGTAACTCACGCCTGCATGGAACCTGCAGGAATTGCCAAGCTGCCTGTCCACAGCTTCTATAAGGATACGGGCTTCTTCACTTGAAATATGGCCCGCGCTGTAATCAGCGAGCATTCCATCTTTTTCTGTGATAAGATTGCACCTGAAAGCTATGTCATTCTTTCCCAGGGAGACACCTATGCTTGCAGCTTCAAGCGGGCCGCGGCCTGAATAATATTTTACCGGATCATACCCCAGTATTGAAAGATTTGCCACATCGCTTCCCGCGGGCATGTTATCAGGGACCGTCCTGGCAACGCCGCATCTTCCATGCTTTGCGATAAAATCCATGTTCGGGATATTTGCGGCCTGAAGGGGCGTCAGGTCGCCAAGTTCGGGGACAGGATAATCCGCCATCCCGTCTCCTACAAGTACGATATATTTCATATCCCCCAATAAAGAATGGCTAATACAATAAAATATCGGTCAATTGATTTTCCAAAAAAACAATTAACTTCTCAGGATCAAAGCCAGCAATAAAACTACAACGACTACGAACTGAGGTAATATGTACCATTTTACCATTTTCTGGATTCCCGAAACGCGGCTGTTCAGTTCAGTTAATTCCTCGGTCAGTTTTATCATGGATTCATCGACTGCTGGTGAAAGGACTGGTTTAACGGGTTCGACCTGAGCCACGATGACATCCGGTTTTACTGCCTGCTGCATCTTGACGGCCTGGTTGATGGCATATGTTTTCTTAGGTCTGGCTATGACCGGCCTCTCTTTTTCGATTGGCTTGAAATTCGGGTCTTTTCCTCTTCCCAGAGTATGGAATATCTGGTCTTCCGTTACATCAAGTATTGACATTATGTACCCTCTATATTTTGATGATAATTTACTTATATTGTTATAACTGTTATATAATTCTTTGTCTATCAAAAAAATGATTAGTGATGACGCCAGGCATCATTTTTCGGTAATTATACAACAAGTATTTTATGCTCGCCAGATATGGGTATCCTTAAATTACATTAAGTCTTATTACCAGTTATGATTCATATCCTTGAAAATATCGATAAGTGGACATGCGAATATAAGAAATGCGGGGCAAAATGCTGTTCAGAAGGTATCCAGCTTACAATTGAGGATATCAAAAGGATACATGGGCTTGGATACCCGCTGGATGATTTCCTGGAATTTGACGAACCGGGCCAGGATTTCAGGATAAAAGGAAAAGATGGCAGGTGTTATTTTTTGGGGAAGAAACTTGAATGCACGATACGGGAGAACGAACCTCTTGTCTGCCGCCTGCTGCCTTTTAAGATCGTTGAAGTCTCATATTCGGATGAACCTATCATGCGCTTAAAACCTGTGGTTGATTGCCCTGGGGAAGGGCATGGGAAAAAAATCGATAAAAAGAGGATCGAAAGCGATGCCACTTCATTCCTTCGAGAGAACCAGAAACTTATCAGGGACGTTAAGAAAAAAGGTAAAAAAGGAGTTATAGAGGATATTTAGATTTTATCATTCAAAAATCTCCCTCTGGTCAAGTATGTAATTTATTATTCCAATACATGCCGAGGCCAGGTACGCCCGCCCTCCGATAGAAACCTTCTTCCCATACCTGAGCACGAATTCTTCATCTTTCTTTGGAAGACCCACCTGGTCACCCAGCACAAATACAGGGTCCGTGCCAAGGTCTATGGTTTTTATGCTCTCGCCGGATTCTTCCAGGACAAAGATGTTACTCTTTTCTTTCACAAGCTGCTGGAGGCTGTTCTTTTTAACATGGAGCCCTGGGTGCGCCCTGCCCGATAGCGCTTTCCTGAGCAGGTCTTCCCATGTGCGCTCATCCAGGCGCACATCCCTCAAATCCCTTCCGTCCACCACAAGTTCAAGTGGCGGGGAAGGCGGGCCACCGAGGAGCGCATGGAAGATGACATCCCTTCGGATTGCATGCGACATAAAAAGCGACATCAGTATGCACTGGTAAACAACGTCCAGCCGCCCTGCTTCCCTGAGACTTGAGAACCTGGGGTCTGTCCTTCCTGTCCTTGAGTAGAGGATGAATTCTCGCATAGGGATTCTGGATATGCCGGCCTGTTTAAGTAGGTTATGATGACGGTGGGGGAGTTTTGAGGGGGATGATGTTATTTTCAAAATTTAGTTCGGGGGTATCAAGAACCCTCCGCCTTTCGAAGGCGGAGATGAATTGATACCCACACTTTTGAACATGAATCCGTAATAAGTACGTGAGAGGGTCTCCAAAACACCTCTCACAAACTAACT